>CAYIQY010000028.1:0-12145 GCA_964365665.1 uncultured Candidatus Saccharibacteria bacterium | reverse complement strand
GAGCTCCACGGCCTCGAGGATGCCCAGCACTGCGCTCTTGTCGTCGATCGCACCAACCAGTTTGTTTTGGCTGGTGTGGCTACCACTGCGGTGCTTGTTGCAGGAGCGTTGTTCCTCATTCATCGCTCAAGGCGGCAGGATGAGTCGTAAGTCCTTAGTTCTTGGGATTATCGGCATTGCTGCAGCAGCAGCTCTGGTGGGCGGTTCGGTCTTTGTGCTCGTAGAGCCGGAGACCTATCAGACCGTTCCCCAGATAAAGTCGGTGCCCAGCACTCAGGCAGCGGAGCCACCGGCGACCCAGTCGCGGGTGGCTCCCTCCACTCCTCAAATTCGTCATGATCCTGTCGCGCAAGCCATGCCGACGCATCTGACGATCTGGAGAGATGGTGAGTCTCCGCTATTGAGTCCTGCCGCTGATGAGTCGCCTAACATCGACTCAAAAGCGGCAACGATGAATGCAAACGGAGAAGTGCTGCCAAGTACTCTGCAGCTACCAGCCGTCCAAAACGATCCCAATCTCGGTTGGGCCGTTCTACCCGGAACTGGTGTGGGCACGACGGTTATCGTCTGTCACACGAAGGCGGACTCGAATCCACCACTACCGTGCAACGCTTTGACTTCAATCCCACCTGACAGTGGGGCGGAATCAGGCTATCGTGCTGAACTGAAGTTGCCTACCGGAACATTGGTGAGCGAGCTAACGAAGGTTCATCCGATACCAAAAGCCGGCACTAAGGATTGGGCTCCTTTGTTCACGAAGGAGCCAGACCGCTGGTTCGTGGTTATGTGCGAGCTTGAGCGGGATCCGGTAACGGGCCTGCTGAAGAATACGTACATCTCACGGTTTCTCGAGTTCCATCTTGTTGAATCGGTCAGCTCTGGCTGACAAGCACCTACCATGCTCGTAAAGGCGAGCACGCAAACGCCCCAGGCTTTTATAGCTGGGGCGTTTTCATTAGACCGAAATAATTTATACGTTAAAACGGAATTCAACGATATCGCCAGGTTGCATGACGTAGGTTTTGCCTTCAGTCCGGACTTTGCCAGCAGATTTGGCTGCGGATTCAGAACCTGCGGCGATCAGATCGTCATAATCGACGATTGATGCAGCGATAAAACCTCGTTCGAAATCGCCATGAATCACACCAGCAGCCTGCGGAGCAGTGTCACCACAGTGAATTGTCCAAGCGCGAACTTCGTCGGCACCGGCTGTCAGATAGCTCTGCAAACCAAGTGTTTCGTACGCGCTATGAATCAGCTGTTGCAGGCCTGTTTCCTCGACGCCATAACTTGATAGCAATTCTTGGGCTTCGACATTTGTCAGGTCTTTGATTTCTTCTTCTAGTTGTGCGCATATAAACACGCTCTTTGCAGGAGTAACTAACGCTGAAAGTTCGGCTCTTTTGCTGTCGTTTGTCAGTGTATTCTCGTCGACGTTGAACGCATAGATAACTGGTTTGGCCGTGAGCAGGTTCAAACTAACTAGTTTTTCACTATCCAGACTCGGTAGGGCAGATAGTGGCGTACCAGCCTGCAAATGGCGAACCAAACTTTCCAGATAATCAGCCGTTGCTTTTGCGGCTGGTTTAGCTTTGGCTTCTTTTTGGACTTTCGGCAGATGCTTTTCGATTGTCTGTAGATCGGCCAGGATCAGTTCAGTGTTGATAATTTCGATGTCGGATTTCGGATCAATACGATCAGCGACATGGATAACATCGCCTTCGAATGCACGAACTACATGGACAATCGCGCTACATTCACGAATGTTTGCCAGGAAGGCATTGCCCAGCCCCTCGCCAGATGATGCACCGGCAACCAGTCCCGCAATATCAACGAAGGTAACTGTGGCCGGGATGACTTTTTTGGCAGAATACATTTTTTCCAAAACAAACAATCTATCATCAGGAACCGGGACGATGCCAGTGTTCGGTTCGATTGTAGCAAAGGGATAGTTGGCAGCCAAAATATCACTGCCCGTCAGTGCGTTAAAAAGGGTTGACTTGCCAACATTAGGGAGACCAACGATACCGATTGATAAACTCATACCCAACCATTATAACAGAGGTACCGTAAATATACGCCGGTAATGTCTTCTACTTGTAGGGTAGGTGTATAGAGAATGTAGAACCAACTTTAGGTTTGGAGATTACTATAATTTTGCCGTGATGGAGATCGACTAGTTTTTTCACCAAAAAAAGTCCAAGGCCACTGCCTCCAACATGAGTACCCAATCGGTTATTGGCTCTGGTGTAGATATCAAATATATTCTTTTGGTCGCTTTTGGCGATACCAAAGCCAGTATCGCGGACATTGATTATGGCGTGCGATGTGCCCGCCGAATAACTAAGTGTAATTTTGCCACCTTCAGGTGTGTATTTACTGGCGTTTTCGATGAGGTTCTCGATGACTAGTTGTAATCGGTCGGCATCAGCCTTAATAGTTATGGGCTTTTTGAGAGACTTGAATATGAACTGCTGTTCGCGTTCTTTCAGCATTGGTCGAATATCCTCTGCGATCTTTGAAAGCCATTCACTCAACTCTATCGGTGATTTTTGAAGACTGATTCGGCCTGCGTTAATTTGAGCTACCCCAAGCAAGTCGTTCGCCACTTTTATCTGGCGTTCGTTAGTCTGGTAAGCTTTTTCTGCTAGCTCGTACTGCTCGGTAGTCAGCTTTCCAACGTAGCCATCCCGAAGTAGTGCTATCAACATTTTTACTTCGGTGGCCGGTGTTCGTAACTGGTGACTTGCAAGCGATACGAAGTCACTCTTTGCTTGTTCTAGTTCGTGTTCTGCGGTAATATCTCGTGCAGTACCAATTACCTTTACTGGTTTTCCCTCGGTATTTTTTATTGGCTGGCCTTCACCGCGAATTGTGAGAATTTTATTCCCACTCGATATTACACGATGGGTTATTTGGTAGGGTCGGCCGGTTTTCAGGCTGCGTTCAACTGTCTGGGTCAGAAGCTGACGGTCGTCAGGGTGTATCCTTTCAAGATACGCGTTATAGTTTATTTCGCTTCCCGAGCGGAGACCGAATATCTTATACATTTGCTCAGACCAACTTATAGCATCTTCCGAAATGTCCCACTCCCAACTGCCCACCTTTGCGATAGCCTGGGCACGTGCTAACGCCTCCATGTCTGTTATGGCCTGACGCTCTTTTTGCTGCAATAAATTGATAATATAGCTAGCCAGATAGGTAATAAGCAATATGACGAGTCCAATAAACACAATGGTATTCAGGACGTATTGGTAATCCGTGCTGAGACTGGTTAACTTATCGGGACTGGTGATCCATCCCGTATAGTCAGCCCACAGAAAGCCGCTAATGAGGACAACAGCGCTGATCGCTGTGGTATATATCCAAAAGCCTCGGAGAGTTACTGTTGCCATCAGGATCGGCACCACATATAAGATAAAAATCTGGCTTTCCAGGCCACCGTTTAAATACATACCTAGTGTAATGAATAGTAGCTCATAGATAATTAAACTGATGACTATGCCGCGATAGTAAGCCTCGCCGCGTTGGACTTTTGCTAAAAAGTAAAAGATGAAATTGCTTAGCATGAATGCGCTAATCAATCCTACATTGATGAAAAAGCGTTCACTCAAACCCTCTGCAATATAAATTGCAAAAAGGCCGGATACACCCAAGGCGCCCAGCATATACCAATGTAAAAACACTGACCAGCGAGTACGCGCGGCAATATCTGAGATGTTTGCTAGAGCTGATTTTCCCACCACATCTTATTATAGGCGATTGCTTGTCCAAACTCTATCTGTCGGCTATACCCGTAACCATCAAAATACAAAACCAAACATTTTTTTCAGCGCCTAAGCCGCCACTATCCGTCCTGAACTCGTCGATGTAACAAAAGTTACACATCCTCATCCAGAACAGATACTGACTGGCTCATTCATCTGGCTAAAATGCTGGTTTTATATTACGATGGCTACAGCACTAACATAAGCACTAACAGTAGACTGGCAAAATCAGCATATGAAACGGGTGAGACAGTTACCACAGTTAACGACGAAGGCAAAGATTATTGTCGGTTTGATAATAGGTGTTGTCATCGCAGTTATCGCGACGTTCATCGTGACGACAACGATCATTCGTCAGATAACAGGAACGAGTGGATATGATACTCAGCAGCTTCGCGAAGATTATGCCGGCAAGGATACGCAGAGCCGCAAGGTAGATGCTTTGACTGATGCAAAGAGCGCGCTCAAAGCAGGTGAAGATAGAAGGGTTACTGACACTTACGAGCAGGCAATTGCTGCCGAACCGGATTCTACGAGAAAAGTGAAGCTGGCAATAGACCAGTCCTTATTACTTTATAATTTCGGCAAGTATGATGAAGCAGTAGAGGTCGCAAAAAAAGCCGAATCATATAGTAGTGACAAGTATTACATAGCTGACTGGTTAGGTAGATTGTATGAGAACGGTAAAAAATATGCAGATGCGGCGACTTATTATACGCTAGCAAGCAGTTTGGCGAGCAGCCCAACCAATGATACCGGCTTTGATAAACAATATTACGCGACCAAGGTGACCGAAATGAAGTCACTAGCTGGGAAAAGTTCGTGAGATCACCAGTGAAGCTGCGTTTTTCTATGATGTACATTGTCGCGTTGCTGTTAATTGCTGTTTGCATGATAGCCATGACAAGTCGCTCGGATAGGGCTCTTGCTCAAGCTGCTTCATCATCAGAGTGCCGTGTGTTACTGGTACTAGACAACTCCACATCGGTTGGGAGCAGCAACTGGAATGTGTTTCGTAACCAAGTCAAGAGTTTATTTAGTAACGCTAATTTACGCAGTGCAGTCCCTAGCCTGCAGCTAGGTTTTTGGACATTCTCTCATCAGGAGACGGGCTCTAATTTCAATCCTGATTATCAAGATTATGTGACTGCATTTGGCCCGGATTCTGATTTTGGTACATTCGGAGCAAAGTTAGACAGCGCTCCTCTTAATGGTAGTTATACAAATTACGCACAGGGTTTTGGGTATAATCCGGTTCGAAATGGTGACACAAATACTTTCGCGTTGCAGCTGAACACTAATCCCGATATACGGCGCATTGCGCACAGCCCGGATAAAGGTGATCCTGACGTCATTGCGCTGCTGACTGATGGCGCGCCAAATCATCCAGGCTCTATCAACCCTGAACGCCCCCAGGATGGAGAATACTGGGGTGATGGCAATCCGTCGGCTACTGGTACTGCCTACCAGGCTCGGATGAATTATCCGGGCACGAACGTTATAGCCGGCTTTATTAATCCTGAAGATACCGCAACAGCACTGAAGTACCTTGCGCGTTCAATTAATAATGATGATAACGCGAACGCATCTAATATTGGACCGCTCGAGTTTGACAACAGTTTGAGTACTTTTTTGGCTTCAAAGATACCCCCGGCATGTAATGTTCAAACGGCGGATTATGATCTGAAACCTATCGTTCAATCAAATGACGCAGTCGTTAGTAGCGATACGGCGCCAACTTTTAATTACTCGGTTCGTAATGACACTACTGACAGCACCGATGGCATTAGTAGCTGGCAAATATATGATGTCACAATCAATCCAGATGTAAGCGGCAACCCCTTTATATGCGGCTCAAATTCATACTGCGACAATAGGCCTGACTGTCCAGCGATTCTCGGTCTTTTCGGAGGACGCGGTACGTGCCAGTTATCGAAAGACGACAATAATAATGGCAATAGTGCCAGTAATACGACGTTCCCTCCCGACGTGAAGCAACTATATACGAACAGACAGGCAACAATTGATAATCTCGATACTCTCCCTCTTGGAACAAGGGTGTGCCGAGTTTTGCAACTCAGAACTCCAAGTGGCACTACGCAGTATCGTGTTTATGGCGCTTGTTCAGTCATCGGCAAGGTGCCATTGGTACAGATTCACGGCGGTGATTTAAGGGTTGGCCGGAATTTTAGCGGCGACAATACAGTAGCCGATCCTAACGCCGGAGTCTATACGAGCCGGTTCAAAATAACGAAAGATCCTGCTACTGTGCCAAATGGGCGAACGTACGGCAGCTGGGTCGAATACGGCGTGTTGGCACCGGGTCCGATCAGGAGTATGGCATCTCTGTCAGGCTATGCAGGTGGGAACGGTGGGTACGATGGGTCGCTATCGACAAACAGTTGTGATTTGAATATCAACAAATTGACATTTGCAAATATCGTCAGAGATCCGACGCATCCTGAACGGAATACGGAGTGCGGGTACTTAGCTGAAAACCCAGGCTTAATACCTGATGTCATTTCATCTCTGACGTCTCGGACGCCACTTAATTCTTCAAGTTATACGCTACCGATCAGATTTGATCAAAATAGTGCCGCTGGCTTATATAAAAATGCAGCTGCAAATGCGAATGTTGAGATTAGCACCAGTACTATTGCGAATAGTCCAACCACTAAGGGCAAAGCGTATATCGTGTATGTGCCACAGGGAACAGTCACTATCTCCGACGACATCACCCAGGCAGGGGATACATATGGCAACATCAGTGAGATACCCCAATTGGTCATTATCGCTCGGAATATTAATATCAGAGACAATGTCAAACGTGTTGACGCATGGCTGATAGCACCTGGTACAAGAGATGGCGAGGGAGTGATTAATACATGTGTGAATGGGACTGGCAACACACCCCCTCGTTAGGCACAAGTATGCCATAAAGATTTAGGCCGCGAGCCAGACCTCAGGATTAACGGACCAGTTATGGCACGCGAATTGCTATTATGGCGTACCAAAGTTGACGATTCTGCCTGCGTGATAACTGCGATTGATGATTGTAACACTGTTGGCGATCCAGCGGAGATTATTAATCTGCCAGGTAGCGCTGTTCTATGGGCGCAAAGCTACGGATTAAACCCCTCAAGAGCGCAAACGACGTATACGTCCGAACTGCCGCCGTTCTTTTAGAGAGTAAAAAAGCTTTTCTATCTGATACTGCTTGTGCTATCATAGGGACTATTATGGCAATACTAAAAGGCGTGGGCGACTTTTTCGGTCTCGACATCGGTACGACCGGTGTTCGGGTCGTACAGCTTGGTTTGACAGGGCCAGGTAAGTGGGCACTTCGTCACTATGGTTACGCACCAATTGATCTCAAGTCCGCTACCGGTGATTCAGCAGAAGCTCGTCAACGTTTGGGTGAAGTGATTATGACTGTCGTCGGTCAAAGCGGTATCAAAACCAAAAATGTCGCGATCGGCCTACCAGCGAACAAGACATTTATTACGGTCGTTGATATGCCTGCCGCCAGCGAGGCAGACCTAAAGACAACGATTAAATATCAATTAGATCAATATATTCCGATGTCGTTGGATGAAGCCAAGGTTGATTGGTCTTTTCTAGGGCAATCACTGCATGACCCGTCACAACAAGAAGTGTTACTGACAAGTACCGCAACATCGTATACAGAGGGTCGGCTAGAGCTTGTTGAAGGACTCGGATTTGAAGTAATCGCTGCTGAACCGGATCCGATCGCGATGATTCGTGCCGTCGCTTTGTCGGGCGCGAAAGATGCTCAAGTCATTGTGGACATCGGTGAACAGGCGATTAATGTCGCTATTGTGTACGGAGATGCGCCACGTCTTGTTCGGACGATCCCGAACGGTTTATCAACACTTGTTCATGCGGCCGTTCAGAATTTAGGTATTCAAGAAGAGCAAGCAAGACAATTTATATTGAAATTCGGACTTGCTCCAGATAAATTGGAAGGTCAGGTCGTTCATGCTATTGAAAGTACGCTCGATGGATTCGTCTCTGAATTGTCAAAATCAATAAAATTTTTCCAAACTCGTTATCCAGCGCTCAAAATTAGCAATGTATTGCTGGTTGGATATGCAAGTACAATTCCGCAATTAGATCAATATATCGCCAATAAGACAGGAATACAGGTCACTGTGGCTAATGTGTGGCAAAAAGTCAGTGGCCCAACCAATGATCAACAGCTAGCGGCTATGTCATCTGAATTTGCTGTGGCTGTCGGGTTAGCACAACGGGAGAATAAGGTATGATTGAGGTTAACCTTGTCCCCGACATCAAACAAGATTTGATCAAAGCGAAACATATCCGGAATCTCGTGGTATCTGGTGCAATAATTGTCGGCCTTGTGTCTGTCGGCCTTGTTATTCTGCTCGCAGTATATTTGTATGGCATACAAGCACTGCGATCAACTCTTGCGGACAGTGCTATAACCGACAAATCGGCAAAGTTAAAAGAGGTTCCTGATCTTGCCAATATGCTGACGGTTCAGAGTCAATTATCGAACATTAATAAACTTCATGATGAAAAGAACATAGATTCACGACTTTTTGAAATCCTCACCATTATCAATCCCGGAAAGCCTAACCAAGTAAAATTTTCTTTAGTAAGGGTTGATTCAGAAAACCATCTCATACACATTGACGGACAAGCTACCAATGGTTTCGTTGCGGCCGATGTCCTCAAAAAGACCATCCAAGGGACTTCATTCAGTTATGTCAGTGACGGAAAGACGAAAAAAGAACCATTGACGGACAATATAGCACTGTCGAACCTTAGCTACGGTGAAGATGCCTCGGGCGCGAAGGTACTCAGGTTCTCGATTGATTTTGAATACAGTGACAACCTCTTTGCAAGAAGTTCAGAAGAGGCAATTATCACGCGTCCAGACCGGCAAGACGCTACCGATTCGTTCAAGCATGTACCCGAGAGCCTCTTCGGTACGCGAGCTGCTGATGTGGGAGGAGCAAACTAATGGATAAGCCAACAGCTGGACTGCGCAAGCGCCAACAAATTAGACAGGCGAACAGGATGATGATGATTTGGATTGCCGGAATATCGGTGGTCGTTGGTGTCTCGCTTGTTCTTATCATCTTTTTGGCTCAGAAAATTTTGTTTGGCGAGAAGGTAATCTTTGAAAAGAACAAAACAGTATCAGTATTGGAAAAGAATCTGACGACAGTCGATGCATTAAAAGGTAACGTACGTGTCCTCAATACTAACGAGAGCCTGAAGGCTACGAGGTTGAATGATGGCGGAGCTCCTTTGCAGTCTATTCTGGACGCGTTGCCTGCCGATGCCAACTCGACAGCGCTGGCCTCATCTTTGCAGACAAAGCTTTTGACAGGAGTGCCAGGCATTGTTGTTGAGACGATTAATGTGGTTCCTGTGGACGGGTTAGAAACGACAGCAGGTGATGATACGTCACCGACAGGTGCTACTGGCATTGGATCAAATCAAATTAGCTTTACTTTTTCGGTCAGTGCCGATGCGAATAATTACACTGCGCTTCGTCAGGTTCTGGAACGACTGGAAAAATCAATTCGACCCTTTAACATTACTGGGCTTACAGTAGAGGCTCAGGGTAGTCGGGTGATCATGACTGCTACGGGTGTCAGTTACTATAATCCTGCGCAGACAGTTGAATTAACCAACAAGGTGATAAAACCATGAAAAAGAGCGAGATAGCAGCCATTATCGCGATTGCGTCACTGAGCGTCGCTATTGCGTACTTCGTGGCAAATGCCGTCATCGGTAAACCATCCAGTACCAGCGTGAAGGTGCGGACGGCTGCAGTGATTAGCGCCGAAGTTGATCAACCAGATAGCAAAATCTTTAACAAGGATGCAATTAATCCTACGGTTGAGGTCGTTATCGGTAATGAATAGTCGCCTTAACGGAGGACTTGTATAATGGCGCTACTAACGACTGATATGCAAGACAAGCTGATGACACTCCTTATTGACGAGGGGCTTGTTTCGAAAACCGCACTTCAGAAGGCAAGGGAAGAATCCGAAGAGGTAAAAAGGCCGCTTTTTGAACTCTTGGCCGACAAGCACATCATAGATGACGAGATGCTGACTCATTCGATTGCCTATATATCAGGCGTCCCCTATGTGAATCTTAACGAAAGTCTTATCAGCCAGGACGTGCTTAATCTGCTTTCTGAGGATGTCGCTGAACGTTTTATGGCAGTACCTCTAGCTGAGGTACAGAACAGGCTTGCAGTTGCTATGGTTGATGCTAGCAATGTTCAGGCGGTAGACTATCTTTCCAACCTTATCGACAAGCCATTAAAGGTATTCATGGCGTCTGAGTCCGGAGTTCGTCATGTTCTTGACCAGTATCGTACGGATTTATCGACAGTCGATGAAGCCGCAGAGGTTTCAGAGCAAGAGGCTAAGACTGAACAGGAAACGAGTATCAAAACAATCGTTCAGGATTCGCCGATTAGTCGTGCACTATCAACGATTCTGGAGTATGCGGTAAAGTCGCGAGCAAGCGATATTCATATCGAACCGCTGGAGTCGGCACTCAAGATTCGTTGTCGGGTTGATGGTGTGCTTCGTGAAATCATGCAACTTCCCAAAGCCATCGAACCTGCACTGGTAAGTCGAATAAAAATCTTATCCAATCTGAAGATTGACGAACATCGCGTACCTCAGGATGGCCAATTTGCCGTAAAAGTTGCCAATAAAGAAGTTGACCTTCGTATTGCTATTAGCCCTGTTGTTTGGGGTGAACAAGTTGTCATCCGTTTGCTCGACAAATCAGGCAGCAGTTTCAATATCGAGGAAATGGGATACGCCGGGCGAGCACTTCGTGCTATCCGTAAGGGTATTCATCGTCCAAACGGAATGGTGTTGACATCAGGTCCGACAGGTAGTGGTAAATCGACCAGCCTGTATGCGCTGATCCAGGAAATCAAAGATGACACAATTAATATTGTCACACTTGAAGACCCGATTGAGTATAAGATGTCCGGCGTCAATCAGATTCAGGTGAATAGCGAGGTTGGTCTGACTTTTGCTAATGGACTACGGTCTATTCTGCGTCAGGATCCGGATATCGTCATGGTCGGTGAGATCCGCGACGATGAAACTGCCAGTTTGGCAGTGCAGGCGTCGCTGACGGGTCACCTTGTCTTCAGCACGCTCCACACGAACAGTGCGGCCGGTGTCTTGCCGCGCCTGCTGGATATGAAAGTCGAACCATTTTTGATCGCCAGTACCGTCAACACGATTATCGGGCAGCGGCTTGTCCGCCGGGTGACTGAGAAGCGTGATGTGTATCAGTCGAACCCCATAGAAACACAGAACATCCTCACGACGGTTGGACATCTGCTCCCTAAGACGCAAGCGGAAGTCGCGCAAATTTCGCAAGATTTAGGCTACAAAGACTTGCCCTTAGCGGGTCAAAACGCTTATACTCTAGTCAAGGGTAAGGACACCCCTGCAACCCCAAGAGGTTACAGCGGTCGAGCCGGCCTGTACGAGGTGATGGACGTTACGGAAACTATTCAGCAACTCATTGTCGCGCGCGCGACAAGTAACGAGATTCAAAAACACGCAGTTGCTGAAGGAATGATTACCATGCGCCAGGATGGGTATCTCAAAGCGCTACAAGGAATCACTACGCTAGAAGAAGTAAATCGCGTAACAGCGGATACCGCGTAGGAAGACAGGAAACATATGCCAAACCAAGAACTCAGAATCGAAATTTTACTGGAAGAAGTCGTTCGCCGCCGCGCGTCCGACCTTCATTTGCAGGTTGGATTACCGCCAATGCTTCGTGTTGACGGTTCTTTGATACCAGTCGCTGGATTCAACCCTCTTGATGAATCGGCAGTCGAAACACTGCTTTTCGCTATCTTAGATCAAGATCAGCAACAAATTTTGGACAAGGACAAAGAGTTTGATTTTAGTTTTGCTTTCGGTACGCTAGGGCGCTTTCGCGTCAATGCTTATCATGAGCGTGGCAACCTGGCCGCAGCTCTGCGTCTGATACCGAATGAGATTAAATCGATTAGCGAGCTTGGTGTTCCGCCGGTTGTTATGAATTTTGCCAATTACCCTCGTGGCTTGGTGCTTGTGACCGGCCCAACTGGTAGCGGTAAATCAACGACACTTGCTGCACTGGTCGATAAATTGAATGCCGAAACATCACAGCATATTATTACAATCGAAGATCCAATTGAATTTACGCACAAATCCAAAAAATCTGTTGTCGTCCAACGTGAAGTGCACTATGACACCTATAGTTTCTCGGCAGCGTTGCGTTCAAGCCTGCGTCAGGATCCGGATGTGGTGATGATTGGCGAGATGCGTGACCCGATTTCTATTTCG
>CAYIQY010000027.1:0-12228 GCA_964365665.1 uncultured Candidatus Saccharibacteria bacterium | reverse complement strand
TCGCCGGTATCAATAATGTAGACCTGTTCACCGGGTTGTTTGGTGCGCGTCTGATTGTATAGCTGGCGGATATCATCAATGATGATACTCCCCTCTTCCATATCAATAACCATTTCGCCTTTTAGCTTCTTTTTAGGCAGTAAAACAAAGGCTGGAGAGTTGGCACTCGCCGCCAATGCCTTTGCGACGGTCACGACACCGCTGCCGCTTGCGCCATCGATAATCAGTCCATGAGGGAGGTCGGTTGCTATCTTTTCGATAAGCTGCCGTGTTTTGGTATGTAGTATCAGGTCGTTAAACATGACTATTCCTCTACGAGTTTGGCAAATTCTGGCGGAACGGGAGCTGTGAATGTACGACGGTCACCTTTGGGGATGGTAATCTCGAGACTGGCTGCGTGCAAATACATTCTATCGGCGGCTTTGCCGTATACCTTGTCACCGTGAATCGGCGTGCCTATATGTGCCATATGAACACGTAATTGATGCGTACGGCCAGTTTGTGGACGAAGTTCAACCAGGCTGTATTTTTCATTGCTCGCGAGTACTTTATAGGTAGTTTTGGCGGATTTGCCACTTGGGTCAACTCGGAACATGCTTGGTGATTTGGGGTTGCGACCTATTGGCAAATCGATCAATGCCTCGGGCTGTTTGGGAACACCAACAACAACGGCCATATAGATCTTGTGGACTTTGCGATCAGCAAATTGTCGCTGCAGCATGGATGCGGTGTCGTCGTTCAACGCACCCATGAGCACTCCGCTCGTATCACGATCCAGGCGGTGAATGATGCCCGGGCGATTAGTATCTATGTGATACGTCGAGAAATGTTTGAAAAAATCAGCGACTGTGAATTCTTGGTTGATTTCGCCCTTGCTGTGCGTTAATACACCGGTTGGTTTGTTGATCACGATTACATTATCATCCTGGTAAATGATTGGGAGCGTCTGATCTTCGAATGTCGGGACATCTGGCACATTGACAGTCACTTCATCATCTTCACTGAGTGTGCGCTTGCTGCTGGTCTCGACGACACCATCAACCATGACATAGCCGGCAGCTATATGCTTTTGCCAGGTTGACCGCGATGTTTCGGGCCAGTATTGTGCCAGGTAGGCGTCTAGACGCATATTAAGCCTTCGGTCGCAGTCCGACGGCTTGCTGGACTCGTAATAATGTCGTGTTCGCTTGTTCGTTCGCTTGCTTTTCTGATCGTTCGAACGCGGTATTGATCGCACTATCATCAATATCAGCTAGTTTCGCCTGGAATACCGTCAAAAAGCCAGCAACTTCATCAGCAACCGTTCGTTTAAAGTCACCATAGCTGGACTGACCTTTGAACGCGAGTTCCGTATCGTCAAGATTCTGGCCACGAAGTAGGGCGAGGATTTGGAGTAAATTGCTAATTCCTGGCTGTTCGATAGGGTCATAATTAACACTCGCTTTATCATCAGTAGTAGCGGACATAACTTTCTTCGCCGCTTCGCCAGGTGTATCGGTCAAAAAGATAACACCTTTCTCGCTTTCATCAGATTTGCTCATTTTTTTGATAGGAATCTGCAGATCCATGATTCGGAGCGCCTGACCCTTGTCAAAAAATTCAGTATGTTTCTCAACGGACAGTGGTATGGTGAAGATATCTCCAAATTTAGCATTCATTCGATCGCCGATATGACGAGCGAATTCAAGGTGTTGGCGTTGGTCGTCACCTACGGGCACGTAACTGGCATTGTATAGCAATATATCTGCCGCCATAAGGACAGGATAATTAAATAGCCCAACTCCGACTCGTTCTTCACCAATTTTAGCTGCCTTTTCCTTATATTCAATCATGCGGCTTAGCTCGCCTATCCCCGCAAAGCAATCCAAAATCCATGTCAGTTCGCTATGTGCAGGAACATAGCTTTGGCGGTAGAGTAATATACTATCGTTGTTAAGGGGAAGGCCAGCGGCACTGTACAGACGGGCATTTTGCATGATCTGTTCTTGCAAGGTGCCATGATCAATCGGGGTCGTAAAACTGTGCAGATCGGGGATAAACATATTAATCTGGTACTCGCCAGCATGTTTTTGAGCCATTTCAACGATGGGTAGCATTGCACCAAGATAATTGCCAAGTGTGAGGTCATTATTAGCACGCAGGCCAGTGAGAATTACAGGTTTTGTCATAACTATGCTTTATTATAACTCAAGAGTTACTTGGTTTGTCCAGGTCGTTCGATTCCAGGAAGTTGCCCATTGAATCGAAGTGGCTTTGATGGCGCCTCTTCGACTGGTGGGAAAAAGTAGTCAGGACTATGAGGATCATTATTACGAGGCACCTCTACATGACTAGGGAAAGCGCTCGGGTCTGGATAACTCTCACTAAATGCTTCGACATATGCTGCGTGATTAAAACTTATTGAACCGTTAGCTTCCTCCGAATTAGAAGTCGTAACCTCGGCTGCAATGTCTCTTCGTTCTGTACTCATTAGTTACTAACTTTAGCATCTTTACGGGGTTTACGCAACTGGTTATTGATAACCTCAGTCACAGTTGGGATAAACCGACCATATATATTGTGCCCTGCCAATATCGTTTTTACAGAAATATTGGGATTGGCTTTGGCTAATTTAGCGAAATTTTGCGGTACGACGATCGGGTCGAGGCTGCCTCGAATAATCAAGGTGGGGATCTTGATGCTGTAGGCATCCTCAAGTGATGTCTGGTTGATGATCATTGCCCCGAGTGCAGCCATATAGCTATCAATATTTTCGTGAGTCAGATTAAAAGTGCCTTGGACAAGTTTATACTTATGTGCTAATTCCGCGATTTGCATAAATCTGTCCGGATGATCCCGAGCAGCCCGGTACAGGCTTCTGAGTATCGTCTCGCTACGGGGAAACCGCGATGTGTCATTACGATAAAGAGGTGGGCTGCAGAGTATAAGGCTCTTGATGAGTAAAGGATAGCGCCTGGCCATTTCAATACCAACAAGTGCGCCAAGTGAATGCCCTACGATAATGATGGGTGTCGTAATGTGGAGTTTAAAAATAGTGGCAAGAACCGAGCGCGCCTGGGTCTTGGCGCTATAAACAGCCCATTTTGGCATTGGTGAATTGCCGAAACCAAGGAGGTCGATCGTTATGACATTGACGTTTGAAGGGAGCTTTGTCACGACCTCGTTCCACTGATCCCCAGATGTACCAATGCCATGAATAAATAATATTGTTACCCTCGCCTTCTTTGGCCGCTGGTTATAGCGAACATTGAGCGTGTACGGGATCCTTAGCCAACGATGAATGAGAGTACCGAACATACGTCTATCTTATCATCGACATGGGTACTTCAAACAAAAATACCCCTGTGACGGGGTATTTTGTAGGTAGAATCCGACTAACGTTTCGAGTACTGTTCGCGTTTACGAGCAGATCGTAGACCGTATTTCTTGCGTTCTTTTTCGCGTGGATCGCGGCGCAGGAATTCGGCTTTTTTCAGTGTACTACGGAGGTCAGCGTGTCCAACAGTAATTGCCTTTGCAATTGCTAGCTTGATCGCATCAACTTGTCCAGAGATACCACCACCTGATACGAGGACAGTGATATCGAATTCTTTTTGTTTGCCAACGAGGGCTAGCGGATCAGTCAACTCTGCAAGTAGTGATTTGTTACCGTCGAGGTATTCACCTGCAGGTTTGTCGTTGATGGTCAGGTTGCCTTTGCCAGTGTAGAGACGCGCACGAGCAGTTGCTGCTTTGCGGCGTCCGAGACCATAAAAGTATTTCTTTTCAGCCATATTACATTACCTCAACTTTCTCTGGTGTTTGGGCTGTATGAGCATGCTCTGCGCCAGGAAACACCTTGAGTCGCTTCATACGCTCTGGAGACAGCTTGTTTTTAGGAAGCATGCCTTGAACTGCTTTTTCAATGATTCGTTCTGGGAATTTCTCGCGAACTTCCTTTAGCGTGGCATCTTTGATGCCGCCTGGAAAGCCGGAGTGTCGGTAGTATATCTTGTCAGTCTCTTTGGCACCAGTGACAACGATGTCTTTGGCGTTGATAACAACAACATAGTCACCGCCGTCAACATGTGGCGTATAGGTTGGCTTGTATTTGCCGATCAGATATTTCGAGATCTCTGTTGAAACACGGCCAAGTGGTGCGCTCGATGCATCAATCAAGATCCAGCGACGTGATACGTCAGCTGTTTTCTGCGAAAATGTCTTCGGCATTTTAAGTGATTTCATTATGCTTTTACCTTTTCTTTCGTAGCCTTCTTGACCACTGGTTTAACAACGGCTGTCTTCTCGACTGCTTTTAGTTCATCAACAAAACCGATTGTCGCCATCTGAGCGCCGTCACCGGTTCGTAGTCGTGTTCGTTGTACGCGAACGTGACCACTGGTACGGCCAGTTAATTGTGGTGCAATCTCGTCAACTAGTTTGTTGGCTGATGCAAGCGTACTGAGCCCTGCAATAACCATACGGCGGTTAGCAAGATCACCTTTTTTAGCTTTGGTGATGAGCTTTTCGATGTAGCGACTTGTTTCTTTTGCCTTTTCAAGGGTTGTTTCGATTTGGCCATAATCAACTAAACTCGTCGCTAGCCCCTTGAGCAATGCTCGGCGCTGATCGCGTTCTCGGCCAAATTTGCGGCCTTTATATCCGTGCCTGTGCATATCTAAAGTTCCAATTCCGCCAATTTATCTTTGACCTCATCAAGAGCTTTGCTGCCAAAGCCTTTCAGTTCGCGCAGATCCTGTTCGCTCAGTGTGACCAAGTCGTGAACGGTACGAATGTCGTTGTTGACGAGGGCGTTAGCTGTACGAGCAGTCAGGTTTAACTCTTCGATAGGAGTGTTCAGTTCTGAAGTTTCGTCGCTTTCGCTGTGACCAAGTGCAGGTGCGGCTTCGACAGTCGTGCTGCCAGCCAAAGCTGTGTACTGGTTAACGAGGATTGCTGCAGCTTCTTCGAAGGCTTCGCGAGGAGTCAACGCACCATCAGTTTCGATTGTCAGCAAAAGTTTGTCCAGGTTCGTTTCTTGACCAACACGAGTGTTGTCAACTTTGTAGCGAACGCGGAGGACGGGACTAAAGACGGCATCAAGTGCAATCATGTCGCTGTGCAGACGGTCGGTACTGCTGTCTTCGATCGTGCGGTAACCGCGTCCAGCTTCGACAACGAGGTCGAACAGGACAGATTTCTTTGGATCATCAATAGTAGCGATGACTTGGTTAGGGTTAACGACTTCAACATCAGCTGTTGTTTTGATGTCGCCAGCTGTAATGACGCCTGCGCCCTTTTTCTCAAGACGTAGTTCGACAGGTTCGTCAGTGTGAACCTTCAGGCGAACGTTTTTCAGGTTCAGCATGATGTCAACGACATCTTCTTTGACACCTGGAATTGTCGTGAATTCATGTGTTGCGCCTTCGATGCGGAAAGCAACGATGGCAGCACCCTGAATGCTCGACAAAAGAACGCGGCGGAAACTGTTACCAAGAGTGTTGCCGTAACCGATGTGTAGCGGTTCGATAACAAATTCAGCACTGGTCGCAGTGTTCTCGTTGATGGCGGCCAATAATGGGTTGTGAATAACTTTTGACATAGCGTGTGCTCCTTTGTTAACGAGAGTAATACTCGACGATTAGTTGTTCATTGATATCGACTTCGGCTTCTTCGCGTTTCGGCAAACCAGTAACGTCAATTTTCAGCTTTTTAATATCACTTTTCAGCCAGCTGATCGGGATTTGGACAGAATTGCTGGCGATATCATCAATCTGGCTGAAATAGCCTGATTTGGTACTTTTTGGACGAACGACGATCTCGTCACCGGCTTTGACACGGATTGACGGGATGTCGACACGGCGGCCGTTCAGCATCAGGTGACCGTGGCCAACCAATTGACGGGCAGCACGGCGGCTTGTCGCGAATCCAGCGCGGTAAACGACGTTATCGAGGCGAAGTTCGAGTAATTGCAGTAAGTTTTCGCCCGCGAGGCCAGGTCGGCGACTTGCTTCATTCATCAAATTAGCAAATTGCTTTTCCAGTAGGCCGTAAATACGGCGAACTTTCTGCTTTTCGCGTAGCTGAGTCAGGTACAGACTTGGTTTGCCTTGGCGGCCGTGTGCGTGTTGACCAGGGATACCAGTCTTTTTGACCATAATCTTGTGCGCTTTGGGATGCAGTGCATAACCCTCGCGGCGTGATTGTTTAACGATTGGTGAAGTATCTCGTGCCATTATGCTCTCCTCGCTCCCTTTGGTCGTACACCACCATGGGGAACACCTGTCACATCAGTAATACTGTCAACGCTGATTCCGTAGGCGCCAACGGCACGAACGGCTGCGTCACGACCAAGGCCAACGCCTTTGACGAACACATCAATACTGTTCAAACCATATTGTGCTTTCGCAGCTTCAGCCGCTTTTTCAGTCGCGACTTGAGATGCGTAAGCCGTGCCTTTTTTGCTGCCGCGGAATCCGCAGGCACCAGCACTGCTCGCTGTCAGTACGTTACCCTTTTTATCTGTAAAGGTGATGATCGTATTATTAAATGTTGCTTGAATATGCAATTGTCCAGCCGGAACAGATCGCTTTTGCTTTTTACGCGTAGCGGCTTTGGGCGCCGTGGTAGTTGTTACTGTATCTGCCATATCTGTTCCTTCCTACGTCTTGGACGCCGACTTAGGTTGAGCGCCACCGACGGCAACTGCGCGACCCTTGCGGGTACGGGCGTTGGTACGAGTGCGTTGGCCGTTCACTGGGAGGCCGGCTTTGTGCCGTAGTCCGCGGTAAGAACCAATGTCTTTCAACCGTTTGATATTGTTGGTCACTTGACGCTGCAAATCGCCTTCGACGGTGTAATCGCGGTCGATTACTTCGCGGAGACGTTGTTCTTCAGCCTCGGTGAGATCTTTCACCCGAGTGGTCGGCATTACATTTGCCGCCGCAAGGATGGCCGCAGCGTGCCGAGGACCAATGCCGTAAATATACGTCAGTCCAATGTGCACCTGCTTTTCTGCGGGAATAACAATCCCTGCAATTCGAGCCATGCTTAACCCTGCCTTTGCTTATTCTTAGGTTTTTTCTTGTTTATGACCCGGAGGACGCCTTTACGGCGTACGATCTGATCACCAGGGCTGATTTTTTTTACACTCGCACGTACTTTCATGACCCCAAGAAAACTCCTATGGTTTATTTAATAATTCTTTTACGAATTCACGACGGGTCGCGGTTCGTCTTTCAAGCGGAAGCTGATTCTGCCCTTCGTAAGATCGTAAGGGGTCAACTCGACTTCCACTTTATCGCCCGGTACCAATCGGATGTAATGCTTGCGCATTTTGCCCGATATATGGCACAGGACGCTATGACCGTTCTCCAGTTCGACACGGAACTGGGTGTTAGGCAGTGCTTCCACAACCTTACCGACCAGTTTGATGACTTCCTTTTGACCTGCCATAGTTAACAATGGTTCATTATACACCAAAAATGTGACCGCGTAAAGTGTTTCGAGCAAAGACTTTCGCGTTTTTACCGCGACCCTCGAAATTGATATTTCTATTGTAGCAAAACCATGGACGGCGTCAATAGCTATCTAACTGTAACCCTTAGGGCTGTCCCCGGGAACAGTATCGCTTATCAGTGAGAGCGGGGTGAGTTTCTGAATGCTTCTTCGTAATTTAGCCGATCAAAGGACGTACTAAATTCAATATTGATAAGTGATTTGTAGACATTCGTATACTGAACTGCACCTGTGACCGAAAGTTCTCGAAGTATCTTGTTTGTGTTTGCCGGATCAAACTCATCGGGAACTTCATCCTGATTCGAAAGAAGAGGCTCCACCGCGTCTGTACTAATAGCAGTCACTTCACCCTTGACAACTCCCCGCTCATTCACTTGAGCGTCATCTGGTACTTCGCAATGTTTTCTTAAACTTACATACGTAAATAAAAGTACACCATAGGTTTCGGGAGTCTGATAATATTCAGGCGCGTGATTTCTATCCATCTAAAACTGTATTGTGGCAGAGATACTGTCATTTTCAAAGTATAAGTACTATACGGCGACGGCACGGACTAGGATGCGTTTGTCGAATACTTTATCCCGTGGGATCCAGTTGCCGGCACAGGTAATTAGTCCTAGGCCTTCTTTTGTCGTGTCAAATGGCATCATAAGGCGTTTCATGCCGGTTGTATTGGCATCTTTTAGCGATTCGGTACGATTTTCGACGACGCTATAGGTGATTTTTTTACCGTCACCACGTTCAATGGTGATTTCGTCGCCGTCTTTGAGTTTATTGAGATTGATGAAGACGCCATCACGGGTGATACCGCCGTTATGGCCGTCAATCAATACTGCGCCATATCCCTGACCAGGTATAGCACTTTCCTTGTACCAGGCGGTGTCACTGATGTTTTTAGGCGTATCCAATGTATTCGTTTTCGTAAGTCCTACGGATTGAACGCGGGCTCTGTTGACATCAAGAGAGGGAATGCTGATATAGCGTGGATGGGTTGCGGGAACAGTGTAGTTATCAATAGCGGCCTGGTTGACCGGGGTCTCATCAACGGACGGATCTGCCAACGCTGCGGCAGGCAGAGGCACGAGCGGCGGTTGAGAGCCAGTAATAAACCACTGATAGCCAAACCATCCCGCAGTCGCAAGCAATACGACAAACAATAGCCAAAACAGCCACCGGCCGATATGTCGTTCTTTTTTTCGATCAATATAGAGTCCCGCCACTGCTATTTACCTATTTGTAGTCGTACCGGCATTCGCGCGCACGTAGGCTTACAAATACTTCGTTATTTATAATCATCGTAAGTTACCATCAGTGCGCGTGAGTTGATCTGGCGGAGGCTTTCGAGAGCTACTGATACAACGATCAGGATACCAGTACCACCGATGGCGAGGTTTTGAATACCTGTAATACCGGCCTGGGCAAATATGTATTCGGCAATAAACGGTAGGACGGCGATAATGCCAAGTGTCAGTGACCCAAAGAGAATCAATCGATTAACGGTGCGCGACAAATATTTTTCGGTTTGGATACCAGGACGAATACCTTCGATAAAGCCACCTTGCTTTTGCAGGTTTTCGGCGATTTCGTTGCTATTAAAGACGATACCCGTATAGAAATATGTAAAGATAATCACCAGTGCAAAATAACTTGCCGGGTAGATGAGTGCAGCGAGCGTGTCACCCGTAAAGGCACCTGGCTGCGGAGCCTGAAACCAGGTGATCAGATTGTTCGCTAGTTCAAGGTATTGGACATTGCCTGTCGCTTTGAGCACCTGTCCCATAAAGGCAGGAAGGCTCAGGAAGGCTACCGCAAAGATGACAGGGATTACACCGGCTGCGATCAGTTTGATAGGCAAGATGCTTTTGACACCACCGTAGCTGCTATTACCCTGTACGCGTTTGGCATAGTTAATTGTGACGACACGCTGGGCTTCATTAATTTTGACCAACAAATAAAGCACCATTAACGAGGCCGTGGCAATCGCCAAACTCACCCAGAACGATGTCGGATTAACAGGAATGTTGAACCATCCAAAGACGCTCAGTGACCCCTTGGACGTATCCAGAAGGGACGTACCCAGTGTCGCGAGCGTCGAAGGTAGTTGGCTAATAATACCGGCAAAGATCAACATCGATATACCATTACCGATACCTTGTTCGGTTATCAGCTCGCCTAACCACATCAGCATAATTGCCCCGGCAGTCATTGCAAGTACGGCAACCGTCCACTCAACCGGTGTGGCATTGTTGAGCACTGTTGTGTTGCCGGCTAGCACTGTCTGGCGCAGAATATAGATGAAGGCAATCGATTGGACGATAGCCAGGGGTACGGATAGCATGCGCGTCCATTGGTTGATTTTGCGACGGCCGGACTCACCGTCCTTGTGCAATTCTTCAAGTTTTGGAATAGCTTTGGTCAATAGCTGTGTGATAATACTAGCCGTAATGAACGGGCTAAGACCAACCAGTACGATTGAAAAGCTAGCTAATGCGCCACCGGAGAGGAGGTTTAAAAATCCACCAAAATCAGACGAGCTAACAACACTTTCAATAACCTCTTTGAGCTTCGTCGGCTCTGCAAGTGGGACTGGTACATGCGACAGGAATCGATATACGACAACGAGGCCGAATACAATACCGATGCGTTTGAGCATGTCGCGGTTCTTAAATGATCGAAAAATTGTTTTCCAGTTCATGGGTAATAAGTGTTTCCTATTCTAAGGTCTGTTCCTCGCTCAGTATTCTGGACTATTATAACAGGTCATTCCCACTTCGTACAAAAAAATGTATTGGTTAAACGTAAGCAATTGAAGTTACTAGAATATGGTGTTACATTAAAGTCAATGGTCTTCATATGAGAGAAGGGATGACCATGATCCATTCGAATACCGGCAAGTTTTTCGTGCCAAAGCGCCCGTTTGTCTCAACAATCAACAACGAAGCACTTTACGTGCTCGACGGCGTCTTCAGACCCGATAGGGAGCGTAGCCCGGAATCTCCGATGGGAAGAGGGACGATCATGCTTTTGTGCTGGGAATGTCGGTTCCTGAACAATGAGCTCACATTCACCCCTGGATACGGGGGTGTAGACGGGATGTTCCTGGAGGTGGTGTTCCGACTCGAATCAGACCAGAGCAAGGAATTGCGCTACGGGCCGCAGGTACAAGGCGTCAGCATTGATGGCTGCGAGAACGTGTACGTCAACGAATACCTATCTGAAGCCTCCAGAGCTCTCTGACCCCGACACAAAATCGCCCCGCACAGCCGGGAAGCCGGTCTTGTGTCGGGGCGATTTTGTTTTCAGGGACTATTTGTCTGCTTTTTCGGCTTCTTTGGCCGATTTTTTGAGTGGTGTCGGGGTTTTGACGAATGTGCCGCCAGCTTTTTTGATAGCTGCTTGGACAGATGCGCTAGCACCCTGAACGTGCAGGTTCACTGCTTTTGTCAGTTCGCCACGAGCAATCACCTTGACCGTGTGGAATGGCGTTGCAACGTAGCCTTCTTCGAACAATGTGAAGTTGTCGACAGATTTAGCTTTGACGTTGTTCAAATGATCCAGATATACGACTTGGGCAGGTGTACGCAGTGATTTAAAGCCACGAGCTTTTGGAACAGCAGTAACGAGCGTACGCTGGCCACCCATGAACATTGCGCCTAGTTTTTTACCAGTACGAGCGCCTTGACCTTTAGTACCACGACCAGCAGTTTTACCACCACCGGCAGAAATACCACGTCCGACGCGCTTTTTGCCTTTTTTAGGAGCTACTTGGAGTTCGTTATATTTCATTACTTGTCTTCCTTCTTTGCAGGAGCTTTCTTGGCAACGGCCTTTTTAGCTGGGGCTGGCTTTTCAGCTACTTCTTCGCTGACTTCAGCTGTTTTCTCTTTCTTTACAGTCTTTTTTGGAGCATTCAGCCATTGGTCACGTGGGACAAGGCTCTGTAATGCTTCGATCGTTGCGTAGGCAATGTTGACCTTGTTTGTTGATCCGAGTGATTTCGATAGCATGTTACGGATGCCTGTGACACCGATAATCTGACGAACGACACCGCCGGCAATAATGCCGGTACCAGGCGCAGCTGGTTTAAGGAGTACTTGAGCGCCAGAGAAACGGATTTCTACGTCATGTGGAATCGTTTCGTTCGCAATTGGAACGATAATCAGGTGCTTTTTGGCAACATCAGTCGCTTTGGCGACGGCTGCCTGGACATCAGCGCCTTTAGACACGCCAACGCCGACTTTACCTTTGTTATTACCGACGACAACGAGTGCCTTGAATCGGAAACGGCGGCCACCTTTGACGACACGTGCAACGCGGTCAATGTTGATGACGAGTTCTTCGTATTCTTTTGGTTCGCTCGGAACGTCACGACGATTGTCGCGGCGTGGTGGACGACCACCCTGGCGATTACCTTGTTGAGGTGTCGCAGGAGCCGGGGCTTGTGTTTGTACTTCAGCCATATTAAATCTCCAATCCTTCTTTACGTGCGGCGTCGGCAAGTGCGCTCAGTCGCGCGGCGTACTGGCGACCATTGCGATCAAAGACCGCTTTGGTTACCTTTGCTTTTTTAGCTTTCTTCGCGATATCTGTACCAACAAATGCGGCTTGTTCGGCGAGCGTTCCTTCTTGTTTGCTACCAACAGTAGTGCTGGCAGCGAGAGTCTTCGCGCTCACGTCATCAATCAGCTGGGCACTGACATGCATGTTGCTGATCGTGACACTGAGGCGTGG
>CAYIQY010000026.1:0-12418 GCA_964365665.1 uncultured Candidatus Saccharibacteria bacterium | reverse complement strand
AAGTTTGAGTGCTCCAAAATAGAAAAAGATAATGAAAAAGGCAATTCTTGCGACAGGCAAATACCATGCCTGCGCGAGGTGAATAATTGTTCTATCAAGTTTTTTAATCCAATGGTTCATGCTTTCTAGCTTACCATAACCGTTATTCGCATATTGTTCGGTACATTTGGCGTGCCTGTTCGAATCCGATCACCCAGCCGGTCTGACGAATACTGCGATAAAAAGGTGTTTGCAGTAATTTTCCTTGTGGATCGTAAACTTCCGGGAAGCCGCTATTTTTAACCATATTTATTTCGTATTTATCGATATGATATTTTGCGGTTTGTTTATATGTTTTATTTCCTGTCAGTCGATAGAGTAATACTAAAGTTTTGATATATTCCATGCCCCAAAAACTCCAAATCGCATCGCCGCCATAACTGGCGACAGCCAATCGGACTGGTAGGAACTGGCGGTGAGCACGGGTATCTTGCTGGTATTTAATGGCAAATGGCTGGTCGATCTTTTCACGCTGGATATAGTCAACAGAACGTTTATAATAGTGTGATTCTTGTGTATCGAGCGGGTCTAAAAAGCCTGTTGCGAGCACTATCAACCAATCGGATGAATAGTATTTGCGGTGAATACCTTCGTCTGATAGATCCTCCATGAAATAACCCTCATCAGGCAGCCAGAATGTTTCGATGATTTGCTTTTTTAATTTTGTCAGATATTTTTTATCAGTCGAAATGAGGCCGAGTGTCATTGCTAGTTGAGTCGTTTTCCAATAAATCACGTTGTCATAAAAGCTGCTTGATCGGCGTGTAATGTCTTTGGCACCTGATAGATGAAGTCCGCGTTTGATTAGGCCGGTTTGCTCATCGATCACTTTGTTTTGATAACTTTCATATAATGCAATAAGCGTGTCACGGTACTGTTTGATCAAATGCGAAGTGGCCAGGTTGGTATCAAGAATATGACGGTTGCGGCCGTAGTTGTACGGGTTCGCTGTCTCGTGCCCAGAAAGTGCGGCGAGGGCATATAGAATCCCGTACATCGAATCAGACGGATATGCATAAAAGTTGACACAAGTTGCAGAATACGGCCCCATCGAGACGATTGTTGTCGTCAGCTGCGGGTTTTTAGCGAACACGCCAAGTGCGTAAGCAACACTTTGCAAATACACTGTCTGGCGATTATTCCAATCCTCCTCAGTAGTGTGCAGAGCGGCATCCAGCATCGGGTAGTAGAATACGCCAAGGTTGCGTACGAACAGGCCGTTGAAGTGATCGCCTGAAATGAGTAGCAATTTATTTGGGTCGTAGCGCAGTTTATGTATGTCGCTAATAATTTCGTCAACCGTTTCACCGGAAGCGGCAGGGCTATGAAAATAACGGGTTGTCAGAATATATAATCCTGATTGATACATCGCAAACCAACGCCAATACCACTGGTTTTTAACCTTGAGTTTGGCGTTTTTATTGATGGTTTCGTGGACTTCTAAATCTAATCGTATTCGAAATGGCAGTCGGATAATACTCAACTTCGAAAAGGGATTAGTGACATAGGTCGCGACGAGTGAGACAGCAACTAATCCACCAAAGATAATTTCAAACATACTTGTTCATGATACCAAAAATCGAGATATAATATGTAATATGGATCAAGGATTAACAAGGATGGCAGTTCAAGCGACATTGCATTGCTTGACTGGCTGTGCGATTGGTGAGGTGTTGGGAATGGTGCTGGGAACGGCATGGGGTTGGTCAAACTTTGCCACAGTTGTGCTTTCAATTGTTTTAGCGTTTGTGTTTGGTTATGCACTGTCACTGAGATCAGTACTCGCAAGCGGTGTTGCTTTGCGGCCAGCATTGCCAATTGTTCTGGCTGCCGATACTTTGTCAATTACAACAATGGAAATTGTCGATAATGCCGTCATTGTTGCTGTACCTGGTGCACTTGATGCTCATTTGACTGATGCATTATTTTGGTTGACTTTAGCAGGATCGCTCGTTGTTGCGTTCGTTGTGACCGTTCCGGTAAATCGCTGGCTGATTGCGAGGGGCAAGGGGCATGCTTTGATGCATGGGCACCACCATTAAGAAAAATAACTGTTCGTACGAACAGTTATTTTTCTTTGGTCGGGGTGAAAGGACTCAAACCTTCGACCTCTCGGTCCCAAACCGAGCGCGCTATCAACTGCGCCACACCCCGATGTGTGCTGCATGTGCTCGAGCTATTATACCTCATTTCGCCTCAGGCGAAAACAGGGACGAATATGATATAGTGAATGCACGATGGGTCATGTGACATTCTCTCTACGACGAACTACTTTGGGCTTGCTTAGTTCTCAAAAATTTCGCTTTGGTCTGGTTGGCCTGGTGAATACGGCAACAGACTTTGCTTTACTGATAAGTCTGGTTACGCTGATAGGTTTGCCGTCGATACTAGCGAATATCATCTCGACGAGTGGAGCTCTTACGGTCAGCTATATGCTTAATAAAAAGGCAGTCTTTGGTAATATTGATAATCATAATCGTCGTCAAATAGTACTATTTATTGTTGTTACATTGACAGGACTCTGGTTGATTCAGACCCTAGTGATGACAGGTGCGAGTAATTGGTTGCAGGTTCTGGTTGGTAATGATCACGCAACACTCATATTGATTATGGCAAAGATTATCGCGACGGTTATTAGTCTGATTTGGAATTATCTATGGTACAGCAGGGTCGTGTTTCGAAAGAAGACGTCATGAAAAGACGAACGAACTTGGTTTTGGAATTAATTGTGCGACGCTTCTGGTGCGTACTAGCGACGGCGATGTTAGCGACTTTTGCGTTGGTACTTTTCATGGGTATGGGCCAGAACATTTGGTTTGACGAAAACTATTCGATTATTTTGGCCAAACAACCCGTCGGCGAATTGTTGCGCCTTACTGGCGTTGATGCTCATCCGCCGTTATTCTATCTAATGCTGAAAATCTGGGGGAGTATATTCGGTTGGAGCGAATTAGCACTCAGAAGTATGAGTGCATTACTGGCAGCCGCGACAGTCGGAATTGTCGCATTGTTACTCAGGCGATTATTTACGGTACGTGTAGCGTTGGTTGTTTTACCACTTTTGATAATTGCACCATTTTGGCTACGATATGGATTTGAAGTTCGTATGTATGCGCTGGCAGGACTCATTGTTGCTCTTGCGAGTCTGGTGCTGGTGAAAGCAGTCGAATCTAAAACAGATCGCCGCTGGTGGGTGGTTTATGGATTATTAGTTGTCGCAGGAATGTATACGTTGTATATGACAGCAGTCGTATGGTTGGCGCATGTTGTATGGCTGTGGGCACATCACCGACGTGGCGGGTTGCGTCGTCAGCCGTGGCTGTGGACATTCGTGGCTGTAGGTGTGGCCTTTGTCGCATACGTTCCGACGCTCATTTTTCAATTAACACATTCGGCACTACCAGGTATTGGCCAGCGACTGAATCTGACGAGTATCGGCGATATCATTGGCCAAGTATTAGTGTATACGCCCGAATGGAGCATTGGCAGCTGGACGGCACTCGGCATTTTATTAGTCGTAGGCCTGGCGATTTACTTACTTGATCGAACGCGTCGTCGTATGCCACCGGCTAGCAGGCATTCATTGGATTTATTGCTATGTTTGGCGCTGGTGCCATTAGCATTCTTCATACTTATTTCGTTGCCCCCTATTATGCCGATTTTCGTCAATCGCTACTTGGCGCATTTTATCTTGTTTGTCTATGCGATCATTGGTGTTGCAGCGGCACTCGGTTGGCGCTATGGATATCGGTTTCCGGCTGCAGCGCTTTTATCACTTTTCGTTGTTTTGCTGGGTTGGGGAAATGTGCAACTGGCTCAAGCGGGTAACTTTAATTACGAACGTTTCCAGCGACCGCAGACCAGCAAAGTTCGCCAGCTGATTGATTGTAAAAAATCAGTTGTCGTTGCTGACGATGCATATACGTATATTAATGATCTGTATTATTTTGACGGTTGTGACATGCGCTTTTATAGCCCAGATCCAATTCTGTACCAGGGCGGCTACGCCTGGTTAGCGGATCACGGATCACGGCTAGCAGCTTCAACTGACCTGACTGCGCCGAGTATGGTTCATGTCTATTGGGCTGATAACGTACCAGCCTTCCACCCCGATAGTCGCTACCGGCTTTTGTCGTCAGTCAAATACGACCAACAAGTGACCGACACTTACGCGCTTAACGCGGAATGAAGCGATTGATACCGGGCAAAATCACAATTGCCCATGTGACGAGCACACTCACGATAGCCAGAAGAGAATTCTCCCAAAATGATGAAGACAGCGGAAGTAAAAATGGGATAAGCATGAGTGGCAAACTATGAACGATATATGCCGTGAGCGATCGGGCGCCTATTGGCAGTAGCAGCCAACCGAGCCAACGCTGTAGCCATGGCAACATTTGTTGGAAAAGCCAGACGAACGCTACGAACCAAACAAAAGCCAGGCCGATGCGGGCAAGTGTCAGTGGTTCTCGCCCGAATAAGGGACTGAGATAAGTGCCGGGTTCCGTCGGTACCACGATCCACGCCGACCAGGCAATACTAGCGGCAGCCAAAGTAATGAATAGCCAGGTGGCCGTACGGGGTACGCGTTTCAACTGATGAATGATTGTATCCAAATAGAATCCAGCAATTGCTGGTATAAAGAACAGAATCTGCCATTGCAGCCATTCAACATCGCCGCTAAACCCGATCCACCATCCGATGAGGCTCAGGCCTGCCGCCAACCAGCCGAGCCCACGTCGTAACAGCCAAATAATAACAGGTGATAGCACCAAAAAGATAGCATATAAGTATAAAAAATAAGTCAATAAATGGGTGTATTCTAGTTTTATCATACCTTCGATAACCGCCGCCCAGTCGAATCGTTCATAAGGTATGAAGGCGATACTGCCTTGGAAATTAAATAACCAGCTCGCTGCCACTAAAAGTAATGAAGTTACTAGTGCCCAAGCGTAGAGTAACAGTCCTCGGCTAACAAGTTTTTTGCTTACTTCTCCGAACGGTTTTTTCAAATTCTTATGCCCACGAATATAACCCACGAGCAAGCCTGATATGATCACGAATCCCTCAGCTGCCGATACCCATAGTTCGCCGCGGCCGCTAATAAATTGAAAAACATTTGGCCAGCGCCAAAGATGATCGATGATAATCACAACAATAAAAAATCCACGTAGGTAATCCAGTACCTCAATTCGTCCGCTGGGTCGCATATAGTCTATTATAGCCTGTTATAATGAGACTATGACACAACCCCCGTATCCTGCCCCTGATTTTTCATTACCTGACGAGAGCGTTTCAGTTCATTCGTTAAAGGATTTTGCTGGACAGTGGCTGGTTTTATACTTTTACCCTGCTGATGATACGCCCGGCTGTACTATCGAAGCATGCAGTTTGCGCGATGCACGTGATGATCTCGCAGAACTTGGTGCGCAGATTGTTGGCATCAGCAAAGACCCGGTATCCGCCCATGAAAAGTTCAAGGCCAAGCATTCGCTGAATTTCACATTGCTGTCTGATCCCGACAAAGTTGTGATCAATGCATACGGTGCGTGGGGTAAAAAACAGTTTGGTGTTGAGGGTACGCTGCGCAAAACGTTCATCATTAATCCTGTAGGCACAGTTGTTAAAGTCTATGGCCGTGTCACGCCACTCGGTCACGGCGACCAAGTTATTGCTGAGCTTAAACGATTGAAGGCGGCATGACAATTGAATTCGCGCGGTTGCAAGTCAGTTGCAAGTGCGCGTTGTACACGCCCGATAAAAAACATGTGCTGCTTGCAGATTATGGGCCACGCGGATACGGCCTCCCAGGCGGTCATATTGATGTCGGCGAAACACCCGATCATGCAATGGCACGCGAACTGGAAGAGGAATTGGGGCTGCGCGGAGGCAGCCTGACGCGTGCTGATTTTTGGTTGCACGGCAGTGGCAGACTCATCCTCGGCTATACGGGCTGGTTAGATCAATCGACGCAATTATCACCGCAACTGAGCGAACTTCATGGTGCTGTCTGGGCACCGATCGACGACATTGCAAACGGGACTATTGAAGTGCCGTCATACAAAGAATTCATTCTAAAGTTCAAAGACATCAAGCCACCGGTAAGACTAGAAGCTCCTGAATAAGCTTGCGCGTAAAACGCTGCATGTGTGGATCAAAGATAGTTGGATCCGATGCCAGGATTTCATCAAATGTATACCATTCAACCTCATTGAATTCAGTTCTATCAAAATGCACATAATCAAATCGATTACCTTTTATGACATACCAGAGACTTACGTCAGTATGACCGGCTGTTAAGCCAACTGTTTGGGTGACAGTAAGAAAAGCTGGCAGCTCGTCTTTGTTGACAAAAACCGCAGGTATGCCTAATTCCTCAATGCATTCGCGCCGAACAGTATCAGTGGGTAGTTCGTCTTTTTCAACATGCCCACCCGAAGGTAGCCATAACTGGGCCTTGATATGATCCACCAGTAGGATACTCCTATGTTTACTATCAAGAAGAACAAAATATGAGACGAGGTGTTTTGGCGGTATATCCGGTTTTTTTATACGAAAGATATTACTAGTTCCGTCTACCCAATTCAGAGCGTCATCAATATGTACTTTTTCAAGTTCATCGAAAGGTTTGATCAATACAATGGTATCGCGGATTTTGGTAATAACTGATTTATCTTTTGCTGTATCCATATCCTCAGGGTGACATGTAATAGCATCGCGTGGCAAGATCTTTATTTACAACATTCTTATCGTGGGCGTTTGATAGCGTGTTTGCGCGCGAGGGTAGCGAAGCGATCGTCGATGACGGTTGGTGTAAAGTCACCAAACTTTTTGATGGCTGCTTGTTCGATCAGCCAATCAGCGATAGCAGGGTTTTTGGGGAGCAATGATCCGTGGAGGTAACTGCCGATAACGTTATGAAAACGAGCTCCCTCTGTGTCGTCTTGGCCGTTATTTCCAGCGCCTCGGACGACTTTTCCTAGCGGCTGGACACCATCGCCAAGAAGTGTTTGTCCGCTATGATTTTCGTATCCGATAATTTCTCCGAATTGATCACTTTGTGTCACGATATTACCGATCATTCGTTCTGGTCCGGCAACCGTTTCTATATCGAGCAGGCCGATACCCTCAATCATACGCCCATCCTGAGTACGAAAAAACTTACCGAATAGTTGATATAATCCGCAGATCATCAACATTGGCGTGTCCTGTGACGCTAAATTATGCAGCTGTTTTCCAATCTTCAGTAAATCAGTTTGGATCTTGTCTTGACCGCTATCTTGCCCGCCACCGCCAATAATAATGTCAACATGGTCGGGGAAAATATCATCCGGATTATACTCGATGACTTCTGGGTGGTAGCCATGCCAGGCAGCGCGTTGTTGCAATACCAATGTATTACCATGGTCGCCATAGATATTCATATCGCGGGGATATAATTGCAGAATAACAAGTGGTCGTTTACTCATGATACGACCTCGACATGTGTGTGTTTGGCGAGTTCGCGGCGTAACTGCAACATCGCCGTATAGGTACAATAAATACGTTTTGGTTGATGAGAATGACGTGCCAGAAAATGCTGCAAACTGTCAATCAAATGGCTGTCAACATGCGTGATAGCAACATCATCATATTGGAGACGGAGCGCCATGTCATAGGCGCGCGTACCACCGATTTCACTGACGCCACCTGTACGCAAACTCTCAAACGATACGTCCCACAACCAACTCATGTCGCGGCCATCAGCATAATTATCGTTGATTGCAATCATTGTTGCGACACCTTCTGGTGGGAATGATTGCAGGCCTAATCGAAACCCGCTCGGGTTTTTGACAAGTACTAATTCGCAGGGCTGTCCGTCGATCATTAACTGTTCGCCACGCCCAAATGCCGGTGTAATCGTTGACAATGCCATCAGCATATCATCTTCTTGCAGGTCATCCTGCATCACTAATCGGCACATTGCAACCGCTCCGACCGCGTTGAGAATATTGTAAATACCATTGATTTTCAGTGTTACTTTTTTACTGGTGCCGCCATAGGAAATGGTCGCTGTTTGCTCGTCGATATGTTCAAGATTCGTATCATCAGTCGACAGAGGATTGTGATGGCCTGATTTAGTGGAGCCTGCATGGAGATTATCATCGGAAGGAAATTGATGAAGTAGTTCAGGGCTGACACCGAAACTTCGTATTGGCGCGGTGAGACTTTTGATGAAGGCAGTACTGCTAATACGCGGATCGTCACGATTAATAATGACGCCATCAGTTGTTATGGCCGCAATTGTATGAAGCATCTGTGCTGTGCGGTCAATTTCGCCGAATCTATCTAACTGGTCGCGCATAACATTGAGCAGCAAACTGTAGCGTGGAGCAATAGACGAGACGAAATGCACAGCATGCGCCTCATCGAGTTCTAATACCGCAATGTCGGCATCTAGTTTGCCGCGAGCAGTGACCTCACCAAGTAGCGCCGCCGCGACACCACGGCTAAAATTGCTACCCGTTCGATTGGTAAATACTTTTAGCCCCTGGCTTTCTAGTAGCTCAACCACCATTTTAGTCGTCGTTGTTTTGCCGTTAGTGCCACTGATTAGCACAATCCCCTGGGGCAGCTGCTTCAGTGTGTCAGCAACGAACCCGCGGTCGATCTTTTCGACGAATAATCCGGGTAGCGCCGACCCGCCACCGCGCAATCGGGCAATATAGCGGACAGCTTTGCCCATCAAGACACTGTAGGGTTTGGTCATATACCCCTATTATACCGCAGCCGTGAATGGTACAATGTGTTTATGCTTTTGGTCACAAGTCTACTGCGGTGGTGGTACGGTGATGGCTGGCGCCAAAGAGCCCAGCTGGTCGCGAATCGCCTGGACGGTACGATTGATTATTTTTCTGTTGATCTGTTGATCAAGACTTTGTTTGCACCCTTTCGTCAGATCTCGGCAGGTAAAGTTGACGGACCGATTGGTGATCAGATGCGTGCGATGGTCGATAGATTATTTTCACGCCTAGTTGGAGCAGTCGTCCGGCTGATACTTCTTCTTGTTGGCGGTGTTGCTATTGGGCTGCAAGTCGTTTTGGGGTTCGTTATTCTTACTGGTTGGGCATTTGTTCCGATTCTACCAATTATCGGAATCGTTCTGATGTTGACAGGGTGGACACCGTAATGGATCAGACGGCGAGCTATAACGGGGGCAGCATTCGTGCGGCCAAAGCGCGACTTGGTCTCCGTCTGACGAAATCGCTGCGGTTAGTGTTTGGCGCAACGGTTGCCTTGCTGATTGTTACGGGCGTAACTTTAGTCGTTGTTCATGTGTCGGCTGGTTGGTTCCTGATTGGACTAGCGGCGCTCCCATTCATATTACTTGAATGGAGAAGCGGGGAATTAGAGCATCCAGCAACTAGCGGCGACACAATTGATGGACTGCTGTCAGGCGATGTACTCGGCAGACTTGGCAAGAACCCAACGCCACAGGATATAGCCCAGGCTGTCGCTAATGTCCAAGGCGGTATGTTTTTTGGGCTGAGGTTTGGGATTACCGGTAACTTTTTGCAAAATATCACCACCGATCAGCCGACAGATACCGCGCTGATCTGGCAAAATGCACTGCAGGTTCGTGAGCAGACGGGCAGCCAGCATATTTCTGGTGCGGTATTGGTTGTCGCAATCATCGATAGTTTTGGCGATCACGAATCGCTATTGGCTCATATGAAACTCGACCGGGATGATTTAATTGCCGGTGTTCGTTGGTACGAGCATTTGCGTCAATTGATCAAGGATAGTCGTCAGCCAAAACGGACTGGCGGTATCGCACGAGACTTTTCATTTGGGTATATTCCATTGCTTCGCAGATTCGGTCAGAATTTGTCAGAATCAGTTGGCGTCACTACGACAGTCGAGGTGCAATCGCATCAAAAAGCGCTTGATCAGTTGATCGAAACTTTTGGTAGCGGCGGGCGCCAGAATGCAGCATTGGTCGGAGAGGCCGGGGCTGGCAAAACGACAATCGTTCATGCTTTTGCCGAACGTATTCTCGATGCCAAAGCTAAAATTCCTGCAACGCTGAAGTTCCGCCAAGTATTCATATTGGATGCGTCAGCCCTGATTGCGGCGGCGCCTGGTCGCGGTGAGCTGGAAGGGCTTATCATGTCAGTACTCGGTGAAGCCTATAGCGCCAAAAATATTATTATTTGTCTCGATAATGCACAACTCTTTTTCGAAGAAGGTGTTGGTTCGGTCGACCTCACGAATGTTCTGCTGCCAATTCTTGAAGGCGGTAGTTTGCGCATTATCCTGGCTATGGATGAACAACGCTTTTTGCAAATTGGGCAGCGTAATCCAGGACTTATCAATGCATTGAACCGTATTAGCATTGCACCAGCAGAACAACTAGAGACAATTGCTGTTATGCAGGATCAGCTGATTTTTACTGAATACCAGCGCAAGGTAACATACATGTACCAATCACTTCACGAAGCCTATCGCTTAAGTGAGCGCTACGTCCATGACCTTGCAATGCCGGGACGAGCACTGAAGTTGCTTGAAAGCGCTGCCAGTTACAGTGAGAATGGTCTTGTTACCGCTAATTCTGTCCAGGCAGCTATTGAACAAACAATGGGTATCAAAGTTGGCGTGGCAAGCGGTGAAGATGACCGCGAAAAACTATTGAATCTTGAGGATTTGATTCATGAGCGCATGATTAATCAGACCCGTGCCGTACAAGTCGTGAGTGATGCCCTCAGACGGGCACGAGCAGGTGTACGCAATCAAAACCGGCCGATTGGAACGTTTTTGTTTCTCGGACCAACTGGGGTTGGTAAGACTGAACTGTCGAAGGCTCTGGCCGATGTTTATTTTGGCGGGGAAGACCGCATGATTCGACTAGACATGAACGAATATGTTCGACCAGAAGACGTGTCGCGGCTGATTGCTGATGGTGGTGACGATCCGACGAGCCTGACCGCTCAGGCAATGAAGCAACCGTTTAGCGTTGTCCTACTGGATGAGATTGAAAAAGCTCATCCGCAGGTATTGACCACATTACTGCAATTACTTGACGAAGGAATTCTGCGTGACATTAAAAACCGCGAAGTCAGTTTCCGCGATGCGATCGTGATTGCGACATCCAATGCTGGCGCCGATCGGATTCGCGAATACATCGAACGCGGCTACAAATTGCAAGATTTCGAACAGCAATTGACAGACGAATTGATTAATACCAACCAATTCCGGCCAGAATTTTTGAACCGTTTTGATGAAATTGTTGTTTTCCGGCCACTCGAGAAGCCCGAACTGGTGCAGGTAATCGATCTTATTCTTGCTGGTATTAACAAACAAATGGCATTGCAAAAGATCAGCGTTCAGGTAGCTGATGATGCCAAATTATTCCTTGTCGACAAAGGTTATGATCCTCGGCTTGGCGCCCGTCCGATGCGACGTGTTGTCCAACGTGCGGTCGAAAATCTCGTCGCCAAACAAATGTTAGAAGGCAGTGTTGAACCAGGTAGCGTTATCCAAGTGACGCTTGCTCAGGTTCAAGAAATGCTCGGCAAGGATCAAGCTGCACAAATACCAGACGAACCGAAATCGTAAATAACAGTGGTAATTCAAGCAAAAAATGGTACAATGGTAAAGATACAAAGTTGATTGGATACCATAATGGCAAAACACAAGAACTGGCACAGCGCCTCACGCAAGCGTCTCCTGAAGAAAAAGCTCAAGTCACTGCTCAAAAAGCGAGGCTAATCTTACGCTTATTTTAATACCGTGGATCAAATTGATCCACGGTATTGTTTATGATCATAAGCTCTTTCTGTATACTGGATATAAGGAATATTGGTGGCTAGGGGCAACTGGTAACAATTTGAAAGTAGGGTATGACAGTGCATAAAATATTGCTCGTTGAAGACGAGAAAATCCTGCGAGATGCGTATACTATCATGCTGAAGTCACATGCCGACTATAAGATAGATATAGCAATGAATGGACAAGAGGCACTGGAACTATGTAAAAAATACACATATGATATTATCTTGCTTGATCTCATGATGCCAATTCTTGATGGGGTAGGATTTTTGAAAAAAGCTATGTTGACGACGGTTGCTCCTCGTACCCGGGTGGTGATTATGAGCAATCTATCAACTGGTGAAGGAGTGAGCCAGGCAATGAAGCTCGGCGCCCATAGGCAAGCGGTTAAGTCGGATCTATCACCTCGTGATGTAATGAAGATTGTTCGGGAAGAACTTGGCGCTCTGAAATAATTTTGGTACCCCGGGCAGGACTTGAACCTGCGACCTTAGGCTTAGAAGTCCTCTGCTCTATCCAGCTGAGCTACCGGGGCGTACATCCCACATTATACCTTATCGGTGGGTTTGCC
>CAYIQY010000025.1:0-13269 GCA_964365665.1 uncultured Candidatus Saccharibacteria bacterium | reverse complement strand
GGTTAACGGTATAGACATAGGTGAAAATGCCAGACTTTTGGGCGATAGCAATCGCTAAGCTGTTAACATGCAGTCGATGCCAGCCGATAGCGCTAAGTTGCAAGCGACGATTGTAGGTGACAAATGCAAATGGGTTGAGACTGTGAAGTAGCGCCAAGTTGATCACAGGACTGAGCCGGCGCAGATGGAGAAGTGATCGAACGTGAAACGACGATATCAAGAGGTTATTCCAATCACTTGAACGCTTCACGTATCGATCAGCGATAAAATTGTAGACAACCTCAACACCGCCAACTGGTTTGAATTCAAGGTTCAGCAGTATGCTGCCAAAAAACTCATCCAGTACTGATTCTAAAGTTGTTACCGTTCCAGCTTTTTGTAAATCAGCAAATGTTGATCGTCGAATCGTCAAGCCTTTCAGGCGAGCATCATGCGCCAGAATCGGAATTTTGTCAGAGGTAAGTCGAACATCAAATTCCAAAATATCAGCGCCAGCTTCGACACCGGCCCGCAAAGATTCGAGAGTATTTTCAGGTGCAAGCCCAGCAGCGCCACGATGGCCAATAACTAACATGATACGGTATAGTATACTAGATAATGTTGAAAACAAAGGAGCGTAATGGCAGATTTTAACCAAATACTTACCCCTGGCGATGTTGATGGCGGCGTGATTAATGTCGTTGTCGAGATTCCAGCTGGCAGCAACCACAAAATTGAATGGAACCGCGACCTTGCAGTTATGCAGCTTGATCGGGTTGATCCGGCGATCTTTGCCAAACCGACCAATTATGGATTTATCCCACAGACTCTTGACGAAGACGGCGACGAGCTGGACGCGCTGATTATCACAGAACAGCCGCTACCGACAGGTTTATTCCTGGAAGCAAAAGTCATTGGTGTCATGAAATTCGAAGATGACAGTGAAGTAGATGACAAAGTTGTCGTTGTACCGGCCGATGACCGCAATAATGGCAACGCCATATCCTCGTTAGCTGATTTGCCAGAAAAACTCATCCAACAAATTGAATTTCACTTTAACCACTATAAAGACATCAAAAAACCTGGCACGACGATTGTCAAAAGCTGGGGAGATGTTAACGAAGCAAAATCCGTTATTCACGAATCAATCGAACGCTGGAACAAACGCTAAACTTTCTTTTTGCTTTTTTTCGCAGCTTTTTCACGGATGATTGCGGCTGCACCGGATATGGCTTGAAGCAAACCTAATTTACGCAGTTGCATCCGTAATTTCTCGCGGGCATGAGTGGTAGTAACGAGCTCTTGCCATGCTTGTTTTGGCGCAACCGTCTTGCGCGTGATCACTTCGACAACATCACCATTATGGAGTGGCTTATCAAAAGCATGGATATTGCCGTTAACCTGAAAACTATAGGCATGTTTGCCAATGTCGGTGTGTACCAGATAGGCGAAATCAAGTGGCAGCGCACCCTCTGGTAGATTATAAATATCGCCATTTGGTGAATAGACGAAGATTCGATTTCCAAACAAATCGACATTTAACTGATCACGGCTGATCTCTTCGCCATCTCGGAGGCGCGAGGCGATTTCTTGCATCTGAGTAATCCATTGCAATTCTGCGGGGAGGTGGACTGCCGTTTTTTTCTTGGTGTATGATTTGCTAGCCTTTTGTTCGTGGTAGTGGAAACTGGCTGCCAATCCGCGTTCGGCGTAATCATGCATGGCCTGTGTACGGATCTGAAATTCGACAATTTGCTTGCTGGGAGTGAGAACGGTCGTATGCAAGCTTTGGTATCCATTTGGTTTTGGAACGGCGATGTAATCTTTGATCCGGGCTATCATGGGCTGATACATACTATGCAAAATCCCTAGTACGCGGTAACAGGTTTCGTTGTCGGCAACGATGATGCGCAGTGCCATCAAGTCGTAGATGTCGTCCATATTATTGTCGACTTTTTGCAGTTTTTTATGCAGGCTGTAAATACTTTTGACGCGGCCGTTAATCTCGAAGGTTATACCTTGTTTTTTTAGCTCGCGCTCAACATCCAGTCGTACAACTCCCAGTTTTCGCGTACTTTTACCGAGACGCTTTTTCATCATTGATTGCAGGTGTTTGAATAGTTTTGGATCCATGTAGCCAAATGCTAATTCTTCAATTTCCATCCGGACGCGCCCCATACCCAATCGGTCGGCCATTGGCGCAAAGACCTCTAGTGATTCGCGGGCGATTTTCGCGCGTTTGTCAGCGGGCATGTATTGCAATGTCTGCAGGTTATGCAAACGATCAGCCAGTTTAATAATGATGACGCGAACGTCTTGACTGACGGCAATCAACAGTTTCGATAAGTTGTCTTTGGTCTGCGGTAAGTAACTTTCCAGGTCGCGCATGCCAGCGCGTGCCTGACTGACTTTGGTGACACCATCGACGAGAAATGCGACGTCGCGGCCGAACATATTTTCAATTTCCTCTAGCGTTGCGTCGGTATCTTCGACGGTGTCATGCAATACGCCTGCCAGAACGCTATCAATGTCCATATCCCAATCGATTAATGTGTGGGCGACGGCAAGAGGGTGAGTAATGTAGGGTTCGCCACTTTTGCGCTTTTGACCCTGGTGCTTGTCATGGGCATAGTCAATCGCGTGCTCAAGTTCCAGCAGTTGTTCATCCTCGTAGAATTCTTTGGCGAATTCTATTACCTCACTTTTTTTCATGTATAGCTATCGTAATACAAAACTAGTGTTTTATCTAGGTGAGTGAGCCAGTCAGGATCTGTTCTGGACGAGGAGATGTAACTGTAGTTACATCGACGAGTTCAGGGCAGATCATGGCGACTCAGGCACGAGAGAAAATGCTTGGTTTTGTGTTTCGATAGCTATTAGTATAGTATAAATCATTTGCGCTTCGTGCGCCGTCTGATATACAATAAACACCAAAGAACTAATGCTTTTGACAGCGGGGGCGGGAACAAAGTATGGGCCAAACGAAACTGGGCATCAACGGATTTGGTAGAATTGGGCGTAATGCCTTTAAAATCGCATTTGAACGAAGCGATCTCGAAATTGTTGCAATCAACGATTTGACTGACACAAAGACACTAGCATATCTGTTAAAACATGACAGTAATTATGGTACCTACGGTCACGATGTGACCTTTGATGAGAGTAATATCATTGTTGATGGCAAACCTGTTAAAGTACTCGCCGAAAAAGACCCGGCTGCATTGCCATGGGGTGATTTGGGCGTTGAATTGGTCATTGAATCAACAGGATTTTTCACCGCCGTCGAGGATGCTGAAAAACACATCACCGCAGGTGCAAAGCGCGTCGTTATCAGCGGCCCATCCAAAAGTGATGGTGTCGATACGATTGTTCTTGGTGCCAATGACGACAAGATCAAAGGCGCGAGCCATGTGATCAGCAACGCCAGCTGTACAACCAACTCTTTAGGCGCTGTTATGGCGATCTTGGACGCTGAGTTCGGTGTTGAAAAATCAATGCTGACGACGGTTCACAGTTATACTGCCAGCCAAGCGATTCAGGATGCACCGAAAAAGGATCTTCGTGAAGGTCGTAATGGTGCCGAAAATATCGTTCCAACGACCACTGGTGCCGCGATTGCCGTTACCAAGACATTGCCGCAATTAGTTGGTAAATTCGACGGCCTCTCAATTCGCGTTCCAACCCCTGTGGTCTCGATCAGCGACGTAACGGCATTGTTATCGCGCGACACGACAGTCGAAGAAATCAATAAAGTATTCAAAAAAGCCGCCGCCGAACCGTTCTACCAAGGAATCTTGGGTGTCAGTGAGGAACCACTGGTATCTCGCGACTATATCGGCAATAGCCATTCTGGGACTGTCGACCTATTGCTGACAAAAGTTGTCGCTGGCAACCTGATCAAAGTTGCAATCTGGTACGACAACGAATGGGGTTATAGCAACCGCCTGGTCGAACTGGTCGCTGACGTCGGCAAGTCACTGGAATAATCGTAGACGAATCTTGCTCCAAATGACCGTAACGCTTATACTTATGACATGAAGATCTATCTGGGCTCTGATCATGCTGGCTTTGATTTGAAAGAAAAAGTATTTGCCTATCTGGCAAAGCGTGAATTTGACGTTCAAGATGTCGGTGATAAGGTGTTAGATCCTGGCGATGACTTTCCGCAGTTCGCCCAGATGGCCGTACTGAAAGTTATCGGCGAAGTGGATAAAGACCCACGGGCAATATTGCTCTGCGGCGGCGGCCAGGGCATGGCGATGGCAGCCAACCGCTTCCGAGGGATTCGCGCCAGCGTCGTTTGGGACTCCGAGGAAGCGCGGATTACTCGTAATGACAACGATAGTAACGTACTGTGCTTGCCTGCGCGCGTACTAGGAAACGAAGACGATCAGATCTGGAAAGACATCATTGACACCTGGCTGCACACACCATTTGCTGAAGCGGTTCGGTACAAGCGCCGTAATGCGGAGTTGGATGAGTTGGCCTGATGACGACAACCATTGCTCCTACCGTTCTTGCTGCGACACCCGAAGAGTTCAAGGCTGCTCTTGAGAAGATTCACTCATTCGCACAGAGAGTACACATCGACCTGAGCGACGGTAGTTTCGCGCCCACTCAGACGGTCCTGGCAAGTCAAATTTGGTGGCCACAGGAATGGCAAATCGATATTCATGCTATGGTCGCCGACCCGACGCAATATGCTGACGCACTCATTGCATTACATCCGAATTTAATCATTTTTCATGCTGAGGTAAAGACAGATCTGCTACCGATTATGCAAAAAATTAAAGCGACTGGTATAAAAGTTGGCATCGCTCTGATGCGTTCGACGGTACCGGCCGATGTTGCCGGGCTGATCGAAGCAGCTGATCATGCGATGATCTTTAGCGGTGATCTGGGCAAATATGGCGGAACAGCCAGTCTGATGCAACTCGAAAAGGTACGTCTCATCAAAAACATCAATGCCGGAATTGAAATTGGCTGGGATGGTGGGATTACTCCCGAAAATGCTTTTAGTTTATCTCAGGGTGGAGTCGATGTTATGTATGTTGGCCGTTCGATCCAAAAAGCCGACGACCCGGAGACTGCCTATGCGACGATGGTCAAAGAAGTCAACAAACAGGGTGTGATGTAGTCATGAGTGGACAATTATCAATCAGCGAACTCGAACACAAGGCATACACGATACGCGAAGACATTATTCGCATGCTAGAAAAGGCCGGTAGTGGCCATAGCGCGGGTCCGCTCGGATTGGCCGAGATATTCACGGCGCTTTATTTTGATATTATGCGCTATGATCCGAAAAATCCTGACTGGTCAGAGCGCGATGTGTTTTTCCTGAGCAACGGTCACTGCGTACCAGTGCAGTATGCGACTATGGCCGAAGCCGGGTTTTTCCCAAAGGAAGAACTGTTGACACTGCGAAAACTGGGGAGTCGTTTGCAGGGTCACCCCGAACGGACTAAACTACCAGGCCTTGAAAACACGAGCGGCCCACTCGGCAGCGGATTGTCACAAGGCGCCGGCTATGCATACACTTTGCAATATATAGATCATCAACCACATCGTTGGGTTTACGTGGTTACGGGTGATGGCGAACTGGACGAGGGGAATATTTGGGAAGCGGCGATGTTTGCGGGCAAGTACAAATTGTCACAGCTGATCGTTTTTGTTGATCGAAATAATATTCAAATTGATGGCACGACTGATGATGTCATGCCGCTCGAGGATTTGCACGGCAAGTGGAAATCGTTTGGTTGGCATGTTCAGGAGATCGATGGTCACAATGTTGAAAGTATTCTGGATGCGGCTAGCATGGCGCGTGCGATCACCAACAAACCAAGTGTTATTATTTCCCACACAATTCCGGGCAAAGGCGTCGATTTTATGGAATATGATTATCATTGGCACGGATCACCACCCAATAGTGAACAGGCCAAAGATGCCCTGCACAAACTTCGTACACTTGATGGCAAGATTAAAGGGGAACACGAATGAGTTATCCTCTTGCTGATAATTTGTTTGCTGACGACACGGCAAGCGAGCCGATTCGTGCAGGTTTCGGGCGTGGCCTCAAAGCGGCCGGTGAAGCGAATGAAAACATTGTCGCCCTTTGCGCTGATTTGACTGACAGCACGAAGATGAACGAATTCAAAGAAGCATTTCCTGAACGTTTCATCGAAATGGGAGTTGCCGAACAAAACCTCGTGACAGTCGCCAGCGGGATGGCACGCGCGGGGAAGATTCCATTTACCAGCAGTTATGCTGCCTTTAGTCCCGGCCGTAACTGGGAACAAATCCGGACGACGATTGCTCTGAATGATCAGCCGGTCAAAATTGTCGGCTCTCATGCGGGCGTGAGTGTCGGTCCTGATGGCGCGACCCATCAAATGCTCGAAGATATTGCACTGATGCGTGTGTTACCTAATATGGTCGTGATCGCGCCTGGTGATAGTGTCGAAGCCGAAAAAGCAACCCGGGCAATTGCCGAAAACGGCAAACCAAGTTATATCCGTCTGGCGCGCGAAAAAACGCCAATATTCAGCACTGATAAATCACCGTTCGAAGTCGGCAAGGCATATGTTTTGCGCGAAGGGAATGATATCAGTTTGCTCGGTACCGGCACAATGACGTATCAGTTATTAGTGGCTGCAAATGAATTGGCAAGTCACGGTGTCAGCGCCGAAGTTGTTCATGTGCCAACGATCAAACCACTTGATGGCGATACAATCCTCGCGAGCGTGAAGAAAACTGGCCGTGCATTGACTGCAGAAGAAGCCCAAATCAACGGAGGTTTTGGCGGCGCAGTTGCGGAACTACTTGGCGAAAATCTGCCGACGCCGCTGAAACGTATTGGTATGCAAGACAGATTCGGTGAGTCTGGTGCACCGGACGAACTACTTGATCATTTCGGACTGACTGGTGCCAAAATTGCTCATGCAGCCAAAGAATTCATTAATAGTACCGCGCAATATCATAGAGAGTTTTAAGAGGAGATATACAGTGAGTTTGACCATTCCACAAATCAGAGCCAACACGATGCGCGCGCGACATCTCTACCAACGTACTAGGCGACAGAAGTTCGCCGTCGGCGCGTTTAATATTGACAATCAAGAAACGCTGATAGCAGTGGCTCGTGCTGCGCAAAAACTGAAATCACCCGTACTCGTCGAAGTCAGTGACGGAGAAGTCAAAGCACTTGGACTCGAAAACATTCGCGATATGGTTGACAACTATCGCAATGAATACGCTATTGAAATGTATATCAATCTTGATCACAGCCCGACAGTCGATGATTGCAAACGTGCGATTGATGCTGGATTTGAATTCATTCATATTGACATATCGCAGGCAAACCACGACGCTACGACCGAAGAGATCATCGAGAAAACCAAAGAAGTTGTGGAATACGCCAAATTTACCGGTGCATTGGTCGAAAGCGAACCGCACTATTTCGGCGGCTCATCCAATGTTCATACGGAAGCGATCGACTACGAAGAGATCAAAAAGACATTCAGTACTCCAGAAGCAACCAAAGCTTTCGTTGAAGCAACTGGCATTGATACATTTGCAGCTGCTGTTGGCAATCTGCACGGCAAATATCCAGTGCCGAAAGAATTAGACCTCGAACTATTGCAACGCATCCGAGATTCGATTGATTGCCAAATCAGTTTGCACGGCGGCAGTGGCACACCCCTCCATTATTTTGAAGAAGCAGCCAGGATCGGTGTCAGCAAGATTAATATCAACAGCGATATGCGCTATGCTTTTCGCAAAACTCTCGAAAAAGTCCTTGCTGAAAACCCCGACGAATATGCGGTCGTCAAACTCATGCCCGAAGTCTATGGTGCCGTTCAAGCCATCGTCGAAGAAAAAATCCAAGCCTTCGGCAGCGCCGGCAAAGCAGTCGTCTGATTATAGACATAAGTGTTATACTACTAACAAATGAGTGGGCAAATCAAAATTATCTCTGTCGGGGCAGCGGTGCAGGATGTGTTCCTGAGCCATAGCGACGAATTCAAGCCTGTTGTCGAGAACCCGCACGAAAGCTTTATGAAGTTAGACCTCGGTGCTAAGGCCGACGTTAACAATATTACCTTTAGTACTGGCGGCGGTGCGACGAATGCTGCGGTGACTTTTGCACGGCAAGGACTGCACGCGGTATTCATGGGGACGATAGGCCATGATCCTGCCGGTCAGGCAGTTCTCGACGCATTAGACCTGGAAGGTGTTGATACGTCGCATGTCAGTTACAGTGACAAATACAGTACTGGCTACTCGGTATTATTACTAGCGCCAAGTGGTGAACGGACAATCTTGACCTATCGCGGCGCATCGACGCATTACCATAGCAAAGATTTCGATTTGGACGGCGTTCAGGCAGATTGGCTGTATGTATCGTCGATGTCGGGCAGTTTTGAGGTATTACACAAACTGTTTACCCAAGCACGTGAAAAGGGCATAAAAATCATGTTCAACCCCGGTAAAGGCGAGTTAGCAAACCCTGAAAAAATGCATACATTGCTCGAGGATGTGGAAATACTATCTGTTAATCGTGAAGAAATGCAGACGCTTGTCGAAGGCAAGACATTGGAAGAATTAGTCCACCACGGCCACAACTACGTTCCGGTTGTCATTGTCAGCGACGGGCCAAAGGGTGTTTGTGCGAGTGACGGCAAGACAATTGTCAAAGCCGGTATGTACCAGGATGTCAAAGTGATTGATCGCACGGGTGCTGGAGATGCGTTTGGGTCTGGGTTTTTGTCACAATGGGCGCAGGGGAAATCACTGGCCGACAGTGTCGTCTTCGCCAGTGCTAACTCGACATCGGTCGTGCGATTTATCGGCGCCAAACCCGGCATTTTGCATCACGGTGTCAAACTTCATCACATGCCACTGCACGAACAGCCATTTTAACCGTAAGCATGATATAATTTTGACAGTATGACACACGTCTTGAAACAATTATTGGGCAATGATCATCCATTGTTTGCTGCTAACCTGGCAGCATTGGAGAGAGCGACGGGTAATGCCGGCGTGGATGTAAAGCTGTTGGCCGATATTACCGAGCGTGGACACGATGTACTGCGTAGTTTGGGACTTGATCCGGCAAATACGACCGCCGAAGAGGCATATCATGCGCTCCGCAATTTATCTGGGAGCGAATCTGCGCACCGACGGTTGAGTGAGACAGATTACGTGCTACTCCTATTGGATGATAGACTGGTGTCGTTTAATCTTCAGGATGTGATTGAAAATACTCACCACGAGCTACCGTTTGTGAAACGGACACTTGCACACGCTCAGCGTCACCTTCGCGCCGAAATCGTCCGCCGTTATGCCGAACACGATCGCACACACGACGAAATGGTGCATGTACTCGCAGACGAGATCGGGCTGAAGCCACCAAGCGACGAGGGTCATCCAGATATTCAGCGACCAGGATCAGCAAACGCACCGGCCATTCTGGCAATCGGTGATATATTTACCGATGCGTTTATAAAATTAAACGAAGATGTCGCACGGATAGACACTGACCCTGATGGGAGTAAACGCATTAGTTTGCCGCTTGGTAGCAAGCCGCCGTATGATGGCGTCGATATTATCCGTGCGGTCGGTCCGTCACCGAACGCTGCCGTATCGATGGCGCGGCTAGGCTTGCAGTCATCGCTCTTGGCATTTCTTGGTGATGATGAGCCGGGACGAGCGGCTCGAGAGCATTTGCAATCAGAAGGCGTGGCCACTGATCTCCTCTCGCTTCAATCCGGTCTACAGTCAAACTACTACTATGTACTCCGTTATGGCGCCGAAAGAACGATACTTGTAAGGAACGAGGCATACAAATATGTTTGGCAAGAACCTGCCACTGTGCCGGACTGGATCTACTTATCACTCCTTGGTGATGATTCCTGGCAGCTTCATCAAGACATGCTTGGTTACCTGAACGAACATCCTGATATAAAGTTTGCTTTTCAACCGGGTACATTCCACTTCAAATGGGGAGTAAAGAAACTAGCCGAGATCTATCGTCGCAGTTATATTGTGGTCATGAACCGCGAAGAAGCTATGGATGTCACCGGTAAATCGCATGATTCAGTAGGTGATTTGGCAAACGGATTGCATGAACTAGGTCCAAAAATCGTGGTTATTACTGATGGACCAAGTGGGTCATACGCGTCATATGATTGGAAGTTAGTCACAATTCCGAACTATCCTGATCCAGGCCCGCCGGTTGACCGCACTGGCGCTGGCGATGCCTTCGCTTCGACGATCGTGGCCGCACTTGCACTCGGTGAATCGATGGATACGGCGTTGACGTGGGCGCCGATTAACAGTATGAATGTCGTCCAAAAACTAGGTGCTCAGGCGGGGTTACTATCGATTGATGAGATCAAGGAATTCCTGGACACCGCACCGGATGATTACAAAGTAACAGAGGTTTCAGAGTGAGATATCAAATCTGCGTCTCGGGCGCAGCCAGCGGTGACACGGTGACCGCATCGCACCAACTTGCGTATGATCTGGGCAAAGCGATCGCCAAAAAAGAAAAAACGTTGCTGACTGGCGCAACTGTCGGGCTGCCGCACTACGCTGCCATGGGGTATGCAAGTGTCGAGAATACCCATCACGGCGTGTCTGTTGGCTTTTCGCCAGCCAGTTCGTTTCGCGAACACGTATCTGCCTACAAACTACCGACCAAAGAGTTCGATTACATCAACTTTACTGGCATGGAATATGTTGGTCGCGATGTGCATCTGGTACGAAGCAGTGATGCGGTGATTACCGTCGGCGGCCGTATGGGCAGTTTGCATGAACTCGCAACAGCACTCGAAAGCCGCAAAGTATGCGGTGTGTTATTGGGGAGTGGCGGTTTGGCTGACTATGTTCCGATACTACTGGAAAACATCGAAGCTCCTGGCGCCAAAGATATTATTTTTGATACCAAACCTGACCGCTTGGTCGACAAGATTATCAAAGCCTTGGACGAAAAATACGTCGATTTCGTCCATGACGGCACCGACAGTCAAATCGGTAAACGATACAGCAAGAACGGTTGAATCTAATAATTTTAGTGAGGGTCGTATGAAAAAATCACAAGTAGGCAGTGCTCACATTATCATTATCGCAATTTTATCAGTCACTCTCATCGGAGCGCTCGGTTTTCTATTTTGGCAGAATTTTATTAATAAATCACCGGTGGCTGAAAAAGTTTCAAATTACGCACAATGTGTGAAGAGCGACGGAAGTGTCATCCAAGAATCGTATCCTGAGACATGCGTCACGAAAAGTGGAGATCGGTTCACTAACCCTGATCAAAAAGTGACTGCATTACCCATGAAAAACTATTGTACGCCTTCGGAAAAACTCTGCTTTGATTATCCGAGTGACTGGGCTGTGAAAGCAACGCAGTTTGATCCGCAGCAAGAGGGTAAGTCCGAGGAAGTCGCCATATCAGATCAGACAGGCAAAAAATGGCTGAATCTCCAGGCTGGACTTAGCGGTGTTGGCGGAGCCTGCGAGGGAGAGCCAGGATCACTCACGAAAATCCTCAAAACGTACACAACCAAAGTAGAGGGAAGTTATCTTGTGAGTGAAGCGTCGAAAGAATATGAGCAATCAACTGTCTATGCGGTTAGTTACGTATCTTTCGATGGTAAAAAATGGAGCCAGACTTTCGAGCTGAATAACTCTAAGGCCATTACAAGGCCTGGAACTATCGGGGCGTGCGACACAGGACTAGCTGTTATTACTGGTAAAAATGCCGACAGTGGTTTAAATGATGGCAAGCATGGAGCATTCTCGTTCACTAATCATTTCTCAGACGATACCTATGATACGGAAGCTGCAGCAAAAGCCGCGAGCGAGACGCCAGAAGCAACGAAGGCGTACGATATTTTGCGAAGCGTTCACTACGAGTAGATGGCGATAGGCGATAAATAGTCTATAATTAGAGGGATGAGCCAACTGTTCCAATTGGAGACTAATTATCAGCCGACAGGTGACCAACCTGCGGCAATTGCTCAATTGGTCGAAGGTTTGGAAAAAGGCGAGCGCGAACAGACACTTCTTGGTGTTACGGGGTCTGGCAAGACCTTTACGATGGCCAATATTATTCAAAACCGGCAGGTGCCGACCCTTGTTTTGGCACATAACAAAACTTTGGCAGCGCAACTTTATTCAGAATTCAAAGCCTACTTTCCCGAGAGCGAAGTTCACTATTTTGTCAGCTATTTTGATTATTACCAGCCCGAGGCGTACATTTCGTCCAGCGATACGTATATCGAAAAAGACAGCAAAATCAACGACGAGATCGATCGCCTGCGCCATGCTGCAACAACAGCGCTTCTGACGCGCCGCGACGTGATTATCGTCGCAAGTGTCAGTTGTATTTACGGTATCGGTAACCCCGACGATTATTCAGCGATGTCAATCAAGTTGATGGTCGGTGAACGACGATTGCAGGACAAATTCGTCCGACAGCTGACAGATATTCAATACCAACGTAATGATATTGATTTTCATCGCGGTACCTTCCGCGTCAAAGGCGACGTCGTTGACGTATTTCCGGCCGGTAGCGACGTGGCGTATCGAGTCGAGTTTTTCGGTGATCAGATTGACCGTATCACTCGGATTGACCCATTAACCGGTGAAATCTTGGGCGAACCGCAGGAATTACAAATCTTTCCATCCAGTCACTATGTCACGCCAAGAGAAAAACTAGCGCACGCTATCGAAAACATCAGAAAAGAATTTAACGAGCGTTTGGCATATTTTGAAAAACATGACAAACATCTCGAAGCCCAGCGTCTGGCTCAACGCACCAAATACGATCTGGAAATGTTAGAAGAAACCGGTTTCGTCAAAGGTATCGAAAACTACAGCCGTTATCTGACGAATCGCGAGCCGGGTGAGCAACCAGCGACATTAATCGACTATTTCCCGGATGATTGGCTACTGCTGGTCGACGAAAGCCATCAAAGTTTGCCGCAGGTACGCGGCATGTACAACGGCGACCGTGCGCGCAAGGAAGTTCTGGTTGAATACGGCTTCCGTTTGCCGAGCGCACTTGATAATCGTCCGCTCCGTTTTGACGAATTCGATCAGCATATCAATCAGGCGATTTTTGTGTCAGCAACTCCCGGTGAGTACGAACTCACGCACAGTCCGGCACCTGCTCAGCAGATCATTCGTCCGACCGGATTGATTGATCCAACCCTGATCATTAGTCCGACCAAGGGTCAAATCGATGATCTGATCGCCGAGATTCGCGACCGCAATTACAAATAA
>CAYIQY010000024.1:0-14295 GCA_964365665.1 uncultured Candidatus Saccharibacteria bacterium | reverse complement strand
GCGGTTCGGTCTTGGAACGAAGCGCTGGGTCGGTTGCTTCAGTGTCAGGTACCTGAGGTGGTTGGAATGGACGCGGTTGACGCGGTACAGTCCCACCAACTGGTCGTTCTGGTCGATTGTTCTGATTGCGATTAGCGTTTTCACGGTTGTCACGATTCTGTCCACCGCCGTTGCCACCGATTTCGTTAATCACGGGGATCACGATTGGAGTGCGTCGAGTCTGGTCGTACAAAATGTGTGTAATTTCGTCGCGTAGTTCCTTCTTGATCACGTCCGGATCGACTCGTTTACCAGTAAAGCTGCGAGCGACTTTTTGCTTCAGATACTGGCGAATCGTGCCCATCAATTCTTCACTATCACGCAGATAAATAAACCCGCGGCTGATAATGTCAGGGCTGGTCATCAATCGTCCGCTGCCGCGTTGTACTGTTAATACAACAACGAACATACCTTCGGTTGCCATGTGAATACGGTCTTTGAGAACCACTTCGCTGACCAACGCGCCGCTGTCATCGAACATCAGGCCACCAACCGGAATCCGGCCGTTTTTCTTGGCACCATCAGGTGTGATTTCGATGACATCACCACTATCGCAGACAAAGATATTGTCGCGTGGAATGCCAGCTTCTTTTTCAGCTAGTTCGGCGTTATGTACCAGCATATGGAACTCACCGTGAATTGGCAGATAATACGTCGGGTTCAGGGCGTTGATCAGTTTGACATGATCTTCGTAAAATCCGTGACCCGAAAGGTGCAGCGGACCAACACCCGTAAGGTGCGTCTTGCCGTTTTGGATCACATCGCTGCCTTCGCGCATCAGTCCGTCGACAGTACGAGTAACGTACTTTTCGTTGCCAGGAATTGGGTTGGATGAAAAGACAACGACATCGCTGTTCTTGATCTTGATAAATTTGTGCGCACCACTGGCCATACGGTTCAGGACAGCATTGAATTCGCCTTGTGATCCAGTACAGACGATCGTAACTTTGCCATCAGGCAGTTTAACGGCGTCTTCCATTTTGACCACGACGTCTTTAGGGACTTTGATTGCGCCGGCACGCAGTGCAACCTCAAGGTTTTGAATCATGCTGTAGCCGGCAAATGCAACTTTGCGTTCGTGCTTTTTAGCTTCGTCCAAAATGACTTGCATACGATGAATCTGTGAACTGAAACAGCTCAGAATCAGTCGACTGTTTGGAAATTTATCCATAACCTGTCCCATTGATTCCTGAATATCAAATTCTCCGTGCGTATGCGTACCTTCTGATTCACAGTTGGTACTTTCGTTCATCAGCATCAAAATGCCTTCTTTGGTTGCAATTTCAGTCAGACGTTCAAGGTCAAATTTGCGTCCATCGACAGGATTATCCTCAAAGCGCCAGTCACCGGTATCAACCAATACACCAAGTGGAGTACGGACAACAACAGCTGTTGCATCAGGAATTGAGTGGTTCACACGAACCAATTCGATACTGAAATTGTCGCCGAGTTGTACGCGTTCGTGCGCTTCGGGATCCATTTCGTGGTAATCAGGTTCAAATCCACTAGTTGCTTCTTCCATCGTGCGTTGGATCATACCGAGCGTAAATTTGCTGGCGTAGACCGGCGCAGGAATCTTGTCAGCCACGTGGCGGTAAGCACCAATGTGATCCAAATGGCCGTGTGTAAATACGTGGCCGCGGATTTTGTGCTTGTTTGCTTCGAGGTAACTAATATCCGGCGTAATGTAGTTTATACCCGGATAATCAGCACCCGGGAATAGGAATCCGCAGTCAATGACAATGATTTCATCATCATATTCAATCGCCATCATGTTTTTGCCGATACCCATTTCGCCCAAGCCGCCGATCGGCATGATTTTCAGCACAGGACCTTTGGTTGCAGGTTGTCGTTTGGCGTCAGCAACACTGAATTGTCGCCCAGCATAGCCGTTATAAAGTGATTTGTTCACCGGCACATTAATAATGTGTTGGCTGGCACGAACATTGACATTTTCTGACGTTCGGCGCTGTGCACGGAATACTTCGCCCTTTCGGGTGTTGGTATTGTTGAGTACCGTGTTATTTGATTTTGGTCGTTGCTGCCCTTGTGGCCGTTTACTTTGGTCATCTGGTGCAGCGTTAGTGAGTCGTCGTTGACCCATATATTGTTATTCTCCTTTTTCTTGTTTTTTCGAACAAACATTTATATTCATATAATTACGAGGTGAGGGGTTGTCATATATTGTCGTCCCCTCGGTTCAGTAACCCTATAATAACACAGAGGGTTGTATTTGACAATGAAGCAGTTAAATTTTCTTAATAATTTCCGGTACCGTCAAAAAATCATCAATCAGTGTTTGACGCATACCACCGTTATATAAGGCTGCCGCTGGATGATAAAGAGGCACGATCACCAAATGGTCATCACCGAATTTGATGCGTTTGGGCTGACCGTGAATCTGACCGATCTTCATGTCAGGCAAAAAATATTCCATACTATGCCGACCCAACGTAATAACTACTTTGGGCTCAATAATCTGCAATTGTTTTAATAAATACGGCCAAAAAGCCTTCTTTTCATCAGGCTCTGGGTCGCGGTTGTTGGGAGGACGATATTTGACGATATTCGTGATGTAGACATCGGCTCGCACCATGCCTGCCTGCGCTAACATTTCGTTGAGGAATTTGCCTGCAGCACCGACAAACGGTAATCCTTGCTCATCCTCATTCTTGCCAGGTGCCTCGCCGATAAAAACAATCTCGGCATTAACATTGCCATCACCCATTACTAGATTTGTTGCTTGTGCAGCTAATTCTGGACAAATATTTTTATCCAGAATTGCTTGTTTTACCTTATCCAGTTCTACCTGTTTGTCCATAGGTCAAGTATAGCGCATGGTTCGTCTCGGCACTTAAACTAACGCCATAACCGGAACGACGATCGGCGTCAATTTAGTCTGTTTGGTAATGAACTGCATCGTCATTTCTTTAACGCGATGCTTGGCTAGTTCGACAGTTTTACTACTAATTTTTTGTGTTTTAGTGATGCTTCGCAACTCTTGGCGAAGCGCATCCATCAGCGCCGTATTATCACGAATCGAGAATGTTCCGCGCGTTACAATGTCGGGACTAGAAACAAGTCGACCACTGCGCTTATCGAGTGTCAACATCACAACCACGAAACCTTCGTTTTTGAGTAACAGGCGGTCTTTGATGACGAGTTCGGGCACTACTGTACCGGTCTGATCGACCAGCTGTGCGCCCGACGTTACTTTGCCGACTATTTTCAGCGATGCGGACTTGCCTATTTCTATTACTTCACCGTTTTTTGCCATGATAACATGCTGCGAATCGAGTCCGTTTTGCAGCCCGACTTGTCGATGATAATCGCGGTTCAGTGCGCCGCCATAAATCGGCATGAGGTATTTCGGCCTGGTCAGCTGAATCATCTCGGCTGATTCGTCACGGTTGCCGTGACCAGACACATGGAGCGGTCCGCAGCCATCTATTACGTGGGTTGGATGACGGAATTGCTTGACACCGATCAATGCCAGTTGATCTCCGATTTGCTGATAACTACGTTCGTTGCCAGGGATCGGCGTACTACTGATTACCACGCTATCGCTTCGTTTCAGTTTGATATATTGGTGTTCGCCAACTGCCATACGACTCATCGCCGCACCTGGTTCACCTTGTCCCCCAGTACATATGACGACAAGTTTATTGTCCGGGAGGCTAGCAGTCTCGCGCATCGCGATAAAGGTGCCTTTCGGTACCTTGAGATTTCCTAAACGAACAGCCAACTCGGCTGTCGCTATCATACTGCGACCGTCGATCGCAACTTTGCGGCCATTGTCATGCGCCGCATTAACAATCATCTGGATCCGATTCATGTTAGTCGAAAATATCGACACGAATATACGGCCTTTTGCATTGCCGATAAGCTGCTGGAAACTGTCTTGGAGTGTATGTTCAGTTGGCGTTCGACCAGCGGCTGTTGCATTGGTACTTTCACTCATGAGTAGCAAAACACCTTCATCGCCGAGTTGTTTCAAACGGGCAATATCGGTCGGTAAACTATCAAGTGGCTCTGGATCAAGACGATAATCACCTGTGTTTATGACTCGTCCGACGGGTGTATCAACGACAATCGCTGACGACTCTGGAATAGAATGTGTCACGCGTACTAGTTCAATCGTCAGATCGCCTAGGCCCACTCGTTCATGTTTGTCCATATCTATGACGGTGGTATCTGGCGTGAAGTTCAAGCCGTTTTCGTTTGCTTTTTCAAATTGTGTTTGTACCATACCAATCGTAAATCGGCTACCAAAGACTGGCGCTGGATAGTTCGGAAGAACATGCACTAGCGCGCCGATGTGATCCATATGCCCATGACTAATGACATAGCCACGAAGTTTATGTTTGATCGACTCCAAATAATCTGTCACTGGGATCGCATAATTGATACCTGGCAGATCAAGCCCTAGCTCGAATCCGCAGTCCAGAATGACTGCATCGTTGCCGTATTCCAGCACGATCATGTTCTTTTCGCCGATGCCGTTTTGTCCACCTAGTGGTACGATTCGCAGCGTTTCTGATGGTAATGGTCGTACTGTTGCCTTGATTGTCCGATGCGGGCGTACTGCTCGTTCGGCACTATCGTTTTTGCGACGTTGGTCGCGTGTTATAGTTTGTTTCATTTTTTCTCCTATACAAAGATCTAGCGCCAACTTGTGACGTAATAGAGGTCAAGATCCTCGTAGTTAAGTAATTTTATAAGATTGAACAAGTATATAGGTTATTGTCTATTGTCTTGGCCAAATGTAAATAGTCCGTGTGACTACTCTGATTTGTTCAAGAAATACTTGGTAATAAGTTTATTATACTGCGAACTCCATAAAATCACTATTCTTCGATACTATTCTTATGGAGTTACTCGTTGGGACATAGTCCCAACGAGCTTCCCTGTTTGCTTAACCCTAGCGAGTCATTGCTGCCTCGCGGAGCCAGTGAAGCGGTCGTGCATCCGCACGATACTTCGCGGGATCGACTGCGACCCGGACATTGGCCTTGACGACGATGAAGCCATTGACCGGATGGTCATAGACTGTACAGTCATCACGAACCTGCAAAATCCGCAGGCTATCGAGGATGATCGCATTCAGATCACACAAATCTTCCAGATAAACGTGCTCGTTGCAGTACTGACAGCACCACTCTTGCTCACGCTGATCATCGAAGTCGTCATCCATGTAATCACCCGGATACAACCGACGATTCTCTTCGTCGATTGCGCGCTCGTAGTCGGTCACCGGAGTGACCCTGACTCGCGGGTCGTTGCACTTGTCCCAATCGCCGGATTCGGTTTGCGTTTCGAATGCGTACGACTTGGAAAAGTCGCTGCACTCGAACGGATCGAACGGATCGGCACCCCAGATCTCGCTGGGCGGGTACTTCGTGCTGAGCTCATCGACCGAATCGCCTTCCCAGACGGTGCTGGTCGTGGCCTCACCGTTGCCAACTATCTGTCGGCAACGTACTCGGTAAACGGTCATGACTTCCTCTCGGTAGGCTGCATTTTACAGCGATTTCAAACAGAGACACAACAGATGATGATAGTTGTCCACCCTCACTGTATATGAATATTATAGCATACTTTATTTATATTTGCAAGCTTTTGACATATTTAACTTGCCAGAACAGAGACGGCAGACTATACTTATGCTTGTAACCGACCGCAGTCCAAACTGCCATGAAACAAACAACAAAAATCATCATTCATAGTTTTTCACACCTACTGCTTTTTAGTGGGTTGATTATGGTAGTCGCGAGTTTAAAACAGCCGACAACTTCTCCGTTGGAACAACCGCCTCGCATTGCTGATACTGACCAAACAGCTGTTGCACGCTCTTCTGCCAATCAGGCTCATCAAACGGTTCAACTTGCCTCAGCAACAAAAAGTGACTCCTCCCCTACGTCACTTTCGCCCAAATATGACCAGATCAAAGAGGATGTTCAACATGAATACCTATATCATATGTTCGCTACACCTAATGACCCCGCCTATGCCAGCAATTGGGCACTGGCGAAAGTAAATGCACCAGCTGCATGGGATGTTGCGACCGGCAATGGACAGACAACAATCGCCGTCATTGATGGAGGATTCGGACTTGCCCATGAAGACCTCTCTGATCGCTGGTACACAAATAGTGGCGAAATGGGTACGACACAATCCGGTGGCAGTTGCTGGACGGGTACGCCACTTCCAAAACAATCTAATAATTGTGATGATGACAATAACGGCTACGTCGATGATTGGCGTGGTTGGAGCTTTGCGCTCGGCGATAACAATCCTCAGGCTGGCCGGGAAAACAGTAGTGGTGCAGGAACACGGCATGCGACTGAAGTTTCTGGCATTGTCGGAGCCAGTGGTAATAACGGGATTGGTATTACGGCTATCAACTGGAATACGCGCATTATGCCACTGCAGGCACTCACCGACGAAGGCATTGGATACACCAGCGATGTCACAGCTGCTATGTACTATGCAGTCGATAATGGAGCGCAGGTCATCAACCTTAGCCTCGGTGCCTACGCGAATGACCCTGCAATGAAAGCTGCTGTCACCTACGCCACTAGTCATAATGTTATCGTGGTCGCGGCCGCTGGGAACTGTGGTGATGGCACAGGCGAAGAATGCCAAGGCCTTCCCCTGGGAACCGTTGCCTATCCTGCTGCATACCCAGATGTAATCGCTGTCGGTGCCACTACCCAATCAGATCAACGAGCAAGTTTTGGTAGTTTTGGTTCTAGTCTTGATGTATCCGCGCCTGGATATAATGTCCCGGGATCTACGTCATGGTCGGACGGTAATCCTACTTCACTATATTCTGGTTCGCTGTATGGAACATCCTTCGCGTCACCACAGGTCGCCAGTCTCGCGGCATTGATCAAGTCTATCCGACCATCAACATCAGTGAATGACGTTACTGCACTGATTGATGCTACGGCGTCAAAGCCAGCAGGTATGAATGGGCTGCTGTACTCGCCACACTTCGGTCATGGTGTTATTAACGCCGGTACTGCGCTCGCTATCACTCAAACCCTCAATACTACACCTACTTCAGTACCTATACTGGCACAGGTTGGTAGTTTCCAATCAGAACGTACCGCACCTGCAAACGCGACACTTGGAAGTAGCTGCCAGGCGACGGCTGGTAGTGCCTGTACGATCCAGTTCATAGGAACAAACGGCTATAAACGCTATCTCCCCTACGCCATAGTATCGTCATCGGGTGACATTGGCTGGACATGGTCATCAGACATGCTTGATTCAGACAGTTGGGAAATCCGCGCACGTCGTGGTGATAACATCTCTACGACGCCATACTACCTGTTGAAAAAATGATAGTTAGTTAGATATCCCGCACAGGGCCGTCGTCAATCAGATCGCTGATGATAAATTTACCATCGGATTCCCTATTGTAATCAATGCGGTAGTTTTCTATGAATACGTCGCCATTGGCCTGTAACCGATACGCTATCTGCGCGCTTCGTTCATTTTCGTTATCGGGTATCTTGCCCTGATAGAGTGTCAGTTCGCGCGAATCATGTGGCCTTAATTCCTGGTTATGTTGTCTTTTTTGCTTCAGCAAATAACTGGTATCAATACGTATCGATAGCTCGGAATTGTTGACTACCCATGCTTTCACAATCAGCTGATCACCGCCTTGGCGCTGCGAACGAAGATTCTTAAAATCGATATCAGGAATAATCTTTCGGCCGCGTTCATCCAAAATACCACTGCCTGCTTGTGACGTATTCGGCGGAGTCGGTTGGCCCTGACCCTGCGTCGACTGCGGCCCAAGGGGCTTGCCCGCAAATGCTTTTCCAAGTTCACTAAAAAATCCCATATATCTATTATAGCAACCGGCACCTAAATTACATTTACTCGGCGTCTTTAATAGAAAGACTCAATCGACCTCTTTCGTCGATGCCAGTCAGTTTGACTTTGACGATTTGGCCTTCGTGCAAGACATCTTCGACACGATCAACGCGTTCGTTAGATAACTGGCTGATATGTACCATGCCATCAGTGCCAGGCATAATGTTCACGAATGCGCCGAAATCTTTGATTGTGACGACTTTACCTTCATAAATACGGCCGACTTCCGGTTCTTCAGTCAGTGCTTTGATCCAATTCAGAGCTTTTTCGATATTCGCAGTATCCTGCGCAGCAACTGTGATCAGACCATCGTCTTTGATGTCGATCATAGCACCGGTTTCGGCGGTAATCTTGTTGATAACCTCGCCACCCTTACCAATAACCGCACCGATCTTATCAGGATTGATTTTGATCTTTTCGATACGAGGAGCATACGGGCTAAGAGTAGTCTTGGGCGCAGCCAAAGTAGTCAGCATGTGTTCAAGAATGTGTGCACGACCAGGTTTGGACTTTTCAAGTGCTTCGCGCAGGATACTAACCGGTAGACCATGTACTTTCATGTCCATTTGAATAGCCGTGATACCTTCACTCGTACCCGTAACTTTGAAGTCCATATCACCAGCGAAATCTTCGGCATCAGCGATGTCAGACATAACGTACGGTGTGTCGCCGTCCATCATCAGACCCATTGCGATACCACTGACTGGGCGTTTGAGTGGCACGCCAGCATCCATCAACGCCAGGACGCTACTGCAAGTTGCCGCCATTGATGTCGAGCCGTTCTGACTCATGATTTCGGTGACGCTTCGAATAGCGTATGGAAAATCTTCTTCGCTTGGAAGCATTGGCAAAACTGCGCGTTCCGCAAGATAGCCGTGGCCAATTTCGCGACGACCAGGGCCCATCAGACGCTTTACTTCGCCAACCGTATAGCCAGGCGCGTTGTAGTGGTGCATGTAACGACGTTCGCCGTCATTGACTTCCATCGTATCAATCATTTGTGCATAACTGAGTGGCGCTAATGTCACAATATTCAACCCTTGTGTCATGCCACGGGTAAAGATTGCTGATCCGTGCGTTCGCGGTAGCACACCCACTTCGCTCGATAGTTGGCGAATTTCATCTAGCTTGCGGCCATCGGGACGCGTACCTGATGCGACGATACCATTACGAACATCTTTATGTAATGCCATCGTAAACGCCTCGTCGTAGTCATCATGCAAGCCTTCGTAGTCGTCGGCAAGTTTGGCACGCATCTCATCATGAAATGCCCAACGCAAAGTGTTGACCAGTTCGTTACGTTCAGGGTATGGTTTGCGTAGAGCGTCACCTAATTTACCGTCAACCCATCTATCAACTGCTTTTTGAATTTCTTCATTTGGCAGTACTAGTTCGTATTCCTGAGCAACCGGTGCAACTTTGGCTGCCAATTCTTTTTGAGCGGCAATTGCCGGTTGGTATTGTTCAAATGCCCAGGCGAGTGCATCAGCAACCAGTTCTTCACTCACCTCATTGGCACCTGCTTCAACCATCGTAATACCACTTTCGATACCGGCGACAACTAGATCAAGATCACTGGCTTCACGCTCTTCGGGACTCGCAAATGCTTTGAATTCACCGTTGACTTGTGCGATACGCAGACCAGCAACAGGACCGTCAAACGGTGTTCCCGTTAGCATCAATGCGCTACTAGCGGCGATCATCGCGATACTGTCAGGACGGAAGCTCGGATCCATTGATAGGACACTGGCGACAACCTGGACTTCTTGGCGATAGCCTTTTGGAAATAGCGGACGAATCGGACGGTCAATCAAACGACCGATCAAAATCGCTTCGTCGCTTGGACGGCCTTCGCGCTTGATAAAGCGACTACCGCTGATTTTGCCAGCTGCATAAAACTTCTCTTCATAATCGATTGATAATGGAAAATAATCTAATACGACCGGTCGGCTTCCGACCATTGCAGTTCCCAACACAACCGTGTCGCCGTATGTTACTAATACACTAGCAGTCGTACGAAAACCAACGCGGTTGACTTCGAGTGTCAGTTCTTTACCAGCCAGTTGGGTACTGACTTTAATAATTTCCTTGCCATGAGGATTGATCGTAGACATGTTTCTCCTTATTCACTCTTTCTTAGAGCGAATAAGTAACGGGTACAGGAATTCGCTAACCGAATTTCTCTATCCACCACTTACTTCGCCTGAGTGATGAGTCTATTATACCTCAAATTGGTATAATGACTGTATGCAGCCACATATTTATACCTCAATGGTTGCCGATGGTTCAATGAAATCTATCAATGGTGACCATACGGTAGCCCGTAAAAACAAAATCGTTTTTCTTGAAAAGAATCATATCAATCCAGCAGATACGACACTTCACACGCTAAGTTATGGCGGCGATAACTACAGACGGTACATAACGCTAGACGACACTGCCAAAGGGGATGGAATTTTACGTGATTCAACTATTGATGCCGACGCAGTTGTGGTGACAAGACCAAATCATGCATTGCTATTGCCACCCGCCGATTGTATTGCCGCGGTTATTCATGATCCGGTAAAAAACATCCTGATGATGTCACATTTGGGACGACATAGCCTCGTACAAAACGGCGGAACGGAATCAATTAAATACCTAGTCGAAAAACATGGCGTTAATCCGCAGGATCTGACCGTCTGGCTGTCACCTGCCGCTGGAAAAGGTAATTATCCGTTATATGCATTTGATAATCGCGGGTCACATGATGTGGCGACTGAACAACTCGTAGCCGCCAGCGTGTTACCAGACAATATCACGACATCACCTATTGATACGACAACTGATCTCAATTATTTCTCACATAGCCAATTCATCAAAGGTAATCGTGAAACGGATGGTCGGTTTGCCGTCGTTGCGATACTAAATTAGCGCCATGATGGCAGCCACATGCGTTGAGCTAAATCTGCCAGACTGAGCGGCCAGCCATAACTGAGTGGTAAAAAGTACAAAAAGCCCAATATAATAGCTGCTATTAGCGCCCAGTAGGTTTGATTAACGGCCTTTGCACCATAGCGCTGTCGCTGCCAGTCAAATAGTTTCCCCAACAGCAAACATGTTAGTAATATAGCGAGGATTAACGCAAACAGATAATGGTACAAAAACATCGGCCGATCAATAAATGCGAACGGCACAAAATTCAATCCATAACCAACCAGCAAAAACGCCGTCAGTCGCCGTTGATGCCCTAACATACGTGGTCGTGCAAGCCATATTAATAATGCAGTTATTACGCCAATCGAACTTAACCACCACACCACCGGGTTACCAATCAAATAAATATTCCCCTGTGTTCCACTCTTCAGCGTTTCTCCTTGCCAAAAATAGACCGGACGGAACTCAAGCGGCCAACTGTACCAACGCGATGCGTACGGGTGCTGAACGCCATTGAGTGTACTCTGTGCCGTATACATCTCTGTATTCAGCTCAGTGAACTTGTCCCAAAACGACATTTTTGCTGACGCAGTATACGTCGGATTATCTATTAGCGTTGCCTGGAACTTTTGTGACATGAATGCATCACCATCACCACTATGAGTTAATAGTGCGAAGTGAATGGCAAAACTTCCAATATAGACCGCTGCCACTACCACGATTGTCGCTAAAAACTCACCCAACATCCTTCGCCAATCCGACCGCGCCAGCACACCCTCGATAAACCAAGTAAGACCAATTAGTCCTGCTACCGCAAATCCCGTCCATTTTGTACTGACCAACGCGCCAATTAACAGCGCCATCAGTACCAGCCATGCCCAACGTTTCCTGCCCTTGCTACGGCGCAGCGCCAAATAGCAGCTAAGTGCGCCGAGGCCGACAAGCAGCAGGATGCTGTCCATCAGCACAAAACGTGATTCAACAAGCAGTGCATTATCCAGTAGAACTAACGTCCCCGCAAGTGCCGCGATCCGTCGTCCCAACCCCAATTGCCGCACGATTATATATATCAGTGGTATCAAGGCAGCTCCGGCGATTGCTGGCACAAAACGGAGTACTGTGCCAGCGGGATCACCGCCGCCCACTTGATCCGGCGACAAATGTGCAAGAGATGCGACACCTGCAAATAATAGTTTGACGAGTGGCGGATGAATATCGAAAAAGTAATGACCGCTCAAATAATTAGCCGAGAACTGACGAAAATATACCTCGTCGAACACAATAGCTGATGGCCATCCGACTTGCCATAAGCGTGTCAGTAAACCTAGTCCGGTTAACACCCAAACTTCAGGATACCGTAGCAATCGGTGGTACCATTTCATAGAACTAGTTTAACAGATGAGAGAACTCATCCACAAAGATAAGCGCTTACTATTTACGAAGGCCGAGTTGTGTAATCAGCGCTTTGTAGCCAGCAAAATCTTTTTTCTCAAGGTAACCAAGCAGTTTTTTGCGTTGGCCGACCATCTGAATTAAACCACGGCGAGCCATGTGATCATGGGCGTGGACTTTCAGGTGTTCAGTGATTTCTTTGATGCGTGCAGTCAAAACCGACACCTGCACCTGTGCGCTGCCGACGTCTTCTTTACTAGTTTGAGCTTCGGCAATTACCTTGGCTTTTTTATCGGATGTAATCATTAAGAATGTATTGTAGCAGAAATTGAGAGGTGTTGCAACACCTACAGCCAGTTGTCAGTCCGTGATACCAAAGTCAACTAGCGTTTGCGCTGATTTGATATCCCACTGCGCAATCGAGGTACGCCGCAACTGAGTACAATATGCACCCGTACCAAGCCCAGTACCAATATCCGCCGCCAAACTGCGAATATAGGTACCGCTACTGACATGAGTACGAATTTTTAATTCGGGATAGGTATAATCAGTAATCTCCAAACTATGAACAGTCACGGTACGTTCGGGAATTTCGACTTCCACGCCGCCACGCGCCAGTTTATACGCTCGCTGTCCATTGATTTTGATTGCACTAAAAATAGGCGGGCGCTGGCGAATCTCACCAACAAATTTCGCAACGGTTTTTTCAACTGCTTCGCGACTTGGCTGCGCATCACTTACCTCTGTTATTTCACCTTCTGGATCGCCGGTGCTGCTGGTTTGACCCAATCGAATCGTCGCTTCGTATACTTTATCTTGTTTCGTGTAGTGCCCGGCGTTTTTGCATTCTTTGCCAACCACAATAATCATCAGTCCAGTTGCAAAAGGATCCAATGTACCCGTATGTCCCACCTTTACTTTCTTGCCAGCCGCCTGTGTCAACACTCGTCGGATTCGCGCGACCACACCAAAACTAGTCATTTCAGCTGGTTTATCAATCAAAAGAATTCCATCAGTCATCTTATTCAGTATATAATAACCACATGGAACATACCCCTCCAGAATTACCCGACTATCAGGCTGATAGCAAGTCACGGCACTTAACACAAGAACAATTCGATCAATTTCTTGTTGACGTTGCCAAGCAAATGCAGCTTCGCGCTCAGCGTAGCCAGCCCGAAGCTCAGCGAACAAACATGCGTGGCACCCCCGCTCGATCACGCGAACATGGCGACCGAGTCTTACGCCATCTTAAACGACAGAGGGGTTATTAATGCAAAAAATCCTCTTTGGCATCTTTGCCCATCCTGACGACGAAGCTTTTGGCCCGGCAGCAACACTGCTGACTGAAACACAAAATGGTACCGAATTACACCTAATTACCTTCACCGCTGGCGAAAGTGGTACCAACCCCGATAATTTACCTAACCTTGGCGAAGTACGACTGCAAGAATGGCATGCGGCCGGTGAACTGCTCGGCGCCAAAACAATGCGCCATCTGGGGTATATTGACGGTACGCTCAATAATATCGACCATTTGGCGATTACAAATCAAGTTATCGATATCGTAAAAGAGATAGCTGCAGGTCGTGATGATATCGAAATCGAATTCATGAGTCTTGATCTCAACGGCTTTAGTGGCCATATCGATCATATTGTTGCCAGCCGTAGCGCATGTCTCGCATTTTATCGGTTACGTGACGCCGGACTGCCGATGAAACGTGTGCGACTAGCCTGTTGGTCGCATATTGACCACGCGACACTCAATACAGATTTTGTATTGATGGAACCAGGTCACCAAGATAACGAAATCGATGAAACTGTCGATAATCGCCAATCCATCGACAAGGTACGAGAGATCATGCTCATCCATCACACTCAGCGCAATGATTACGAAATGATGACAACAAAGCTAGGCGAAAACATCGCCGTTAATCACTTTATCGTCAAAGACTAATTAAGGACTACCGGGAATCTTGAACTGCCCGGGTTCAGCCGGTGTTGCTGGTGCCGGAGATGAGTCAACCGATGATGGCGCATCACCAAAGATATCGCCTAATT
>CAYIQY010000023.1:0-14297 GCA_964365665.1 uncultured Candidatus Saccharibacteria bacterium | reverse complement strand
AGATCCAGTAATAATCGCTACCGCGCATAATACAGCAACGAAAAGTCGGTCGGTTCTTCTAGGTATCCTAGAAGTTTGCACTTGCAACATACGTCAAGACCGTCGAGTAAGCACCGGCTGGGGTGGAGCCATCAATGTTGGCTATGTAGCTGGATGTAAATGTATTGCTATTGGTTGGTGCCGATGCTGCCGCGACAGTATCACCGGTAACGAATTTGTATTGGTCTTGCGTGTTATAGCCTGTTTGTGCGGTACCGGATCCGGTGCCGGAAACTTCGCTGCCAACAGACGGTGTCGTGTTTGCTTTGAGATTCAATCCGAACTGTTTGGTATTCATGGTTGATGCGGTCGGGCTGGCAAGCGCCGTAATTGAAGCTGGCCCACCTAGTGTTACACCGGCTATAGTAATCGAGTATCCGTTCGTTGCGTTGGTTGATGCGGTCATTGCCGACGTACCCGATCCTGTCGAACTGGTTGTCAGTACGCCCAGTGGAACAGTTGCAGCCGTGAGAGTAAACGTCAGTGCTTCGTCAACGCTGGCCGTAATCGTGATCTGACCAGCAGTCGACGCAGCCACGTTACCTGTATCAACAGGTGTTGCCCAGGCATCATCCGAGTACGTTGTCATTCTCAGGAAAAATGTCGAATTCGTCGCGGCTGGATTCACGACATTTGAAAAACTAACTGTCTGGGCACCCGTTGGAGCTGCTGCGTTACCTGTTTTCTTGAGTCGCAGTGAACCGGCAGTTGCAGTGTTGACTGTCCAGCCAGCCGCATCACCCAAATTAGTTGGTTGTGCAGTCAGGGTTGATGATGCCACAGAGAAACTACCAGGAGTAGTACAAGCACCGCTCGCCGTCGTACATGCAGTGAACGATGCAGATTGCAGTACCGTTGCCGATGGAACGGTGAATGTAAACTCGTAGGTCGTGCTAGCGCTAGCGACCGAACTGCCTATCGTTACTTTTCGGGATGTAATCGGTGATGCAGAGGCGTTACTTGAAACAGTTGCAAGCAAAAGAACGACGATTAAAAAACCGGTGGCAATTTGTTTCAGAAAATTATTTTTTTGTTGTACCATGTTAATTTCAACTTATGCCTTAGGTGATGTACTGAGTGTTATAATATCATAAGCGTGAAGAAAACAACACTTTTTCTCAATCTTATTGCCGTTATTATCCTTGGTGGTATATTAATCCCATTGACGAGTTACGCCGCTCCTTACGGTAAGGGCAAGTACGGGGAAAATGTACCATATGGCAGCCAAACCTCACTTTCGATTGCGACGAATGGCAATGTGAGTATCCCTATTACTCCGAGTACCACCGGTACACTGGCTACCGGAACAAGTATTGTTACCGTGTCCTCGACCGACGTTGTCGGGTATAAACTCTATATCCGCTCACTCAGCAGCACCGATATGAATAATCTTGGTGCAGTACTACCCGCATCCGCGAACGGCTCGCCGGCAGCCCTGGCGGTCAATACATGGGGTTATAATACCGATGCGTCAACTGATTTCGTAGGTATGACCCTTTCAGATGTTCAGATACGATCGGTTATCGGCCCGGTATCGGGCGGCGATAATACAACCGTTACGTACGGCATCAAGATCGATCTTGCTAAACCGGCTGGAAATTATTCGACGACCGTTGTATATACTGCCGTACCGCAAACGACTTAATGTTTCCGTGATCGCATGCGCGTCGGTAGCCACACCAACAGCGGTATCAAAAGAATCAATAGCAGACTAGCCCACGACGGCATATATAGTAGGTAGCGCGTTTCACTCACAGCCGGCGCATCACCCAGTCCAATCTTATAGACTATTTTATATACGCCCGGCAAGGAGGGGGGTGGTAATTCGTCGGATACCAACCGAACAGTACTCGGTAATATTAATGCGTCACCCGACGCACTACTCATGACATTACCGATAAGGTTTTGGACTTCTACATCATACCGACTGCGGAAATGGGTCGTACCCGTATTTTGCAAGGCAACACTCCAGCTATCTGAACCCGTTATCGCCCATGGTGATGTCAGTGACACGACGTGTCCAACACGACTCACTTTGCCCATCACGGTCAAATACACTAGCGACGCAACCCGTTGGCGGGATTTCACGCCACTATCCCCCGCTATTGTATCCGTCGTGGCGAACAAACTAATATAGCGGCCTCCCGGTTCGGCGTTTAAAGGTACGCCGATATTGTAGGGAATTTTTTCGCTCTTGCCTGGTTCCAAATGGACTTGGTCTTTGGAAAATATAATCCATTTGGCTGTGTCTGATTCGGCACTGAAAGCATAATCATATTGTTGATTCGTGACGCTGAATTTTTCGGCGCTAAGACGAACTGTCATCGCTTGATCTGAATAATTAATTAGTTTTAGTGTCCTATCAAGTGACCTGCCAGGTTCGATCTCCAGTTCGCTTCGTATCGGTGACAGAGTCAGACCTTTTGTCGATGGCGCGTTGTCTGCTGCAAGGGTCGTTTGCACAGCTAATAGCAAGAGACTTATCGCACCTACAATGAATAGAAATGAAAACCACCCCTTCTGATTCAGTACCCCAAAAACAGATTTAATCACACAATTAGTATAACAGTACACGGATTACGTCTCGATCGACTATTTATTACAAACTACTCGATCATTCCCATTACGGCGGATGGTGCCGCCAGCTCCACCTATAGCATCGTCAACGTATTTCTTCGTTGCGATGTGCTTGTCGTCAGATGGGTTGGTTCCTAGTTGTTTTTCCGCCATGTTTACTACCCGATTTTATGCTTTCATCTATTATATATAATCTATTCCGCTAACCCTACTTATTCCAGTAGCAGGGAGAAAAAGTTGCCCGACGATACCCATTCAATAAGGCTATAACCGTTACCACCGGCACCAAACGGACCAGATGCGCCGTTCTGGGCTGAGCCACCGCCACCGCCACCGCCACCGTAAAGACCGCCAGTACCTCCCGCTCCGCCGGCCGAGAACCAACCACCGCCACCGCCACCCGCACCCGCACCACCGGCACCAGCCGCTGCTGCGGCCGGGGAGCCACCAGCAGCTGAGTTGCCACCGCCCGCACCGCCAGTTACCGTTGCCGAATTGCCACCCGCTGCCGCCGCGTTAGCCTGATGCTGTTCAGCGCCACCGCCGCCACCTGCGCCTGCGATTCCGGTCGAGTTGCCACCTGTACCTGCAAGGCCAGCGCCGGAGGTCGTGTCTCCCGCACCACCGTTGGCTCCGTTAGTGGTAGTCGCCGTAACGCCAGATACCGAGCATGTCCCTCCGGCACCAGCAGCCGCAGTGGTGGTTGGACCAAGACCGCCACCGCCCGATAAAGAAACACCTCCAGACGAGAATGTCGAAGCAGTTCCGTTCGCTGCGGACGTGGTACCGCCAAGACCTCTGACTACTGAATAAGTCGCCCCGAGCGATCTCGCGGGTATCCAGACACGCTGAATGCCACCGCCACCGCCACCGCCACCGCCACCGGGCGTGTTGATCCCGGCCGTGCCTGTAGCTCCAGCTCCGCCTCCGCCGATTAGCGTGACGTAGCAGCCAGTAACGCCCAAAGGTACCGGCGCGACATAATGCGTCGTATTCTCTTCATAGCTGGCGGCAACGTCTGCCACGATTTCAACGGTTGCGCCACGGTACGCAGTGAGTGTTTGTCCTGTCACCACCTGGTTCACTGAACCGTCAGAAGTGGTGTTATCTTTGGTATTGAGGGCGATGCCTTCAGCCGCAGATACACCCAGAGCCCGTCGGGTATATCCGGTCGGGGCACCCGAATATGTGATTGCGGAGGCGGTCGAACCGCCATGAAACTCCAATATCTGCGACGTGCCATCCGTCCGAGTCATCGTCACAGATGGAGCCGTGATGTCAGTTCCGCCGGAGCCCCCTCCAGATTCGGCATGCCCGCCAACCGGAGAGGCTCCCTGGCCCCGAAGAACCGTCACTGCTATACGAGTTGCATTCGTCCACGTCCCCGAGGTATGGTTTGTCGCTGTAGCGATGAAATACGCTGTGCGCATCGAGCCGTTGTTTGCGCCCGTGCTGGCATCGATGTCAATCCACGTTGGCACCGTACCGCCCGCGGCAGGCTTGGTCGCAAGCGTGTTATTTGCTCGCCACACTCCTATCACGATGGTGTCACCGATTTGATGAGGGGGGAGCGTTACTGATGTTGCCGCTGCCGCGGCCGCATCAACATACTCGACAACGCCCGGCACCCTAGGAATAACTTCGATACTTGCACCCCTGTAGCCGTTACTAAGGTTACCGTCCGAACCTAATGTGACTGAACCATCCGACGTAGTGTCGTCCTTGGCAATCAGAGCAAGGCCCGTACCGCTTCTTGACGTATTAACCAACGAGGTATATCCAGCCGGCGGAGTGTTCCATGACGTCATACTATTGTTTCTGCGACCGAGCACATGGAATATCTTCGCCCTTCCACTGGTAACAGACTGGGTAATCGAGGGGGCGGTAGCACCGCTGGTCGAAGTACTCCCGCTCTCGGCATGGCCACCAATAGGTACACCGCCTTGACCGCTCATCACCCACGCAACCAAAAAGCCGGCACCTGTCCATGTTCCCGATGTAGTGTTGGTGGCGGTGGCGATAACATGCGCAGTTCGCATAGAATTGGTATCCGCGCCCGTGTTGGCGTCGATAGTCAACCATGCAGGAACAGTTCCGCTCGCCGTCGGTTGGGTAATGACTGTATTCGCATCGGCACGATATGCGGCTACGAAAATATCATCACCAATCGCATGGACAGGTAAGGTGATAGTCGTTGCCACCCATAGGTGAATGCCTTTTAGGTAGAGACCTTGTGCCGCCGTCGGGACAAGACGAAGACCGATTCCACCCCAACCGCCAACACCGCTAGATGTCGTCACGGAGAAAGTTGTACTGGTGGTCGCGTCTCTGATGGCAAGATTCGTGTTGGTCCCGCCATTGTAGCGACTAGTACCGCCAGAAGGAGTCAATGCAGTCGGACTGGAAAAGGCCTGGACAGTCATCTCATCGGTCGAACACTGTCCGTACTGCGACTCGGTTGTTTCGTTGCCGGCAAACTGAACAGCGATGATTTCCTGAATCTGCGCGACACCTGTGTAGGATACCGCATTTACCGTCATGACTCCCGATGCGGGTGTTGCCGAAACGGTCTTTGAACCTCCGGTGGCATCGATTATAGAATAGACCGCTATCCTGTCCGTACCGCCTACGTAAGTCATCGCCGTGCCGCCATAGGTGCAGGCTGATACGGCCGAGGGCGACGCGGCGAACACTAAAACAGTAGCACCAGCAGTGACAGTAATCGAGGTTGTAGCGGCAGCTCCTCCTGTTGCGCTACCTCCTGCACCTACCGCATCGAAAGCGACGGTCGGCATTACGCCTCGGCTCCTACGGCGGTCACATCATACTTGCTGTCCGTTGCGTTATAGAACCCGCCCACGTATATCGTCTTACTAATCACGGTGGTAGTCGGCAGCGTCATCCCTATAGCGCGATAGGAAGAGCCCCAGGTAATCGCACGGGCGGTGCCATCGTCTTTGAAACGCAGTATCCACGGCTGACCCTGTGTTGGAGTTCCGGTGATACCCGATGATAGCGATGTAATCGCAGCGTTGATACCGCGCAGAATAATTATATCGTAGGAGTCCCACGCAAGTGTCGGCGTCGCGCCCGGCGCGTTCTGATCATGAACTCGCTTGCTGATGCGCTTATTAGTGAGAGTATCGGTAGAAGTTCTCGAGACAAGCGTATCTGTGGTCGGGGTCGGCAGTGTTAGGGTCTGTTCACCTGAAGTAGCTTGTGGGGCGAGATATGTACTGTAGGCACCATTCCACCAGCCAAGGCCATTCGAAGTATTGCCAATATAAACCGTATTCGGCAGTATATTGACACCGGCTGTGCTAGAAAACTTGATATTGCCGCTACCGTACGTAAAGGCAGCCGCACTACTAGGAGTGGTCACGGTAAAGATAGCCTGAGTCATCCAACCCGCCACAGCGTTCTCGCTAGCGACGGTCAAACCTGCAGGATTAACCGAACCCGACAGGTCGGTTGCTCGTGAAACGCTAAGGTTTGTGGTGTTAGACGTGACTACATAGATACCGTTGCCTGGCTGGGTAGTCATAGCAAAGCTGGTACCCGTGCCCGTTGTTGCAGGAGCATTGAGAATTAAGATTCGATCACCAATGCTGACAGACTGAGCTTGGATGGTCGTACCGTTGATCTGAGTTACTGATCCTGAAGAAATCGTAAAGGTCTCTGTACCGTTCGTATGATGCTGAACCGGCGCCAGCATTCCACTGCTGCTAGAGCCGGCAGTTATATAATCTGAGCTCCAGTTCGCGGCAGTAGTTGGCGTCGCGACAACAGCGGTGAAAGTCGCAGTGGTGGACGCAGCCATAGCCGTGATGGTGTTTAAACCGGACGACTGGACTGTGACAACACCGGTGCTATTGTTAATAATAGTGTACTGAGCACCAGCCACAACTGATGTAGTGGGCAGACTCACCGTTTCTGTCGACGAACCTGTAAAGACTTGAACTTGTGTACTGGCGATAGTGAGGGTCGTGGTACCTGCAGCGGTAGTGGTGGTAGTAAAACCGGGAATGATGGCGTTGGCGGTGAGATTGGCGTTTGCATCGCGCAGCGTAAGGGTCGAAGCGGTCGCTGCCGTGGCAACGCCAGTACCGGTCGGGGTTCCGTTGATGACCGGACTGGTCAGGGTCTTGTTGGTCAAAGTGTCAGCCGACGAGATCGTCGGGACAGCAATGCCTTCAACGGCGAGCACGCCCGCGGAAGAGCGCGATAGCGTTGTGTCGGAGGCATTTCCCAACTCGATAGTACCGGCACTGGTAGCCTCATATGTCGCGGCGTACTGGGTACCGGCGGCGGGCGATGATAGGAACGGCTGCGATCCAAGGAACGCCACCCGGGAGACGTCGAGGATGCCCGGCAGGACGAACCAGGTCTCATACTGGTCGTCCAGTTTGCCGTAGAGGGTGACGATAGTGGTACCGACGGTTTTGGTGGTACAGACCGCGACCAGATTGGAGGTATCGAATCCAGCGTGGTTGGTCATCCGCAGATCCACGAGAGGATCGTTGGTCATGGCGGCATCTTGGCGGACCCGCATCGAGAATTTAGCATGGACATAGCCGCCAGGACCACCCTCGGTGTCACCGAATGATCCGGTGACGAGGGTTGTCTGGAACTGCGCAGTAAGGGTAACGGTGACGATAGCAGTGTACTTGCCGGCGTCGGTAGTCGAGGTGCTCGAGGTTGACATTGGGGACAAGACCAAGCCCGACCAGGTGCCGTCGCCCCGCCAGTAGGTGTAGGTGCTGGCGTTGGTGCCGCTGTTCAGGTTGGCAACCGGCAGGTTGCCGGTGACAGCCGTTGCCAGCGGGATATTAGTGAGGGTGTTACTGGACCCGCTGATGGTTTTGTTGGTAAGGGTACTGGTCGAGGAAATCGTCGGCATCTCAACTCCGCCAGCTTTTACCTTGCCCGATCCTTTCGGTACCAGGTTGAGGTCAAGATCGGTGTCAGGGCCGGCAACGTCTAGGGTTGGGGTTTGACCGCTCGTGGCATAGATACGAACGGCGCCGTTGCCTTTAGGGGCAAGGGCAAAACCAATGTTGGTGTCCGAGCCATCGACGCCAAAGGTTGGCCAGTTGCCCGCCGACTGGTTAGTGAGGTAGAAGTGATTGACCGCAGATCCGATACCCACGAGATCAAGGACTTGGTTCCAGTTGGTGTCGTAGATCGACGTGGGAATCTGCGGGTTGTTAATGATGGGGCTCGTGAGAGTTTTGTTGGTGAGGGTTTGGGCACCATCAATAGTTACTGCTGAGCCACTTGTTGTTCCTGGTGTTCCGATAATCAGGTTGTCGTCAGTCTTGAGCGTATCTGCGGCGCTGCGATAGAGCGTCGTATCGCCATTGAATAAGATGCCATCTCGTACACCATTCCCGCCATTCAGACGTATGGCAGCGGCAGTCGTACCTGTATAAGAACCTGGATCGGGTATCGAAGCGGCAATATCAATCGCTATTCTTGTTTGGTTATCATCAGAAAAGTTTGGCATGCCGTTCGTGACTATATGATAGGCGTTAGTAATCGTTCCCCCGCCTCCGTTGGCCATTGGGAATAGATTGAGCGATCTTGCGTTGGTGATTGTCCCTGTCGATGAGTTCTCTACATAGAGCAGGCCGCCGTTGGCGCCCGTAACCGTACCTGTACCTGCATGATGTGCCTTGCCTTCGAACCCCTGTATAGCGTCACCCCCCGTCAAGTTTTGCGCATTGCCCGCCTTGGTGCCTCCGACAAACTGCACGCCCCACGCCCTTGTCGACGCAGAGCCAGAAGGATCCAGGTATACCTCAGCGTGCAGTCCCTTTACATCACCAGACGTAGCAGTAGAATAACTGTCGTGGATTTTTAGCCGCGCCGAAGTGTCCACGCCGCTGCCGGATCCGATATACAAATAACCCTCACGATTGTAAATCATGTGAGCTCCTGTATCTGTACCGTTACTATTCCAGAAGTTCAACACATTAGACGACGTGTCGTAGAACATCTCAAGTCTTGTTGTACCCGATTGCTGCCACTTAACCCCTCCTGCGTAACCTGACCCACCCGTGTGATTGGAGTTTAAAAATGGACGATCGCCAGATTGAGTGATGTCCCCACCGATCGCTGGCGCCGTGAGCGTCTTGTTGGTAAGGGTTTGGGTAGCATCGAGAGTGACCACGGTGTCACTGCTGCCAGGGAACATCATTGTCGTGCCGGCTGCCAGGACGTTGCCGTTCCAATGAGCTGCCGTCGTCGGTGTGGTGGTATTGGCCGTAAAGATACCGGTCGTGTTGGCGGCTAACGATGTAATCGCATTAGCACCAGATGACTGGACGGCAACGGCAAGGGTGCTTTGGTTAACGATAGTATAGGACTGGCCGGCAACAACTGCTGTTGTTGGGAGCCTCACTGTGTGAGTACTCGAACCTGTGAAGATTTGGACTTGGGTGCTATTGATGTCCATTACTAGCGTACCGGCAGAGGTGGCGGTGGAAGTAGCTCCCTGGATGAAGGTATCAGCGGAGAGGTTCTTGTTGGCGTCCCACATAGCTATTGTGCTGGCGGTAGGGGTGGTACTGCCGATGCCGGTGGCAGCCGTCCAGGTTGGAATGGCCGGACTACCGGCGACAGTTAGCAGGTCGTTTGCATTGCCAATGGCCAGGCGGTTGAAGATACCGGATGAATTGCGATAATAGATATCGCCTGTCGCGCCGGAAGTATCGTCATAGCTGGCAATCGTGGTACGGGTCGGACCAGTGGTTTTTGTAAAATACAGTTTATCAGTTAAGAACTCGACCGCACCTGCTTCCGGGGTAGTCATAAGCGGACCGGAGGTCAGTTTGATTGGTGCAGTGCCAGCAGAAGTAGAGCCGGCACGGACGGTGATTTTTTGATGACCGCCGTTGGCGGCGTTATCTAGTCCCGTATCGTAGTGTTCTTTGGACAAGTACTGATTAAGGATGTCTCCCCAATCCCCATCATCGTCGTCAACATACGGAAGTCGTTGCTCTGCCATTCACTATTCCCTATTCTCCATTCCGTTCCAGGCGGATGTTACTACAGTAATCATAAGCTATACGTATGTATAAATCAAACTGTTAGCGATAGAAAACGAGGCTCAACCTAGTCGCGTTTTAGCAGGACTGTAAACGCTTCGGCGGGAATGTCGACTTTGCCGAATCGTTTCATACGTTTTTTGCCTTTTGCCTGTTTGGCGAGTACTTTCTTTTTGCGGCTGACATCGCCACCATATAATCCCGTCGTTACATCTTTGCGATAGGCGCTCAGATCTTCGCGGGCGATGAAACGACCACCGATTGCGGCCTGCAGAGCAACCTGAAAATTCTGGCGTGGGATCACTTCTTTTAATTTCGACGTCGCTTCGCGGCCTAATGCCATCGCTTCACTACGATGCGCCATCACACTCAGCGCATCAACGATTCCGCCGGCAACATAAAAATCAACGCGCACCAAATCTTCTGCACGATAATCATCCAGTTCGTAGTTAAAGCTGCCATAACCGCTGGTCTGGGATTTCAATTGGTCATAAAAGTCAGTCAGTAGGTTCGCCAGCGGTGCTTCAAAACTAATGAGTGCTCGTTCGTCGATATAACTAAGGTTCGTTTGTAAGCCACGACGGTTACTGATCAATTGAATCACCGCGCCGATATAGTCCGATGGAACGACGATTTCGCCTTTGATCCATGGTTCGCGGATTTCGGCAACTTTGCTCATATCAGGTAATTCACTGGCTGATTTGATATCGATATTCGTGCCATCATTCAATGTCACCTGATAATCAGTACTTGGATTTGTCAGAACAAGATCGAGGTTATATTCACGCTCCAATCGTTCGCGAATAATATCCATATGCAACAGTCCGAGGAATCCGATTCGCATCCCGAATCCAAGAACAGGCGAATTCTCCGGTTCGAATTGCAGTGCCGAATCGCTCAGTGATAGTTTTTCGACGGCTTCTTTGAGTGGTTTGTAGTCATCGTTTGACACCGGAAAGAAACCGGCATAGACGAATGGCTGCACATGTTTGTAGCCAGGCAACATGTCGCTAGCATGATGACGACGAACCGTCACGGTATCGCCGACCCTGGCATCGCGGGTCGTCTTGAGGTTCGTAACGATATAGCCAATCTCGCCAGTCGCTAGGATTGTGCCAGCCGTCATGACTGGTTGCAATGACCCGACTTCCAGGGCAATGCCGTTCGCGCCTGTCGCCAACATTTCGATAGTGTCGCCCTTTTTAATCGTTCCATCAACGACACGTGTATACAAAATGACGCCGCGATAATCATCATAATAACTATCAAAAATAAGTGCTCTTGTCGGTGCGGATTCTGATCCTTGTGGCGGCGCAATCCGTTCGACAATCGCGTCGAGCACTGCCGGTACGCCCTCGCCTGTTTTGGCACTGATTTTCAAAATATCTGACTCGTCACAACCAAGGAGATTGATCAATTCGGCCGTCACGCGCGGTACGTCGGCTGCGGGTAAATCGATTTTGTTCAGCACTGGAATAATTGTCAGATTGGCACCGAGCGCCAAATAGACATTGGCGAGTGTTTGCGCCTGGATTCCCTGTGCTGCATCAACGACTAATACCGCGCCCTCACACGCCTGCAGACTACGACTCACTTCGTAACTGAAGTCGACATGGCCGGGTGTATCAATCAGGTTCAGCTTACAATCTTTGTACTTCATCCGAACTGGCGCCAATTTGATCGTAATTCCTTTTTCGCGTTCCAGATCCATACTATCAAGCAGCTGTGACTTCATATCACGTGACGACACAGTGTCAGTTAATTCCATTAAACGATCGGCAAGCGTCGACTTGCCGTGGTCAATATGAGCGATGATGCAAAAATTTCTGATTTGTGTCTGATCCATGTATCAGCTCTATTATGACAGATTAGTCACAGATTAGCGAGCTCGACCGAACAGCAGTTGGTCAAGTTTGTGAATAATCGGGTCAGCTTCATCCAATTTAAATAGACGGCTGGATAAAAGATAGACTGCCGCACTGACGATAACAATCAGAACAAATTTTGGAAGTGTCGCCAGTAAACTAGCATCAACATTCTGCAACTGGAACAATTGCACCATCGTATAACATACGATCGACGTCAACACAGTTGCCATCGCCATGCGTCCGAACGCACGAAATAACTGGATATTGATAAGCCCTATGATGCGCCGATTCATAACGGCGAATAGAACAATTACTTCAACCACTGCCACAATTGATTGCGCATAACCCAGCCCGTAGGCACCCATGTCGAGAGTCATCGTAAACCATACGGCAAGCCCGATATTCAACGCAATCGCAAACAGCGAAATAAACAGTGGGGTTTTGGTATCCTGCTGCGCATAAAAACTTCGTGCCGCGATGAAATAAATCGATCGGAACAATATCGCAACAACAAGAGATCCAAGCAGCCCGGCCATGAGTGCGTCACCACCATTTTTGATGAAGTTGACCAAATAACCACGAGTAAAGAACGTCACCGCAGCGACTGGCATTGCCAGCCAAACAATCACGCGGATAATAGTTTGCAGTTCACTGCGAAACAAATCTGGCCGCCCCTGGCTCAGGCGTTCGGTCATTTTCGGAAAGGCCGCCGTGCTAATCGCTACGCCAATGAGATTGATTGGCGCCATGTGCAGTGCTGTTGCCTGATTGTATGCAGCTAGCGTACCGGCAGCCATACGCGATGCCAGGTTGGTTTCGACAATCCCGACGACATAATCCATACCTTGATCAATCGAACGGGCAGGTAGCAGCCGCAGTACTTGGCGAAAACCTTTGTTTTTCCAAAAAATCTTGAACCGATAATCGAACCCAAGGCCGATCAAGCCAACTGTACTGACAATCAACTGTAATATGGATCCTAGGACAACACCAAGTGCCACACCCATAATTCCGCCTTCAAAAACCTGCACACCAAATAGCGTAATGCCGCCTGTAAAAACAGTGATGCCGATGATAATGCCGATGTTATATAGAATCGGCGCGAGTGCAAAAAAGGTAAATCGCCCCACTGCCTGCTGAATGCTCGCAATCACCGTCGCGATGGCAAATAGGAATGGGTTGACGGCGATTACTCGCATCATGCTTGTCGCAAGCGCAATACCCGATTCACTAAGTCCCGGCGCGATCACATAGCGAACAAGTGGTTCAGCGAAAATCATAATCAGCACGCTGGCAATCAGTGTGAGTCCTGCCATGAAATTTATAACGCTCGTCGATAATTCCCATGCTGATTTTTTGTTACCGCTCCCCAATCGTTGATTGAACACTGGGATAAATGTGACGGATAATGCACCGGATACCAGTATAAAGAACATGAAATCCGGCACCGTGAATGCGGCAATGTAGGCGTCGTAACCCGTCGGATACGTATCATAATAGTTACCGTTGAGAAGACGCATCCGGAAGAACCCGAACAGCAAGGACAAGAACGTCGAGCCAGCCAGCAGGCCAGCTGCCAATTGGATCGACACCCGGCTGTTGGCTCTGGCGACGGCGCTTCTAACTCGTCCCATAGTTATTGTTTAGGCTGCGTACAGCTGGGCTTCCTTTGGTAGTTCCGTATTTTTTAGTAGTTTCTCAACGGTCTTTTCATCAATTGTTTCTTCAACCAAAAGTGCGTTGGCTAATATGTCCAGACTCTTGCGGTTGTGGTTGATGACAATTTCTGCACGACGCGACGCTTCTTTGATCAGCGATTCGACTTCGTGGTCGATTTCTTTAGCGGTGTCGTCGCTATACGGTCGTTCGTGAGTAATCTTGTCGAACACCATGCCGCCGCTATCGTCGTGGAATACCTGGTCGCGCAACTTACTGCCCATACCCTGTTCGATGATCATGTCACGAGCGATCTCGGTTGCTTTGCGCAAATCACTGCCAGCACCAGTCGTAATACCGTCAGCACCATAGATGATCTTTTCGGCAACGCGGCCACCCATTGCACGTGCCAGAATATCCTTGAATTCATAGACATTGGTATAACTTTTATCTTCAGGTGGCAAGAACCATGTTACGCCGCCGGTACCACCACGTGGGATGATAGTGACCTTATGGACTGGGTCGCTATCAGGAAGAACATGTCCGACAATTGCGTGCCCAGCTTCGTGATAGGCAGTCAGTTCTTTTTCCTTATCACTCATGATCTTGGCTTTGCGCTCTGGACCAATCGCAACCTTTTCAAAGGCTTCGGTCAGATCATCATTGCTAATCTTTTTGCGGTTCGCACGTGCAGCAATGATTGCCGATTCGTTGGCAATATTAGCCAGATCCGCACCGGATGAACCAGCGGTTTTGGCAGCCAGTTTGTCCAAGTCAACCGTGTTATCGGTTGGCTTTTTCTTGAAATGTACTTTCAAAATTGCTTCGCGGTCTTTGCGTTCAGGCAACATAATATTAGTGCGTCGGTCAAAGCGACCGGGTCGCAAAAGCGCTGGGTCAAGAACATCAGCACGATTTGTTGCTGCCAGTACGATGACATTGGTACCCGTTTCGAACCCATCCATTTCGACCAAGATCTGATTCAAGGTTTGTTCGCGCTCGTCATGACCACCACCCATGCCACTACCGCGTTTGCGGCCGACGGCATCGATTTCGTCGATAAAGATAATTGCCGGAGCATTCTTTTTGGCTTTGGCGAATAAATCGC
>CAYIQY010000022.1:0-15506 GCA_964365665.1 uncultured Candidatus Saccharibacteria bacterium | reverse complement strand
CTCGACGAATTCCGAACCGGAGATGTTTAAAAATGGCACGTTGGCCTCGCCGGCAACTGCCCGAGCCAGCATTGTTTTACCCGTACCAGGGCTGCCGATTAACAACACACCTTTGGGAATTTTAGCGCCGACTTCTTCGTACTTTTTCGGATGTTTCAAAAAGTCGACAACTTCTTCTAGGTCTTGTTTGGCATTGTCGTTGCCGGCAATATCGTCAAAGACAACTTTTTCTTTATCGAGACCGTATAGTTTGGCTTTTGATTTACCAAATCCCAGTGCCTGATTGTTCTGACCTTGTGCCTGACGCATCATGAACATAAAGAATCCAGCGATCAAAATGACCGGCACGATAATAATCGCCAGGTTCCATAATGTCTCGCCAGTTTGTGATGGTGGCGAATCAACAACTGTCTTTTTGCCATCAGCGTTCAGGATATTATCGCGAATCAGCGTACTGACTCCGCCTTGAATATATGATCGTTCAGTTGGACTCTTTTCACCTTTCGGCGTCACCTTTAGGTCATTACCCGATCCTTCGATCTTGGCAATGTCGCCTTTGTTCGCGCGTTCAATCACCTGTGCCACCGGCACATCTTTGAGATTCTCACGCGGTGCGACAACTGCGAATAGCGTCAACACTGCGACGACAATAATCGCCCAGAATAGACCCAGCCTCGCCCAGTTAGTCAGCTTATTTTTCGGTGGTGTATTTTTAGTTGCCATAATATCAGTATCAATTCCTTTCACTCACAGGTTTTCAGCATTTCTCACTCTTATTATGATACCACCTTGGCGGCAACCTCCACAACAAAATTTGTTTTGGTAAATCGTAATGATATGCCTGCGGCGACTTCATATCGTTTACCACTACCAAGAACCTTGATAGAGTGGAGCGTTCGACCAAGTTGTGGACGGGTCGGACCTACGCCTACTTCATTAATAAATATAGTCCTCAGAAGCTCAAGAGCAATGGCATCCGGTACGGTAATAAATGTGTGACGCGAGTAGGGGGATTTATTTATCAGCTTCTTACATTCATTATCTACTTCATGCCTTAAAACAACCTGACGATTGCGATAGCGCTGGAGCAATTGGCGCGAGGAATCATCAAGCTTCGAAAGCTTCTGTCGCAAATCATTGCGAAGATATTTTGTATCTTGATTGGTCACGTCTTCACGCCACTCTAATTTATGTTGCTTGGCATAAGCGATCAAATTTGGCTTGGTCGTATCAAGCAGTGGCCGTTCGATATCCGGGCTGTCGAGTACTGCCAACCCGCGCCAACCGGTTCCACGAGTCAGATTAATAGCAATCGTTTCGATCACATCGTCGCAGTGATGTGCCGTCACAATTTTTGCATTGTGTTTTTTAGCTAACCCGCGCAGAAATTCATAGCGTCTGGTTCGTGCCAATTCTTCACTAGCTTTAGATCCCAATTCTTCGCGCTTCGTCTCGAACGGCAATTCATATTTCGCAGCCAACTCAGCTACAAACCGTGCGTCCGCCGCAGACTCTGGCCGAATCCCATGATCAAAATGTGCAACGATTAGTTCAGTAGGTTGTATTTGGTAGGTTGTATTTGGTAGGTTTCCATTGAAGAGCATATGTAGCAAAGCCACTGAATCCACACCGCCGCTGACTGCAACCACATAACGCATTACTATTTAGTATACAACTAGAGATAGCGCGTGCTGCCGAATGGAATTTTGGTTTGGACGAATGGACCCGTTTTGGTCGTACTGGCCGCATGCACCGTGTGCTCGCCATATCGTTCGTTAATATCGTCAATGGCATCAGTCACTGCACGTTCACGAGCGATCTGATCGCCAAACAAACTTGTCTGTGATGGTTCTTCGCGTTGCAGTAGGTAACAGTGCACGTTGATATCGCGAATATTCGGCGGTGCATTCACGAACAATTGCCTGGCCAAACTATAAATCGTCTCGTTGCTGAAAAACGGCGTCAATGCTACATAGCTCGCATGCCAATAATTGCGCCGCTTGTCACCTTCCATTCCGAATGTCCGCGTCCCAACATAGATGCCGCGCGCGCTTAGTCCCTGCCCTCGCATACGACTACCGACAGATTCACACAAATGATGCAGCCGATCCAGAATTTCGTCGAATGTCAGATCAAACCGATCTAGTACATACTGTCGCCCGACGCGCTTGATCGTCGTCGCCACATCGTCAACTTCATGACCGCGTAGCCGCTGATGCCATTGGTCGCCGTTGATACTTTTGAATACCATATCGTGCAAGACTTTCGGATCGGCATCCAGAAATTCCAGCGGCGTATAAATCCCAACGCTGTTCAGTCGATGTTCGTTGCGACCAGCGATTCCAGTTAGATCGGTCAGTTCCAATGTGGCTAATGTATCACGCAGATTATCAGCTGTAATCATGTCCATCCCATCGGGTTTATGTAGTCCGGCCGCAGTCTTGGCCAAAAAGCGATTCGTCGCAATGCCAACATTGCAGCGCATCGCAACGCCGATCTCATCCCGCAGTCGTTGTTTGATTTCCCGACCAATTACTTCCAACCCGCGTTCGCGGATAGCTATTGGCGCCTGTGAAAAATCAATCACACCCTCGTCAATACTTTTCATTGTCACGTGCGCCGAATAATCATTCATGATGTCGAGTAGTTTATGATACACGTAGCGATATTTCGCCGGGTCACTTTCAACGCCGACGAGTCCTGGACAAATCTTTTTCGCATCGCGCAGTTTCATACCCAACTGCACGCCCATCGCCTTGGCTTCATAACTGGCTGTCACGATCATCGTCTGGTCAGTCCGCCGATTCACAATCGCCACCGGCCGCCCACGCAACTGCACCCTCGCCTGCTGTTCGACCGTGGCAAAACAACTGTTCAGATCGATATGCATGATCAGCGGTTGTGCGGTATTGTAGCCATTCACATCCGATCACCTTCGCGTGTTAAATGCCATGTCAACTGTTCGCTATCCAGTTCGATCCGATAATCTGCCTCGCCGTCTGTCACATCAAATGCATGAACAGTCCGGCGGCCTTTTATCGTCGGGTGTCGCAGGCCAATCTCGCTGATCACGACTTCGCGGCCGTTGGCTCGCCGGAACTTTATCGGCACGCATGGATTCAACCCTGTGCCAAATTTTGCCAACACATCAATTCGTTCGTTCAAAAATAGTTCATCATTCATGTCAGTCCTCGAGGAGGGGCTTACCCCTCCGTTTCATTTTTGAAGTGAATTCAAAAATTCACCCCTCCCCCTAAAGCTCGCGCCTAGCGCTCGTACTTCGTGGAGATATCCTGAAACGAAATGAATTGTTCGCCCGTTCTTTTGATCCGTTTCTAATCAAAAATCCGAAGACGACGAATGATAATTCCACCGGAGGGACGCTTTGCAAATGCCAGTGTGTATCGCGGGGATGTACTTTTATTATACCAAATATTAGCCGTTAGAGGCTTAAGTTCGTTCGTCCACGATGACGGCCTTTGTTCTGTAGAGCCTTGCGTTCATCTTCCGTCATACCACCCCATATCCCATGTTTTTCATCTCTCCCCAAAGCATTCTCAAGACATTGACTCACAACTTCACAGCCTAGACAAATCGCTTTTGCACTCACTATTTTCTCTCTTGATAAAACACTTGTTTCATCATCTGGGAAAAAGATTTCAGGATCGGTATATCTACATGGGGTATCCGCATTCTCCAATTCCTCATCGGTCATAGGCATTTGGATGGACTGCTCCGCTATTGGTATTGGCTTTGCTGCGGGTTTACGTACAGGCGGTGTATGAACAACTTCTTTTGTAGCAATCGATGCAGACATTCGCATAGCTCTCGCTTGCCGTCTATTGCGCGCTTCCCGTGCAACTCCCGGATGATAATCTTCAAACACTACGTCCATTTTGGGTTCATTGTAACACATCAATTTCTCCCCGTTGCCGCTCATGGTTTCACTTCTGTTACATCATCGGTATGATAAGTAGTTAAGGTCGTACCTCGATCCTTAAAAACCCATCACGAGAGGAATCGGCATGTCTGATCCGTATGACCGTATCATTTGGAGCGCTGACGTCAATGACGTGGCAACGCTCGTCAACTGGCTCGACCAGATGCCGAAGTTGCGCCGCATCAAGATCGACCGCACGTTCGTCGACGGCAATGACTGGGACGTCTTTGAGATCCTGCGTGAGCGGGCTATCGAGGTGTTCGACGACGCCAAGATCAGTGAAATCCCGAGCAAGCTCGAGGCGATCGCCAAGATCCACGCCAGGCGAGCGCAACCATGGATGCTCAACTGCATGGCAAGCGGAGGTTTGTCGAACCTCGATTACGACATCAGCTCCGAGGAAAAGGACGGGCTCAAACGTTTCGCTGATGCATGCCACTGCGCATTCGTGCAACCCTGCGCTGTGTCCGTCTTGACCTCGAAGTCTCCAGCCGCAATCGAGCTGGAATATGGCAACCGGACCAGCACCGAACAGGTTCTGGTCTACGCCACCGAACTGGTCAAGGCCGGGTTTACTCACCTGGTCTGTTCACCACTTGAAGTGAGCGCGATCCGCGACGAACCGTTCTTGGATGTGCTTGCATTGGTCACCCCTGGCGTCCGGCCTGCCGGAAGCGACACCGGTGATCAGCAACGTGTTGATACACCGGCGAATACCATCATGAACGGCTCTAACTACCTGGTCATCGGGCGACCGATCACCCAGGGAGCCGGCACGCCCGCAGAAAATCTCGACGCAATCGCGGCCGAGATCGAACCACTCGTCTAGGAGGCGACATGGATGTCATGAAAGCACTTGTGAACGCTGGCGCCGTCGATGACGGCAGCAATGGCAACCACTATGTGTACAGTTCGAAAAAACACGGTCCGGCCTACATCAACATGGACATGCTCTTTCCGAAAGTCCAAGTCATGGAGCAGGTCTGTACGGCGCTCGCTGGAGAATTCAACGATGAATTCGACACAGTTGTTGGCGCCGCAACGGGCGGTATTCCACTGGCAGCACTGACCGGCTATCTGGCCGACGCGCAGTATGCCCTGTGGGCGGATAAAAAAGCCAGCACGAACAAGGAGGAGAAGAACTTCGCCTTCGAGCGTGCCGGGTTCGGCAATGTTCTCCAGGGCCGGAATGTCCTGATCGTCGAGGATTTGCTGACGACAGGCGGCACGGTCATGAAGGTCGTCGAGCAAGTTCGAAAGTGGCATGGCAATGTCATCGGTGTCAGCTGCGTCTGCAATCGTGGAGGCGCAACCAAAGAGTCGCTTGGCGTACCGCGATTGGAGGCGCTCTGCAGCGTCGACTTCAAGGCATACCTGCCGGAACACTGCTTGCAGTGTATCGAAGGTGTGCCGATCGTCGCCGATGTCGGCCATGGCAACGATTTCCAGGCAGAGAATCCCGACTACCACGGCGGATTCAAAACTCTCCTCTCGTGATGGGTTCGGTTCACCCGCGCATGCACTACCGCGCGGGTGAACCAACCACCCAACTTTGACATATATCTGTTAAGCAATTATCCTACGTATAGGCGGCATCAGCCGTTTTTTTGTACCTACGACCCGAGGAGCATCATGAGTGATAGCAACCCTACCTGGAATCCTGAAGAGGACTACCCCTACCCACTCATGATGAGTGGTGCGGGCCTGTTCAAATACCCCGATCGTCCTGATGTCGATTCGGTTCTGCCCTACGTCGATCTAGCTGTCGTTGGATCGATCACACTGCAGGAGCGCAAAGGCAACACGGTGCGCGTCTTGGGCGGGCAGCTCGAATACTTCGACGATCCCGACTACAGCGTCAACAACTTGGGCATGCCAAACTCCGGCGTCGACAACGTTGGACCAGCCCGGTCGCCCAAGCTCGTTGCGAGCATCGCCGGCTTTAATGTCGACGAGTACGTTGAGCTGTACGAACGGTTTCGCACTTGGGGCGCTGGTGTTGAGTTCAACTGCGGCTGTCCAAACACGGACAAACGAGTGATGTGCTTCAACATCGACGCCATGGACAGCTTTCTGTCGCAGTGCCCACCGCGCGATGGAATCGTCGGCATCAAGGTGTCGCCCTACAGCGACAAGCACCAGCTACGCGAAGTAGCTTCCATGTTCAATGACCACGCCGGGTTGCTGAAGTATGTAGCAACTATGAACACCTACCCAAACGGTATGGCTCTCTTGCCAGACGAAACAGGTGCAGTGGACAGCAAAGAGATGGGCGCGTTCGGCGGCATCGGTGGCAAGGCACTCAAGCAGTTGAGCCTCGGCGACGCTGCTACGTTCTATGAATGCCTTGATGATCGCATCGGTGTCATCCGTGTGGGTGGCATCGACAGCGGCTTGGACATCAAGCACAGCCTCACGGTAGGCTGCAAAGGAGTCCAGGTCGTGACCGCCATCGCTACTCAGGGTCCAAAGGTCATCAAGAAAATGCGGGATGAGTACACCAAACTCGCCCTGGCATAAGCCTCCGGAAGACCCTAACGAACAGGGCCCCTCCGGGGGCTCTGTTTTATTCAGACTCTTGACTGCGCTTTGATAATTTGTGAACGGTCTTTATTCTCAAATCCTACCAACCTTGCTCCACCCATCCAACCAAAATATGGAGTGTTCCTCGATTGCCCCACTGCATCATTTTCCCCAATTATCGTAGGTGTGACTTCCCAAATTGTTTGTGCATTAAGAGCTTTTTCTCCGATGCCAAGCATTCGTTTAGGCTGGTCATGAAGAGAATCAACCAAACGCTCATATTCTATCTTTTTGCGTCTCACTAACGCCATCATCACCGGCACGACAAACTCAATCCCGCTGACGCCAAAACATGTAAAGCAGTTCGCATCCGTGTTTCCTTCTGGATTCACCCGTTCGGCTTTTATCTTTGATTCTTCAATATGCGGAGCATGGTCTGTTTCAAGAATTTGCAAAGTCCCAGTGTTGTATGCAGATAGTAATGCATCATGGTCGACTTCTTTACCAAGTGGCGGCTGCATCCTCGCACCATTCCAGCCTTGTTGAAAATCTGCGTTTATATCTGTCATGGTCAGATGATGGGGCGTCACACCTGCCGTAAAGTATTGACCGTACCGCTTGGTTAAATCAGCAGCCATCGCCGCTTCGGTTGCAGTAGCAACATGGCACCAATGAACAGGATGTTCTTGTCGGGCGATATAATCTGCCGTTTCAAATCCGACACCTTCTCTTGCATGTAAAAGTATCGGCGCGTGCAGTTCTTTTTTTCTTGCCTCGCTGATCCAGCGATCGATAATCGGACGAGCAACCTCTAGATCATATGCCTTGGTATTTCCAGTCGTATGATCCATATAAAGTTTCAATCCCGCCGCATCATCTATCATCTGAGATAATTCATGAAAATCAGGATCATCTAGATCGACCCCTGCATAAAACCCAATATCAACATTCGCAGATCGCTCAGCAATCGAATGCTTCCTTCTTAATTCATATGCTTTCCATGTTGGATGCCCCAGGTTGTTTGGCATATCAAATACCGCTTGATAACCTCCCCGCCGAGCGGCTTCTGTCCCCGAAGCAATCGTCTCTGATATACCACCTGGTTCGCGCAAATGGATATGAACATCAATAGGACTTGGCATCGATATTTCATACGTTTCACTCATATTGACGACACTATAGCATATAATTCATATCTGTTGGTGCTTGTGTTTTTTGTTGCTCGGGCGTATACCTATAGCACAAGGTTTTTATGCCGCAATATAATTCCGAATCCATCTCTCAATTGAATACACCCGAAATTCCTTTATTATCCGATGGCGAGCCTCTCCCATTAGATTTCCACGTATTTTACAAAAAGCATGTTCATCCTGAAACTCGTGTACCGATCGAGGAACAGGTTAACGGTGAAACCGTCAGTTATGATCATGTCAACGCATGTGGCGTCATCGGAGAAGATGATGAACGACGCATGGTGGTGCTACGTTCAAACGTTAGCCTGGATAGCTCTGATCGCGATGACATCCATCACGTGATATATATGTACGACCCAAAAAAAGGAGAAGAGCAGTATGATGTGATCAGCTTCACTCATACCATAAGCCTTCCCAGTCACCATCATCCTGGCCAAAACTTTATGATTCTTGAGACGAAAGACCCGGACACTAGCCGTCCCAAGTGGCTTCGCATAGACAACTATGGAGATACTTTTTGGATTGAAAAAGGCGCCCACTACCCCTTGCAAAATATCAAATGAAAGAAATTATTTTAATCGGTTGGTTCTGGTTCCGACTCTTGCCTTTTGAAAGCTCCACGTTTAGTATGTGTCATACTGCCACGAACTCCATGACCGTCACGGACGGGTTCTGCCGCAGCGAGACACTGAGTCGATACCTCGCAAAGTTCACAAGCTCTCTCCGCCATCTTATTCAACCCGCTTTTAATAAAACTAGTCAGCTTCTTTTCCTGGTCAGTCATGTCAGCCCGTTCGACATCATCAGTAAAAAACAATTCATGAGGAATCTGTCGGCAAAGCGCATAATTTTCCCAATCCAAAGGATCGGTTTCATCAGGAGATACTTCTAGATCAGCTATATCGTTATAGGCCCTGTTCGCAATGCGAATAGGACGAACGATTGGACCTGCAATCCTACGAGCGAGCGGCATATTTAACGAACGTTCTTCCGCTATAAACTCTTCGTACGTCCAGTATTTGCCACCGGTTTTATTGATACCACCTTCATGTAATACGGTCATGCCTTGCTCCTCATTACACCTTAATATCCGAATTGTACCACCGTCTTTACAATTCGCAAGCATGAGAAATATGTTATTTCATCCTAGGATGTACGGCGCGCAGATCGCACTACCAGCGGCGACAATACAGTCAGCGCTAACACGACTACCGGAAAGTGCCCCACAACCCACAGCCGCACTTGGCGACAGCCAGGGAGAATGGTCTCGCGAACCGGTACTAACGGATCATACAGCGGGTGAATCGATACGAAGCGTTGCCGCTGCTGATCCGTTAGTTGCGCCAGTGATTCATTCAACCGTTCCATCGATGTTTTAAAAGCGGGTGAGCGTTCAAAATAGAGCGGATTAACCGTTTCGGGATGACTGTTTTTACCGCACAGGGTCATGACTTTATATAGATCATCCGGCCGCCTGGCATACATATGTACCGCCATGCTACCACCGGCGCTTTCGCCGATGATGACGATGCGTTTGCCTCTTGCACGGTCAATTGCCCTGTCAATCCGCGCTAACTTTTGTTCGAATGTCCCTGCGTCCCATGTCATCGGCACTAATTCCACTGTCACACCACGGAACCGCCACCATTTCAGTAGCCGCAACCTCATCCGGTCGTATTTATCACCAAAACCAGAGATATAGAGAATATGGATAGGTTTTTGCAAGTCCTATTGCTTTCGTTGTTCCATACGCTTTTTTAGTTGAGACATAGCTTAGTAGCGCTTACCGGCTTTTTCTTCGGGGGTCATGCATCTATAGGAATCGAAGAAATTTGGCGCGTAATCTTTGTCATCTATATATATTCCTCTAGAATTTGCCGCTGCAAGGTTGGACGTGGCAATAACAGGTGCTCCTCCACACTCAACATACTTTACCCCCCACTGGTTAATTCCTAGCACAAAGCCTATGAATAAAAGAAATAAAAGACCAATTGCAATGAATAGACTCCATTTCAGCCTACCAATCTTGCCCGTTTTATTGCGAACGGGTGTGTTCTTTGAACGCTGCACGGCATTCTTTTCTTGTGATTGAAGCTGTTTTGATACTTTTGATTTTGTCATAAGTATTATTAGTATAGCAGAATCAGGCGAACCATATATTTAGAAATGGAATAGAGACAGTAATTTTCTAAACAGGTTGAATATTAATTGTATGAGTGCGAGAATCGCATTAATGATAATCTCCATTGCAGAAGGTTTTGGTGTTGGTTGAGGCGTAGGGCTAGGGCTTGGAGTTGGAGACGGGGAAGGGCTAGGCGACGGAGATGGCGTCGGCGGCATGTCGCCCAGATTAGGGTCACAGGCATCGTCAACCCCGTCTTTGTCAATGTCAGCTTCGCTGGCCTTTATGAATAAGCACGAGTCACTATCATCTTCTACACCGTCATCGTCGATATCATCTGGATCTTGACCTTGTACCAGAATGATTTGAACATACTCAATCGGCTCGCCTGAATATGTCTGCCCCGAATATGTGAGCGTGTGATAGCCCGCAGTTATATCTGCAGGAATCGTGACATTGGCGTCCAATGATCCATCGTCTGACACCTGAAAGTTGCCGAGGTTAATCGGGTTCGAGTGGATTTGTATACCCAAGGTGCCGTTGCCTCCAAAAGTAAACGCTGGCGCGTGAATATCAATCTGCGCCCCCTTGACGACATTCGCTATGCCATCACCGATGTTTTGGGCAGTTGACTGTACGAAGTCCGCGGCTTTGACGATCTTATCGCCTAGTGAATCCGGATTGAAAAATTCCGGAATGGATGGATAAGTGTTGTTCTCCGCATCCGGGCACACGATGATTTCGTTGCAGCCGTCGAATGTGTTAATCGGCTGTTCGTCGAGTCCGGAATTGATTCTATTAAAAATTGCATCGTGACCGTTAGCATCGGGATGGTAGGCTTCTTGCTTCTCGTATGAGTTTATCCCGAGTTGTCCGGCAACAGCAGTTGCGGTGCCATTGACATACGAATATCCCACGCCAGCACCACACAAAATATTACCGCCTAGGCTATTCTCTATGTCAACATAGTAGACCCCTGCCGAACTGGCCGCCGCCTTGATGACCCGGTTCATGTAGGAGACGCCGTTCGTGATCATGGATCTTTCCGTTTGATTCAGCCCGAAATTCGTCGGGCAAGCCTGCGAGGCGCTGTCGATGAATTGCGGATAACCGATTGCGTAAATTTTGGTATCAGGCGATGCCCGACGGAGCTGCGCGTAAACCTGGCGAAGGGCGTTATATTGGCCCTCTATCATTACACCAATAAATTCCAGACTTGGGGACGATGGATCGTTTTGGTCGCTAGACGCCCAATCGCACGGTATTCCCGGTAGTGATGGATTTGTTATGCAACTATCGAGAATATCCGCAAAGCGAACATCATTTCCTCCTATCATCAGCGTAGCAGCACGCGGTTTGTACTTCTTGAGAAATTCAATCTGTTGCACCTGACCAGGCGTGAAGTTCTCTTTGGCGGATTCTTGTAATTGCGTAAAGTCAGCTATGCCCTTCAGCCGTGGCACGCCGCCGCCCTTGTCTTGTCCGAGATAATTACCGTTTTCGTCGGCCAATCTGGACCAGCCATCAATATCTGAAGTAACAGCCCCGCTGCAGGCGATTGATTTCATCTTTTCATTAGCCAGATTACCCGACGCACGTAGCAGGAATGGATACGAACGACTACTCACATGACATTTCCCATACGGTATGCCGTTTGTATAATCACCCGCAATATCTGTGCCCTGCAGATAGTATTTTCCTCCGCTGGAGGTTTTCTCTGTATCACCCTCGCCGCTTGAGTAAGAATCACCCAAAGCCAAATAATCAAGCGGGGCTGATCCAATATAATTTGCCGCACGTAGAGTAATTTGTCTCGGAGAGATTGAAGCGTCATAACTCGTCGCATAAAAACTAATTTCGCCTCCATCATCACTAAACTGCGGCTGGAAGGTCTCTTTGAGGCGAGGCATATAAGTATTGTTGGCGACAATACCGCCAGGAGCAGGAATGTCCAACTGCGGGCATGGTGATTGTTGCGATTGATACAGATCATTAGCGCTTGCTGTGGTTGGCATACTGGTTCCACACCCCGGAACAATGTCGTATATCGCGTTAGGCGTATCGTGTCCGAAAACAGCAATATGTTGTCCGTCATCTGTAATATCATATTCAATCGTAGGATTGGATGACCAATAGGCCGTTCTGAAATCAGAAAACTTCAACATTTGCATCGTATCCATATCAACCCTAAATAGACCATCTCCTGCAAATTCAACGACTAGCCACTTGTCATTTGATGAGCGCTGGATAGCTTTTATATAGTCAGTATATTTATCAGATGGAGCGATATCACTAATGAGCTGATCGGGTTGTGTTTGGTTAAATTCATAGTAACGCTGATTGAGGGAAAGGGTATTTTTCAGTTGTAATTTACTAACAAAGTTTTTATAAATAGCAACACGACCAGTTCTTACTTGATTATTCGACTCTACCGCTATCAGGGTATCTCGACTTGGCATATATATGCACCTTTCGCAGCCTATGCCACGAATCAAGTGTGCCTTCAGATCACCATCGAATTGAATCGCTAGGCCTTGATAGTTGCCAAAACTGAGAAGCTTAAATGCCGAACCCTCGGCAATGAGGCAATCACTTTTTTGTACTACAGTACTATCGGTTCCATCTATAGCTACCTCCATTTTCACAGAATTGAACTTCGCTTGACACGGATTCACCCAGACTGAAGAAGCATTTTCTTTTCTTTCCACGACTGGCACACCACTTGACCATGCCCACGAATCTGCACTAACTGTTTTTATCAAAAGGAATGCAGAGATAAAAACGATACAAATTGCGAAAAATATGCCCAATGATTTTTTACTACTAAGCTTCTTCATTAGAAATTATTATACATATACAACTGACAAATTGTTAGAAAAAGCTTAATTTTGACACTTCAATCTTTATCACATTGATTAATTATTAATAAAGTTAATAATTACCTTGACTGTCATAGTAATATGATATACACTGTAGTTATGATTGATTCGAAACTATCATCAGATTTATTACGTGGACATACTGACACGATCATCCTCAAACTATTGATGGACGGCGACAGGTATGGCTACGAGATTACCAAATTGGTATACGAAAAATCGAACCAACAATACGAACTAAAAGAAGCGACGATGTATTCGAGCCTGAAACGGCTGGAAAATGACAACCATATCAGTTCGTATTGGGGCAGTGAGACGCAAGGTGGCAGACGGAAATATTACCGCATCACCGCATCCGGCCAAGAGTTGTACGCAACAAACAAGCAAAATTGGAACAAAGCGAAAGAAATTTTAAAGGAATTATTGTAAGGAGAAATATCATGGAAAAGAAATTAAAGACATTTTTGGACGACGCATTCAGACCATACGGCAACTTCCCCGCCCGCAAGGATGTCGAACAGGAACTGCTCGCGAACCTGACGGAAAAATATCAGGATCTCAAATCACAAGGTAAAACCGACGATGAAGCCTACCAAGCAACTATCGATTCATTTGGTGATGTGTCGGAAATCATGGAACAAGTCGGACACACATCAGAGCAAGAGCCTGAAGAAGAAAAATCAGTTGGCAAAATGATCAGGGAAACAATGAAACTGGCAAAGCGGAGCAAGTCAAAGTTCTCATCAACAGAACTAAAACAAAGTGACCTCGCCGATACGAATCTTGTAGATGCCGACTTCAGCTTTAGCTCGCTTGCCGAATCAAACTTTGATGGGTCTGATCTGACCAACGCAAAGTTCAGGGCGGCAGATCTTCGAAAGGCTTCATTCAAGGGCGCTAATCTCACCGGCGTAACGTTTGCTGGCAGTGATATCTCGGACGTGTGTTTTGACAACGCCAATTTGACCGATGCCAAGCTCAAAGCATGCGCATTCAAAGGAGCTACCTTTAAAGACGCAACGTTAGACAGCACCAATTTCAGCCATTCCGACTTGGCTGGCGTATCCTTCGACAATATGACATTAAACGGTACTAATTTTGGTAGTACGTCACTCAGGAAAGCATCATTCAAAAATACCGTACTCCATGATGTGTCATTCCGCCATTCCGATGCCAAACATGCTGTTTTTGATGGCGCAACCATGGACAAAATTACCTACGCGCTGTTAAAAGGCGCCAAAGCCAATTTAGATAACGTAAAGATTCAAAAAGGATAATAAGTCATGGAAAAACAGACCGCAGCAATCACTGCCAGTGATCTTCACAAATCTTTCAAAAAGGTCGACGTGTTGAAAGGTGTATCATTCAACGTTGAAAAAGGAACGATCTTTGCCTTACTCGGTGCCAATGGTGCCGGCAAGACCACCGTTATCAATATCCTCACCACGCTGACAAATGCCGACAGCGGCACGGCAAGTGTTAATGGATATGACGTATCAAAACAGGCGAGTGATGTACGGAGTCATATCAGCTTGACTGGACAATTTGCAGCGGTGGATGACATACTGACCGGTCGTGAAAACCTCGAGTTGATTTGTGATTTGCGTCACATCGAAAATTCGAAAGATACGGTCGACAAACTCATCAAGCAGTTCGATCTTGAAGATGCTGCCGATCGGCGCGCAGGAACATATTCCGGCGGTATGCGTCGACGAATAGATATCGCCATGAGTTTGATCGGCAACCCATCGATTATCTTTTTTGACGAGCCGACAACCGGATTGGATCCACAAAGCCGCAATGGCATGTGGGAGACAATCAAATCACTCGCGAATAACGGTACGACGATCTTCCTCACTACTCAATATTTGGAAGAGGCCGATCAACTGGCTGACAAAATTGCTATTTTGAACAAAGGCAAAATCGTTGCCGAAGGTACGGCACAGGCATTGAAAAAGTTATTGCCTCAAGGACAAGTTGAGTTGAAATTTAGCAATCAGAATCAATTGGACGCAGCAATGAATCAACTAAAAAGTTACGAAACAACCGCGGACAATGAAGCGTTGACTTTGGCTGTCACAACCGATGGTACTGTCGCACAGCTGACACGATTGCTCACGAAATTGGAAAATGCACATGTTGAAGTCGTGGAATTCGCTCAAAAGGCTCCGTCCCTTGACGATGTATTTTTAAAAATTGTTAACGAAAGCAAGGAGAAAAAATCATGAGTATGATACATGATACATGGACAATGGCACGACGCAGTCTGCGCCACACGACGCGCAGTATGGACACGATTATTACCGTCGTCATTACGCCGATCGCTATGATGTTGCTATTCGTTTATGTTTTCGGTGATTCATTTCAAAAATCACTTGGCGACATCAAATACATTGACTTCATTACCCCGGCAATTATCATTATGACCGTGGTCAGCGGCATTGCCTATGCATCAGTACGCGTCAGTATGGATTTGCAAAAGGGTATCATCAATCGTTTCAAAACGATGCCGGTTGCGTCGTCTTCAATACTCGGCGGCCATGCGTTGTCATCAACACTATCCAATCTTTTTTCATCTTTTTTGGTATTGATTGTCGCATTGTTGATTGGCTTTCGTTCTGACGCGGGAATCGTTGAATGGTTGTTATTTATCGCACTCACCGTGCTCTTTACTCTTGCAACAACGTGGCTAGCAATATTCTTTGGCTTGTTTGCAAAAACGATGGAAGGCGCAGGCGCATTTAGTTACATACTCCTGCTGCTGATCTTTATCAGTTCTGGATTCACACCTGTCGACAACATGCATCCAGCACTGCGATGGTTTGCCGAAAACCAACCAATGACACCGA
>CAYIQY010000021.1:0-15696 GCA_964365665.1 uncultured Candidatus Saccharibacteria bacterium | reverse complement strand
TTGTATTTCCGTCGAAATATGAAGGGCTTGGAATTGTACTGATTGAAGGGCAGGCGGCTGGATTAAGGTGTTTGACAAGCGCAGGTGCCGTACCAGCTGTGGCAAAGGTGACGGATAATTTGGAGTTCATTGATTTACACACTGGAACTGATGTTTGGGTTGATAGAATTCTTGATATAAGTAGTAAAAAATATAAAAGGCACGACACGACAGCTTTGATAAAAAGAAAAGGTTTTGATATGAGCGACGAGGTGAAGCACATTGAAGCGCTATATTACCAAGCTTTGGAGATTCAAAAATGAAAAAAATAACTATAGTCGTACCGGTCTACAACGTTGAAAAATATCTACGAGAATGTATAGACTCTATTATTAATCAAACCTATAAAAATCTTGAAATCATACTAGTTAATGACGGGTCATCCGACAACAGTCCGGCAATCTGTGATAAATACGCAAAAATAGATAAAAGGATACGAGTGATTCACAGAGAGAACAAAGGTGTTTCTGTTGCGAGAAATACTGGAATCGAAGCTTCTTCTGGATATTACATCACCTTTGTTGACAGTGATGATACTATCGAGACAGATATGCTTTCATTGTTGCATGAAAGCATTACTAAAAATAGCGCCGATATAGCAATTTGTGAGTATATTCGTTTTCAAGGCGCAAATGATACCCTGAGTGTCAGTTCTGGAAACGAAGTAACAATTCTTCCAGCCAATGAAGCCATATGTAACATGCTGTACCAAAAGGAAATACCGAATGGTCCCGTTGCAAAACTGTATAAGAAAGAGCTACTGGACGATACTGGATTTCCAAAAAATATTGCAATCGGTGAGGACCTTTTATTTAACTTCAATGTTTTCATAAAGACACGGAAAGTAGCGGTCAACTCTGCCAAAAAATACCACTACCGCGTACATGAGGCAAGTGCTATACATTCGGCATTCTCTCTAAAACGTTTGGATGGACTAGTTGTTGCGAAGCATATAGATATTGTATGCAAGAAAAGCTACCCAGGTATCGTAAACGCGTCCAGTAATCGCTTATTTATGGAGGCAGTTTTTATACTTTTAGCGATGGATGAAAAGAAGAGTAAATACGTTCTGGAATATAAAGAGTGTAAGACTATTGTTAAGAAATATTGTAAGATAGTCGCACTAGACAGAGAATCTGTGAAGAAGATTCGACTATATGCCGCCGTTTCGCTTGTCAGCATAGGCTTACTCCTAAACCTATTTGCTACAAAAAGGTATTTTAGGAATAAGGTGTAGCGTGAGAACTAGAAACTCAGTTGTAAACGTATTTGCTTCAGTGATGTTGAGTGTCATTGTCATCATTGTTGGTCTACTGTCTCAAAAAATATTTATTGATACCCTGGGACTTGAATACTTAGGTATAAATAGTCTCTTTACAAGCATAGTTTCAACACTGGGAATCGTCGAGCTGGGACTTGGGTCGGCGATTATCTATCACCTATATAAGCCATTTGCGGATCGTGATACTGCGCGAATAAAAACAATAATGGAATTCTACAAAAACGGGTATCGAATCATTGCGGTTATAGTTGCATTAATAGGCCTGGCAATCATGCCATTTATAAGCGTTATTGTCGGTGATGTGAACATACTTGAGAACGTATACTACATATATTTGCTATTCCTGGTCGATATTGTTTGTACGTATCTTTTGGCATATAAGAGATCAATCCTTTATGCGGATGAAAAGAATTACATAATAAGCATTATCCACATGGGTTATTTAGTTATTGTGAATATGCTGCAAATCACGGTACTTCTGACCACTAAAGATTTTTATCTATATCTGATTATCAAAGTCGTCATGCATATTATCGAGAACATCGTCACGACTCTGTTTGTTAATAGGCGTTATGCGTTTCTGAAAAAAGGCGAAATAGTACCAATTGATAAATCTACTAAAGACGACATATTTCAAAAGCTAAGAGCCCTCTTTCTGCATAAAATTGGTGAGTTTGCGATCTTTGGCACAGATAGTATCATCATTTCAATATTCCTTGGCGTTAAAACAGTCGGATTGGTTAGCAATTACTTTCTTATTATTAGTGCGATTACGGGCATAGTGTGGCAAATATTTAACTCAGTCACGGCGAGTGTAGGTAATCTATTAGTCACAAGTAGTGCTAAAAAATCATTTGACGCCTACAGACGTGTCAGGTTTGTCAATTTCTGGATAGGGAGTATCTTTTCGATTGGTCTGCTCGTAACAATGGATCAATTCGTAACCACATGGCTAGGTAAAGAGTTCGTGCTACCATTTGATGTACTTGTAGCATTGAGTATAAACCTCTATCTTCATTTGATTCGATCAGCAATTAATAGTTTCAAAGAAGCGGCCGGAATCTTTCACCAAGACCGTTTCGTTCCTATCATTGAATTGATCGTTAATCTCGTATTCTCTCTGATATTTTTGCATTTTTTTGGGCTGGTCGGCGTATTCATGGGAACTATCTGCAGTAATCTCTTGCTTCATCTGTATAGTTATCCAAAGTACGTGTATACTCAGCTTTTCAAACGATCATATAAAAACTACTACCTTGAGTTTATCGAACATTTAGCTATTGCTCTGTCGACTGGCGCGATCACTTTTGCACTGTCGCGGACTATAAGCGTTCCTGGCGCATTACAACAATTAATGGTTGATGTCCTACTCAGCGTCGCTGTACCAAGCATCATCTTTTACCTAATCTATAGAAAGAGTGATGAGTTCGCTTACTTCAAAGAATTAACGGTCAAAATTGTTAGAAAAGTGAAAAGAGTTACTTTTTAATTCACCTCGGTTAGCTCTTACTGGTCTAAGGTGTTATTATTGGTAAGTTGTGATTGCAGATATTACCATTACCGAAAAATCCTTTGGATCAAAATCCCTCATGTCTAAAGTGAGGCTGACTATTAATGACGGCGAAAAAATCGGCGTTATCGGACGGAATGGTGTCGGCAAATCAACCCTTTTTGGAATTCTGGCGGGAACGGACAAGGATTTTACCGGTGATATTATTTATAAACCTGGTGCAGTCATCGTCGCCACACAGCAGGAATACCACGATGTCGGTGACAAGACGGTGCTGCAGTACATCCTCCAGGGTCTGCCCGAATATTCAGCGCTGAGTCATATTATTGAAACCTATCCATTGACTATGGGCGACGACCTGAAAAAGATTCACGAATACAGCGAAGCATTGCAGCGATTCGACGACAAAGGTTTTTACCAAATCGAAGAGCAAATTGAACGTGAATTAGATAATTTTCAATTGCCTGATATAGCTCATCAGGAATTTACGACGCTATCAGGCGGACAAAAGCGTCTGGTTGAAGTCGTCAAAATCATGCATTCTGATGCGCACTTGGCATTGATTGACGAACCAACCAACCATATGGATTATATTGCAAAACAGCAGTTCATCGATTGGTTGAAACAGACGCGCGAATCGGTCTTGGTTATTACACACGATCGCGATGTTTTGCGAGAAGTCGACAGGATCGTGGAAATAAAAGACGGCGGCTCGCAGAGTTATAAAGGCAATTATGACGCTTATTTGAAACAAAATGCCGTATCAACCGGTAGTCAAATGAATGATTTTGAGATGGTTGAAAAACGCATCGTCAATTTGAAAGCCAAAGTTATCGAATACCAACGCTTCAAAGAAAAATCTCGTAATCCAAGCACTATCCAACGATTCAAGCGACTCGAGGAAAACTCGAGAAAAGAGCTGGCTGAACTGCAGAAAAAAGAAAAACCAACCTTCTGGATCGACAAAGATTCAGTGTCTGATCTGAATTACAAAACCGCCGCACAGTATGATAAATTCAAAGCCAAAAATGTCAGAATCAATTTGAAAAATGACGAATCGCGCAGTAAACATATATTAGTATCGGCGCGTGGCCTGAGTCTTGGTTACAAATCACCATTGTTCACGGGCATTAATATTGATCTTCGCGAGGGCGAGGCGATTGAATTTCGCGGGCGTAACGGCGCAGGTAAGACGACTCTTATTAAATACATACTGGATGATCCATCAGTCACGAAATTTGACGGTGAACTGACGCTTGATAAACAAGTCCGAGTTGGTATTTATGAACAAGAAGTCTCGCCAACATATTTTGAACTACCCCTGGAAGAGGCCGTTGAAAAAATGTATCTGTCTCGTGACCTTTCAATCAGTACGACGAAAATTCGCAACCTTATGAGCGACTATCTTTTCACAGAGGGCGACGGCAAAATACCTGTCAAACGACTCAGTGGCGGGCAAAAGGCACGGTTCCAATTGATCGCGATGCTCGCCAATGACCCGCAACTTTTGATCTTGGACGAACCGACGAATCACCTGGATTTACCCAGTATTGAAGAACTGGAAACGGCGTTAGGCAAGTATTCGGGTGCGATTATTTATGTCAGTCATGATGGATACTTTAGAGATAAGATTGACGGCGAAGTTTTGAAAATCGGCGCTCAGTAGCTTGATATCTATACTTAAGTGGTATACTGAAATCACTAAACAAAGGATACGATATGGCAAAGAGTGATAACAAATCTGTGAAAATTATCAATCAACATGGACCAGCAGGATTTGCAGCATTTGTTGCGTTTGTAGGTGCTTTTGTCTACTTCGCTCAACACGCTGATGATTTTGGTGATTTTGTATGGGCATTTGCCCAGGCTATCGTTTGGCCAGGTATTTTGATCTTCAATGTACTCAAGACTCTCGGCGTTTAAATACTCCAAGAGGTTGAGTTAGATATATAACAACCAGGTTTTTGCCTGGTTGTTATTATTAATTATGCAGTTCCCGGGTGTTATCAATGTGGATAGGGGAATATGTTGGGTCTTTTTGGAGCGACGACTCTCCAAGGATGTAAGTTCAAGCTTGCGGGAATCAGAGAGTGTGGAGCAAAGGTGTTGAGTGACGCAGTTTACTGCGTACCGCATCTGGAAACAAAGTGTTCCGTTTGCGGCAGGCAGGCATCACATTTGTGTGGCGCCGCGACCAGTGACTTTCTCTGTACTACGCCGCTTTGCGGTGAACACGAGCATCCGCATCAGTAACGTACTAGGAGGTGTAACCTCGCCCTGGGTAGAGCCTAGCTCCTTGTGGGCGAGGCTTTCCTATTATAGCGATGCCAATCTCACATTGACAGACATGGGCGCTCGTAAGTGCTACTATAAGAGTAGGTATTTTATTCTAAATAGGAGGGGGTTATGATAACAGCACTCAGTACATTTAGCGGATTTTCTGTTGACGATATTGCTAAAGCCAAAGAATTTTATGTTGACAAGCTAGGACTTGTTGTTTCGGACGAAAGCATGGGGCTGCAATTGGAGTTACCTGGTGGGGCGCAACTGTTCGTCTATGAAAAACCCGATCATCAACCGGCAACGTTTACCGTTCTTAACTTTGTGGTTGCGGATATCGATGATACTGTCGATCATCTCGTCTCAGACCACGGTATTGTCATGGAACGTTACGACAATATGCCAGCTGCTCAGGATGAAAAGGGAGTTTTACGAGGCAATGCCGCGAATATGGGTCCCAATATTGCATGGTTCAAAGATCCAGCCGGAAATGTTCTCGCAATAATCGAGAACTAAGCAAATCTCTTTTGTAAATAGCTGGTCAGAAGGGGCATAATGATAAAAACAAGAAATGCCCATTGTTCAATAAAGATTGAAAGTATTGTGACGATGCAGCCAATAAATACGATAGTTAAGTTGCGTATTGATGCTTGACGTTTTATCTTATCCGGAACTTTGTTGGCAAGATGTTCGGAATTCACCGCATATACCCACTCCCAATAGGTAATGACAGCAAGGACAAGAAAGTTGAGCGGCAAGAGCACGCGGCCGAGTTCTGTATTAGAAAAGGCACCCCCGATGCTTGTTGTAAGCGGCACGAAGACCACGGCTAGCAGGCGCAAGTTATTGATCATGGTCATATATCGGTCGGTTCGCTTAATATACTCGAACTGCCGCATATGGACAGCCCACATGCTACCGAGCAGCAAAAAACTAACCGTAAAACTGATGAGCCCCGTGTTGTTTTCAACAAGCTCTGCCCATAGTTGAGCACTGCTGGTAATGTCACCGAAATCTTTAACGTTAATATCGAGAATTAACAACGTCATCGCAATGGCAAAAACACCATCAGTCAAAGCCTCCATGCGTGGGGTGGAGAACACATCCTTGGATATCACACCGGCTTTTTTCATGCTTCTATTATAACAAGCGATTCGTCGGCTGTCTTTACGGTAGACGTATAGTATAGGAATTGAGGTGAAAGTCGTCAGTTTTATACTAGAAGCTTTTTGTATAACTGAAAGCAAATAGCGTATACTAATCCCTGATGCAAACGTTTATTCGATTGATTGCCGATGGCGCCGTGATTCCAGTTATTTTGATCGGAATTTATGCTTTGATTTACAAAGTGCCTTCAGGAAATCGTTACGAGGCATACTGCCGGATATTGATGGCCGGGTTGACAGCGTTACTACTGGCAAAATTAATGGCAACGCTCTACCAACCAATTGGTGAGCGACCGTTTGAGCTGTTGGGTGTAGCACCGGGGGCGGCGTACTTAAATAACCCAGGGTTTCCTTCTGATCATGCACTATTCGTAACAGCGATTACGCTCGCGGTGTGGTTCGAAACCAGGTCTCGTATACTGACAACGATTTTAGTGACGCTCGTCGTACTTGTTTGTGTTGGGAGAGTGCTGGCGCTTGTACACACGCCGATTGATGTAATTGGCGGTATTCTCGTCGCAGTTGCTGGCGCGGGGTGGTATTTGACTGCACCTGCAATAAAACACCGCAAGTCTATTTAAACCAATCATGAACTCTCTATACACATTATGTCCGACTACTGTCACAATCTATTGATTTGACAGGAGGTAGCTGATGGTAGAACAAGAAGCAAAGCGGATTGTTATATCATCATGGCGTCGCGGACATAATGTAGTGAATAAGAAATTGGTAAGAGGTATGGGCTGTGAATCTTTATGATCAATCGTCTACTATACTTAATTTTGCCTTGTAAGCGATCTGATGGTAAAATAGACAAAACAGAGGAGATGGCATGAGTGATATCGATACGCCAGAATCGTCAAATCGGTGGGGAGGCTTGATTGATCTGCGAGCGCAACAAATAGTGCAGATTGCGTTGCTTGGCATTACGCTGGGCGCCGTCATGTGGCTCGCGACACAGCTCGTACGACAAGTGGTGCTCGTGCCGTTATTTTGCGGGGATCCGACAAACGGCATGTGTTTGAGCGCAACCGATACAGCTGGGGTGATCGCGACGGTAGTTGCGGCAGTTGTGGGGCTAATGGGATTAGTGCGATTGAGTGTTTACCGTCCACTATTAATTGTGATTGCCTCGGCGGTTTGTTTATGGGGGCTGAGTGGTTGGACTGCCGGACTACCATGGTTTGAGGCGCTGGCCTGGACGGTTATTTTGTACGCGATCTGTTATATTGCCTTTGCATGGTTGGTGCGGCCACGAGCGTTTGTGCCTGTGGTGATTATCGTTGTCATTGTTGTCGCACTAGCGCGCTTGTTGCCGGTACTATATAATTAATACGCTTATGGAACTGATTATTTTTGGGGTTATTCTAGTGGTTGTGATCGTTGGCTTTGCGCTGGTGATCGTACTCATGAATATTCGTATGCGCGAATTGCAAAATGGCGGATCAGTTGATTTGATCAAGACTGATGTAACCGAACTGAACCGGTCTATTATCCAGTTGCAAGAATCAATGGGAACGAAGTTGGAGCGTAATAATGCATCAATGCAGACATCAATGCAAAAACAATTAAGCGAAAGTGCCAAACTAGTAGCTGACGTGACGCAGCGATTGGCAAAACTGGACGAGACGAACCGGCGCGTCGTTGATGTGGCGACCGAACTCAAGACTCTACAAAATGTCCTACAAAACCCAAAACAGCGCGGAGTGTTCGGCGAATTTTACCTCGAAAGCGTGTTGGAAAATGTCTTGTCGCCGAAACAGTATCAAATGCAATACAAATTCGGTGACGGAAAGATCGTTGATGCGGTGGTTTTTTTGGACAACGATCAAATCCTCGCGATTGATAGCAAATTCTCGTTAGAAAACTATAACCGTATGGTAGAAACACAGGACAAGGCTGAACGCGACAAATTGCTACTGAAAGTAAAAGCTGACCTGAAAGGGCGCATAGACGAAACATCGGAATATATTCGCCCCAGCGAAAATACGATGGATTTCGCATTCATGTTCATTCCAAGTGAGGCGCTTTATTACGATCTCCTGATTAGTAATGTTGGTGCGAGCAGTAAAGATTTGATTGAATACGCATTTCGCGACAAGCGCGTGATCATTGTCAGCCCAACGAGTTTCATGGCGTATCTACAAACCGTATTACAAGGCTTACGCAGTCTGCAGATTGAAGAGCAAGCCAAAGACATCCAAGTACGCGTCGGTAAACTAGGACAACACATTGGCCGATTTGAAACATTCATGCAAAAGCTTGGTGGTTCACTTGGAACAACCGTCAGTCATTTTAATAACGCCCACAAAGAACTGGGCAAAGTCGATAAAGATATTGTGAAGATCGCTGGCGCTGACAGCAGCGTCGAGCCGCTCCTTCTCGACAAGCCATCTGCAAATGATGAATAGTACTGTATCTTTGAAGATTCTTTTGTCTGCTATCATAAACATATGAAAGAAAGTTCTCCTTACAGGCCTGAGTTTATCGATATGCCTGTCATGGGCATATCATTTGGGGAGTACAAAACCTTCGATGAAACCAGAAGAAAAGAATTAAAAGATGCGCTTTTAAGGAAAGCTCTGGCCAGTTATCAGCCTGATTATCAATCAGATGGAGATGATGATTTTGATGGCGTCGTCGATGCGTTTCAGTTGATGCAGTTTGAACGGTGGCGGAAATATGGTGTTCCCGACCGACCCATAGAGGACTGGGAGGTCGATGAAATTGTTTTTAGTCGTATCGCGGAAAAAGTAAGAGATGATCCCGATTTTGGCAAGCTCCCTGAAACCTATGAACAGTATAGTGATGATGACAAAAGAAGAATTGGTTGTTTGGTTTATTATTTTGACGAAATGAGAGATCCGCACGAGTATCTTGCCCTTGATCTATACTCGCTTGACGAAACACTCGGTTATAGTGATGAAGATGTCGCCTGGCTGGTTAAAGAAGGTGTTCTCGTCGATCTTGGTACGGAACGCTGGATGTTATCAGAGGTCTATACGAATGCATATTTGGTCAGGGAGCTTCGTCGGCGTGAGAAGGAGTTGGATGCAGAGAACAAGAATAGTTGAGCTAATAGATTCACAAAAATAATCCCGCCGTGTAGGCGGGATTATTTTAACTATCTACTACTTACAATCTACAAACTACTAACTCGGCTATTTTGTTTCGACAACGTCGCGAAGTGCGAAACCGATGATACCACCAAGAAGTGGTGCAACCAGGTAGGCAACAACTGCGAACCAGTCAATCTTGCCCCAGTCAACTGCTGATGCAGCTAGGGCGATTGCTGGGTTCAATGCAACGTTCGCTGCTACGTAGCTGGCAGCAACACCGGCAACGAGACCACCGACGAATAAACCAAATCCAACGCCGAAGGCTTTGGCAACACGGTCAGTCTTTTCACGGAGTGCACCGGCAACAGCGAATGCAAAGACGCTAGTACCAAGAAGTTCGGCAAAGAAGACGAACCAGTGGTTTTTCTCAGTCAGAACGGCTAGTTTGAACAGTTCTGGTGATTGCTGTCCAAGAGCGCTTGCTGATGATGTATCACCGTTAGCACCGATGAAGGCAGACAATACGACAAACGCTGCACCAGCACCGAGCAGTTGTGCCACGATGTAGGTAACGGCACGCAGGTGACCGACTTTGCGGGTAACCCATGCACCAACGGTCAACATTGGGTTAAGGTATGCACCTGAAAGGGTACCGACCATGAGAACCAATGTAACGAGCACGAAGCCCATGTATAGTGGCTCACCTTTGGTAACCAAGAATGCGCAGGTTAACAAAAATGTACCGATGAACTCACCGATTAATGCTGCGGCTAGAACGGTTCGACGATCACTCAGTCCGAATCGTCCGCTTGACGCAGCCCTATTAGTTTCAACGGCTTTTACCGTTGTGACGTTTGCTTTTGCAGGTTGGCTTTTTGACCGGGTGGTCTTTTTGGCAGTAGTGCCGGCTTTTTTCGTAGCCATGGAATTCCCTCCTTATAAAGAATTATGCCAATAGTATAACATACCTAGCCAATGTGTCGCACCACAGGATCGACAAGCAAGCTTGCCGCTTCTGAGGTGCTCTTGGGCTATTAGCCGTTTTTCCTCTGCGATGCTCCCTTCACCGTACCTTTTGTACGGCCTCGGTCCGTTTCTCGAGGAGAAAACGACTACTAGCCTCAAGCACATTACCTAGGGACTTTAGGGAGTATAATGAGGTTATGGGATTATTTGTAAACCAAGAATCAAATCGTAGTGAACTCCAAAAGCGTCTGGCTGCAGAGTTAAGTGAAAAATCAAAAAAAAAGGTTGATCCAGAGGCTGAACGGCCTGATGGCGTCGATGATTCGGCATATATGGAAGGTACCAAACAAACCACGGGCCTGGCATGGGTATGGATAGTGATCATCGGCGTAATCGTTGTGGCGAGCATCTGGTACTTTATCGCTTCTGGCAATCAGGGCTAAATTAATCTATACTTTAGCTTGATGAGCAATCACGATTCAGTGCGCGCCGAACTGTTAGCGCGAATCCAGTCTAGTAACCAACCCCATGAGGTGTTGCGTTCGCCTGAGCTAAAATCGTTAGCGGCAGAATTACAGACCTTGCCACCAGAACAGCGCGCAGATGCTGGCCGCGCATTAAATGAGTTAAAACAGGTATTACAAACTGCGGTTGACGAACGCGAAGCGGTACTGGCTGAAGCCAGTATGGCACCGATTGATGTCACTGCGCCTTGGGATGTAAATAGTAGGCCTGTCAGCTTGCTACCTACTGAAAATGGTACCCAGCATCCGATTACTCTTGAAGTTGAAAGAATCATCGATATCTTTACTCGTATGGGATTTGAAGCACACGAGTCACGCCAGTTGGATGATGACTGGAATATGTTCGGTGCATTGAACTTCCCCGAAGGTCATCCTGCACGCGATGGCTATGATACATTCCGAACCGAGGAAGGCTTTATTCCACCCGCACATACCAGTACGATGCAAAACCGCGTACTCAAAGAGGGCAAAGCAAAATTAGAAGCTGGTGGACAGATCGCAAGCGTCAGTTATGGGAGGGTGTTCCGGAATGAGGATGTTGATCCAACGCATGAACATACCTTTTACCAACAAGAAGGTGTATTTGTCAGTAATGATGCCAGTTTGGCGGAGATGCTTGGGACTCTGCGAAGCTTTTTCGAAGAATATTATGACCAAAAACTTGCCATCAAAACGCAGCCAGCGTATTTTCCGTTTGTCGAACCTGGTCTTGAATTTTTGATTGAAAAGCCTGTATCAATCGGCGGCAAATCAGGTGACTGGTTGGAAATGCTCGGCTGTGGCATGATACATCCAAATGTTCTTAGTGCAGCAGGCATCGACCCGACGAAATACCGTGGCTTTGCTTGGGGGGGTGGTATTGACCGCATGATCATGCTGAAATACGGCATCGAAGATGTAAGGCATTTCGAATCTGGTAAATTAGCATTTTTGAGGAAATTCGCATGATTATTTCCGTTAATTGGTTAAAGAAGTATACAGATATCGATCTGCCTATTGATGAACTCGCAACGCTAATAGGGTCGCGGTTGGTTGAAATCGAAGACATCGTCGATCTTGGCAAAAAATATGAAGGCGTTGTTATTGCGAAAGTTGTCGAGTGCAAGGAAATCGAAGGCACTGATCATTTGAATGTCACCAAAATCGATGACGGCGGCACTGTGAAAGATGTCGAACGCGATGACAAAGGTTTAGTCCAAGTTGTTTGCGGCGCTCCGAATGTCCGTGAGGGACTGACGGTTGCATGGTTACCACCGGGCAGTACCGTTCCTGAAACTGTCGGCAACGATCCGTTCGTACTTGGTTCGCGCGAACTTCGCGGAGTTATGAGTAACGGTATGTTGGCAAGTGCCAAAGAACTTGGACTTTGGGATGATCATACGGGGATATTGGAACTTGAGGATGAAAGAAAAGCAGGCGAAAGTTTTGCGAAAGCCTACGAACTAGATGATTATCTGTTGGATATTGAGAACAAATCACTGACACATCGTCCTGACGCATTTGGTATCGTCGGGTTCGCACGTGAAGTCGCTGGTATTCAGGGCAAGGCTTTCAAAACGCCACCTCTTTTTACGCTGGATGGGGTCAAATGGGCGCCAAAAGAAGGCGATGAGCCGACGCCAAAAGTAACGATTGACAACCCGGAACTATCAAGTCGTTACCAGGCGGTTGTACTGACAAATGTTGACAGCAATATACAGCTGTCACCACTCGAGATCCGCACCTATTTAGCACGTGTTGGTGTTCGATCACACAGTGCGGTTGTTGATGTGACGAATTATATGATGATGATAACCGGCCAGCCACTGCATGCGTTTGACTATGACAAGTTGAAAGCCGTCAATAACGGACAAATTGATATTCATGTTCGTGGCGGTCGATCCGGTGAAAAGTTAGTGTTGATTGATGGCCGAGAAATCGAACTGAATGAAAGCGACATTGTCATCGCGAATGGTGAAACAGCCGTTGCGCTAGCCGGTGCGATGGGCGGACGCGACACTGAGATTGGTGATGATACCAAAAACATATTGCTCGAATGTGCGTCCTTTAATCTGTTTAATTTACGCAATACTCAATTCCGCCACGGTATCTTTAGTGAGGCTATCACGCGATTCACAAAGGGTCAGCCGGCCGAATTAACCGGACCGGTGCTTGCAGGAGCGGTTGATCTACTACGCCTGTCAGCAGGCGCGGATCGAGCAAGCGACGTTGCTGATACATATCTAGGCAAGCAAGAATCTCCAAAAGTATATGCGATGGCTGAACATATGAATACGGCGCTTGGCAGTGATTTCACAACGGAACAAATTGTTCAGACGCTGACGAACGTTGAATTTGACGTATCGGTGAACGATAAAGGCGTTATTACCGCTATTCCACCATATTGGCGCGCTGATATTCATATATCCGAGGATTTGGACGAAGAAGTTGGCCGCTTGAATGGATTCGATAATATTAATCCTAGTTTGCCGAAACGTGACTTTACGGCAGTATCACCAAGTAGTTTTGATGAGTTTCGTAGTCACATTCGAAAAATCTTGGCTCGTGCAGGTGCAAATGAAGTACTAACATATAGTTTTGTACACGGCGACTTATTGCAAAAAGCCGGTCAAAAAATTGAAAACTCGTACAAAATTACCAATAGCCTGAGTCCGGATTTACAATACTACCGCGTGACATTGACACCGAGTTTGCTGGCATTAATACACCCGAACAGTAAAGCTGGTTTTGGCCAGTTCGCACTATTTGAAATTAACAAAACTCATTCCAAAATGTTTGGCATGGACGAGGATGGTACACCGAAAGAAACGGATCTACTGGCGTTGACTGTTAGCGGCGATACAACCGACGGTGCCGCATACTATCAAGCCAAAAAAATGTTGGATTATCTGGCTCACTCGTTGCAATTGGAATTCGTTTATACGCCAATTGATACCGATCCTGGTTATGACGAAAGCGCACCGTTTGATCATCGCCGCAGCGCAATGGTCACGGACAAGGCATCGGGCGAATACATCGGTATTATCGGTGAATATAAGGCCGCGGTTAAAAAAGCTTTCAAATTATCCGATCAAGTAGCGGGCTTTGAATTGGATCCGCGCGCGCTTCATAGCGCATCCGGGGCTGCAGGCAATAGCTATCAACCACTCAGTCGCTATCCCTCAACTGAACGCGACATTTGTTTCCAAGTACCCCAAAAAGTTAATTACGCACAGGTAAATCAGGCTGCCAATGAAGCGCTACGTGTGTCAGGACTGGGCACAGTGGTGACACCACTTGATATTTATCAGCCGGAAAGCGGTGATACCAAAAATATCACTTTGCGTATCCGATTGACTGCGACAGACAAGACTTTGACCGGTGATGAAGTATCGGCAGTGATGAATAATGTGACTCAATCGGTCACATCCAAACTTGGCGCTACCGTCGTCTAGTTGTATGATTAAAGCACGAGCATGAAGAGACGAAAAAAATCATTTTTAACGCCGTGGCGAATTGTGCTGATTATAGTACTAGCCGCATTGATCATTAGCTTCGGTACGTGGCTGCTGTTGGCCGGTAAAAATATCGCAGTTCTTAATCCTCAGGGTCCTATAGCTGCTCAACAAAAAGATCTTATTATATTCACGCTGCTCCTTAGTGCAGTGATCGTTATACCGGTTTTTGTTATGCTTGGGGTCATATCGTGGAAATACCGAGAAGGTAACAGCAAAGCAAAATATACGCCGAATGCGGATGGCAATCGCTGGCTCGAGGCATTATGGTGGGGAATTCCGATCGTCATTATTGGGATACTGGGTGTCGTTGCGTGGGTCAGTACGCATCAGCTTGACCCTTATAAACCACTCGTATCGAATGTGAAGCCGTTGAACGTGCAAGTCGTCGCTTTGCAGTGGAACTGGCTATTCCTCTACCCGGATCAAGGAGTTGCCTCGCTGAACGAATTGCGCATTCCTGCCGGGACACCTGTCAACTTTGAACTGACGGCCGACGCCCCAATGAGCGCGATGTGGATTCCAAGTCTTGGAACCCAGACCTACGCAATGACTGGCATGTCAGCCAAATTAAGCTTGCAGGCAGATCGGCCAGGCAGCTATCGCGGCAGTAACAGTAATATCAGTGGTAAGGGCTATGCGGATATGAATTTCCAGGCGATTGCGATGCCAAATCGTCAAGCTTTTGATGAGTGGGTGTCAACACTAAGTAAGGAAAAAGCTCACAATCATCTTGAGTGGACAACCTATCAGGAACTAGCCAAACCGAGTACTGACAATAAGGTTACTTACTATCATTTGCACGAGCCGAAGCTGTATACTATGGTTATAGAAAAATACATGCCGAGCGGCCATGGGACGAATACCGAAAGCCGCGCGTATGAGGAGACAAAACACTAATGTGGGGACGACTGAGCCTGGATGCATTACCGCACGATTTGGTCACAATCGGCGGTCTGGCTGGCGCTAGTCTGGGGTTATTAGCCATCGTCGCGGCGATGACGTATTTCAAGAAATGGGGTTGGTTGTGGCGTAATTGGCTGACATCACTTGATCCGAAAAAAATCGGCGTGATGTATATCGCCGTAGCGATTATCATGTTGCTCCGTGGTCTTGCTGATGCGGCGATGCTTCGGGCACAACAGGCGGTGTTCGCGACCAGTAGCAGCAGTCCGATTTCGCCCGATTTGTTCCAGCAAGTATTTTCTGCGCATGGTACGATCATGATCTTTTTTGTCGCGATGGGTGTTATTTTCGGGCTGATTAACCTGATTGTTCCACTGCAGATAGGCGCACGCGATGTTGCTTTCCCGCTCCTCAATTCGATTAGTTTTTGGCTGTTTGCGGCGGGTATGGTGCTTATTAATGTGAGCTTG
>CAYIQY010000020.1:0-16298 GCA_964365665.1 uncultured Candidatus Saccharibacteria bacterium | reverse complement strand
CACGGATGAAAAACATCAAATTCTCAAATATCGCGTCCTTCGTGAATTAAAAGGCCAAGAACTTGTCGGAGAGAGCTATGAACCGTTGTTTGAAGACCGAGGCGAAAATGCTCATAAGATTTGGGCGGCTGATTATGTCACAACCGAATCTGGAACCGGCATCGTTCATCTTGCGCCAGCCTATGGTGAAGAGGACTTTGATTTGGCGCGTGAAAACAAAATTCCAGTTGTTCATGTATTGGATGAATATGGAATATACACGGAAGGCGATTGGAAAGGTGAGGATGTCTGGGCTATTAATAAAACGATCGCCAAGACTCTGCTTGAGCGTGGAGTAGTCTGGAAAATTGATTATATCCAGCATGAATACCCACATAATCCTCGTACTGGTAATCGCCTGATGTACCGCGCTCACCCCAGTTGGTTTATGGATATCGATGGCCAGCGGACGCATATGCTGGAAGAAAACACCAAACACATTAATTGGTTCCCTGAGCATATCAAACACGGACGTTTCGAGAATACGGTAAAAACAGCGCCGGATTGGAACCTATCACGCGATCGGTTCTGGGCAACGGCCATGCCGGTTTGGAAGGGTATCGACAATGAGGATAACGAACATATCAAAGTCGTGGGTAGCTATGCAGAACTAAAAGAACTCAGTGGTGTCGAACTTGAGGACTATCATCGTCCATGGGTAGATGCCATTGAATTTGATTTGGACGGCGTTCATTACACTCGTATTGATAAGGTTATCGACGGTTGGTTTGAAAGTGGCAGCATGCCATTTGCACAATTCCATTACCCATTCGAAAATGTCGAGAAGTTCGAACAGAATTTCCCCGGTGATTTCATTGTGGAGTATGTTGGCCAAGTTCGTGCCTGGTTTTATTACCTTCACGCCGTCAATGTCGGTCTTTTTGGTCGTAATGCATTTAAGAATGTTATTACTACCGGGACATTAGCCGGTAATGACGGCCGCAAGATGAGTAAAAGTTACGGTAACTTTACTGATCCGAATGAACTGATGGATCAATATTCGGCAGATAGTTTGCGCTTCTTGCTACTCAGTTCCCCGGTTCTTAATGGCGAAGATTTTTCCCTGACTGATAAAGATGTTGGAGACGTGGCGCGTAAACTTAGTATGGTTTGGAACATGTACGATTTCTTTACATTATATGCGGAAGTTGATGGTTGGGAATTTGATGGTGAGTTAAAAGATCCAAGTGAATCGCTTGAGAATCCACTTGATCAATGGATTGTTAGCCGTGTTCATCAATTAACTAAAGAAATTGAAAAACATATGGACGGGTATGACTTACCGAATGCGATGAAACCGATTTTGCCATTTATCGAAGATGCTAGTAACTGGTATGTCCGCCGCAGCCGCCGTCGGTTTTGGAAGAGCGAAGATGATACTGATAAAAATAATGCCTACACTACACTGCACTATGTGTTAGTGCAGTTGAGTATGGTACTGGCGCCGTTCACACCGTTTTTGGCGGAAGAATTGTACCAAAAACTGACTGGTGACGAAAGTGTTCATCTATTGGATTGGCCAGAGGTAGGGCATATCAATGAGCTCGTCGTTAGCGATATGGAAACAGTGCGTGATTATGTTAACCAAGCACTTAGTTTGCGCGCCAAAGAACGTCTCAAAATTCGCCAACCACTAGCAAGTGTAACTGTTCCAACACTTGGCGAGTTTGTTAATTTCGAAGATATTTTAACGGAAGAGTTAAATGTTAAAAAAGTTGTTCAAGGTAAAGAATTAGCACTCGATTTCACACTGACACCAGAGTTGAAGCGTGAAGGTTTGGCGCGTGAAATCATCCGCCATGTACAGGCTGCGCGTAAAGGTGCAGGTCTGAATGTTGATGATCGTATCTGGCTATTAATTGAAACTGGAAGCGATAAACTGAACGATGCAATTAATACATTTCATGACGAAATTACAAAAGAAACCCTAACGGCAGAATGGGCACCGATGGCATCACCCCTCAATAAACAATATGAAGCCGAGGTCGAAGGAGAATACCTGCATGTCGTCGTTAACAAATACTAACTTGCCTCGTGTTGGTGTCGGCGTTTTTATCTTTCGTGATGGTAAATTCTTAATGGGACAGCGTAAGGGCAGCCATGGAAGCGGGAGTTGGTCTGTGCCGGGCGGTTGGCTAGAATACCAGGAAAGTTTCGAGGATGCTTCAGCACGTGAAGTAATGGAAGAGACAGGCGTAGCCATAAAAAATATTCGATTTGCCGCACTTACGAATAATGTGTTTAAGGACGAAAAGGTACATAGTCTCACAGTTTGGATGATGTCGGATTGGGATAATGGTGAACCAATGATTAATGAACCAGACAAGTTTATAGATCAAAAGTGGGTAGATTTTGATACACTTCCAGATCCTTTGTTCTTACCCTGGAAGTCTCTGTTAGAAGGTGAATTCTTGGTTGAGATCAAGCGTCAGCTTGAGCTTTCCAAGTCTTTGTAAAATATCTTATACTGCAAGTAATGTTCTCGCGATAAAATATGACCAAGGAGGAACAGTTATGCCGTACAGTAAAGTCTCAGAACTACCAAACAGTGTAAAAAACGTCTTGCCGTCTCACGCGCAGGATATCTATAAAGAAGCATTCAATAGCGCCTATGATGAATATAAAGATCCCGGCAAGCGCCGTGGAGACGCTGATCGTGAAGAGGTAGCTCATCGCGTTGCCTGGAAGGCTGTCAAAACCAAATATCATAAGGGCGATGACAATAAGTGGCATCCGAACTGAATCTGGAGTTTTTAAATGCGCCAGCAAGCGAAGTAGCCCCGCGTTTATTGGGGTGTATTCTTGAGCGTTATATAGATGGTCAGATTTTACATGCAAAAATCGTTGAAACCGAGGCGTATGATCAGTCTGACGTTGCGAGTCATAGTTATAATGGTCGGACGTCAAGAACAGAGGTAATGTTCGGCTCATCGGGTCATTTGTATGTTTATTTTACTTATGGCATGCATTACTGTTGCAATATTGTCGTTGGCGAGGCAGGTTATGGCGCGGCAGTCCTCATCCGATCAGTCGAGCCGCTTGAAGGCATTGAAATTATGGAAAATAGACGTGGGAAAAATGGGGTTCAGGCGACGAATGGACCGGCTAAATTATGTCAGGCTTTAAACATAGGAAAAGCAATGAACGGCCACGATCTTCGCAAGGGAGAACTGCGACTTATTCCGCAGCCGCCGCTTCAGTCAACATTGATTACTCAGACGACGCGGATAGGCATTTCCCAGGCTAAAGATGTACCATGGAGATTTTATATAAAAGAGAATCCGTATGTTTCTAGGTCTTAGCGATAAACTGAGTGAGGATAATGACCATCATCATGCCGTAAAAGGCATCGAATATCCATCCATACGGACGTTCGCCCCACTGAATCCAATGGGCCCAGTCGAGGAATTTGTCGAGCCATTTGGGGCCTTTGCGCCATAGAATCCATAAAAAATCTGGTAGCAGCCCAAAGAAAGAACCCGTCATAATGAGTAGCCAGTTTTTAGGGAATAATAAGAAAAGAAACACAATGACCAAGAGCGATACAGCTGCATCAATTAAGATTTGTATCTTTAAAAATCGCGAATATGGCGGCTCTTCGCCATAAGCGTGCGGAAACAGGTCAAGCACAAAATGAGATGAGAATGCAACTACAGGTACAAGCGGAGCTGGCACTATAGTCGCAACAATCGATCCAGCCAGTAAGTGATTAAAAGCAAGCATACTCACTAGTGTAGCAGAATTGACTTTTTATAGTTCTTATGCTATTATTAATGCATAAGCCATTCAATACAAATATTATGAGATTATTCCATCACATACAATTCGGAAAACCTGACCCGCTCGCTAACGGGTTAGGTGATGAGATTGCCGCTGAACAGCAAGAAGCTGAGGCATTTCAAACACTGAGTGATACATCCGCCGAGGAACTGAACCAGCAATGGAGCACCATTGTCAAAGATATCGAAAAAGATCCTGATTGGTTCACATTTAGTGATGACTAGATTTACTATATAAAGTATAGTAATATAATTGTATGTACGAACTTACTGACGAACGATTTGACTCATTGATTACAAAGGCGATGGATGAGTTGCCGCAGGAATATATAAAAGGTCTGGAAAATGTTGCTATCGTTATGGCCGATGAGCCGACTGACGAGCAAAAAATCAAAATGAAACTTCGCGAAAATGCTATTTTACTAGGCTTATATGAAGGTATTCCTTTGACTCAGCGGGGCAATAACTATACATTCGTTCTTCCGGACAAGATTACGCTATTCAAGCATTCAATTTTGCGGGTTGTTCGTAACGAAGATGAATTATTCGAACAGATCAAACGGACGTTATGGCATGAGATTGCTCATTATTATGGATTGAACCACGCACGGATGGAAAAACTGCAATCCAAAGAAGACTAAACCTCGCAATTTTGACATAAGCATCGTACAATAATGGAATGCCAACAGTAACAAAAGCTATCATTCCAGTCGCTGGCTGGGGAACGCGCCGACTACCGATCACAAAGTCGATCGAAAAATGTATGTTGCCGGTAGGCAATAGGCCAATTGTTGATTATGTCGTGCGTGATTGTATCAAAGCTGGGATCACGGAAATATATTTCATTATCAACAAGGGAAGTACCCAGCTACAGCAGTACTTTTCTGACAATGAACGACTGAATCAATTTTTGGCGTATAACGGTAAACAGGATCTTGCTGAGCTTGCACGGCCGCCACATAATGTCGTGTTTCACTATATAGAACAAGACTCGAACGAAAAGTATGGTACAGCAATTCCCGTTGCACTTGTGTATCCTCATTTGAAGAAAGGTGAATCTGTAGTATTCGCTATGGGTGATGCGTTCTTTCACGAAGTGAACAATAATTCGGAAATAGCCAATCTCATACAATCTACCCCTGAAGGTGGCGTGAGCCTCATGTCTGCAGAAGTACCAATGGATCAAATCAGTCGTTACGGAGTGATTGATTTTAATGAGGACACGGGGGCATTTGAACGAGTTGTCGAAAAACCATCGCTAGAACAAGCTCCGAGCAATCAAATCAGTTCAGCTAATTATGTCTTTAACTATGATATTTTGACAAGAATCTATAACTATAGCCAGCTGGAGATATCGGGGGAGTATCGCATTACTGATCCAATCAGTCAATTTGTGCTCGATAAGGGTTTTGTGACAGTATACAAGGCTCAGAGCGAATATCTGGACTGTGGTAACGTCCATGATTGGCTGCATGCCAACGAAGTAATCGTTCGGGGGCAGTAGAGTCTGTTCTAGGGGTTGCTCGTTTGCTCCGTATCTGTTACAATTAACAACCGATTGCATTAATAAAAGGAACCATATGAAAGCAGTAGTCAAGATTGGCGGCAAACAATACATTGCAGCCGAAAAAGAGACCCTCCTGGTGGACCGCCTCCCGGATGGAACAAAAGAGCTCACACTTGATGCACTTTTAGTGATTGATGGTGACAAAACCACTGTCGGTACACCGACAGTCAAAGGGGTTGTCGTCAAAGCCAAGGTCGTTGAGGCCGAGGTAAAGGGCGAGAAACTCCGGATCATTCGCTATAAAGCCAAGAAGCGTGTTCATAAGGAAACTGGCCATCGCCAGAAATACAGCTCGATCGAAATTTCTTCGATCAAATAACTCAACAAAAATCCCCGGTAAAACGGGGATTTTTAGTATGCTCATGCTATAATGTAACAAATGACAAGGGGAAATAAACAGTGGCGACAATAATTGCTGTCACCAATCAAAAAGGTGGTGTGGGCAAGACGACAAGTGCCGTGAATATTGCCTATTATTTGGCAAAATCAGGCAAGCGCGTGTTGCTCGTCGATCTTGACCCGCAAGGCAACGCATCGAGCGGACTGGGCATTGATAAAACTAACTTGCCTACGACGATGAGCGAAGTGATGCTACAAACGGCGACAATGGAACAGTGTATCGTATCGACCGAACATAAAAACTTATCCTTGGCACCAACCACATCTCACTTGGCAAACGCCGAAGTGGAAATGGCAAAGATGGAGCATAAATTTACATTATTAAAGTCAGCGCTGGCAACAATTGATCAGAATTATGACGTTATTTTGGTTGATAGCCCGCCAAGTCTGAGTCTGTTAACGGTCAATGGATTGATCGCGGCTCGTTACGTGCTACTGCCAGTACAGGCGGAGTTTTACGCACTAGAAGGTCTTGGGCAGCTGCTTGAAACGATGAAGCTTGTCCGTAAGGGCATGAACCCATCACTGGAACTGCTGGGCGTATTGCCAACGATGATGGATACTCGGACGACGCTGAGCAACCAAGTACATGATGAGATCAAAAAGCACTTTGCTGATAAGGTATTTGCAACCACGATTCCTCGTAATATTCGTTTGGCCGAAGCTCCTAGCCATGGTGTACCAATTGGAGCCTATGATCGCTGGAGTAAGGGCGCACGGGCGTATAAAGCGGTTGCTAAGGAGGTAGTAGAACGTGTCGGCTAAAAAATCTGGACTCGGACGCGGGTTTTCGTCGCTAATACCGACGGAATTAATTGACGAATCATTTGATCCGACTGCAGCGCAGGACGAGAAGTTGAGTGATCTCCGGGAAATTAAACTAGAACTGATTGTTCCTAATCCTGGTCAACCACGACGTTTGTTTGACGAGGATGCGCTGAATGAAATGACTCAGTCGATTATACAGCACGGTGTGATCCAGCCGATCGTTGTCACTCCCGTTAATGGAATGTATGAAATTGTGGCTGGTGAACGGCGCTTTCGAAGTGCGGGCAAGGCAGGGCTTGCGACAATCCCCGCACTGGTACGAACTCTTAGCGATCAGCATAAGCTAGAATTATCACTGATCGAGAATTTACAACGCAGGGATTTGAACGTTCTCGAAACGGCGACCGCATATTTAAAACTACGCGATCAATTCAATCTATCGCTTGATGAAATTGGTGTGAGGGTTGGCGGTAAGTCAGTAAGTAGTATTAGCAATACGATGCGGCTGTTACGCCTGCCCGAAAGTGTTCGTGAGGCATTGCACGATGGACGATTACGCGAAGGTCAAGCAAGGCCTCTGATCGGTGCTGATCCTGAGGTAATCGAAGCGGTTTTGCCACAAATCATCCGTGAGGAATGGAGTGCACGCAAAATTGAGCAATTTATTGTTGATCTGAAAAAGTCTAAAAAAGCCGTCACACCTGGAAAGACTTCAAACACGACAGTGCATGCCGAAACCAGCGAGCAACTCGCCAAGAGATTAGTCGCAAAAGTGCAGATACGTTCGAATACTCGTGGTGCCGGTAAAATTGTGATTAGTTTCAGTAATGATCGCGACTTTGAACGAATTACGCGGTTACTTGAAAAAGATTAGAAGCCGCGGATACCGGTGAACGGAAAGATTCTCATACTCACAGGTCCAACCACGTCGTAAAGGGGGATATACCCGAGGCCGTTACGAGAGTCGTAGGAATAATTACCTTGACGGTGGTCACCGCTCACGAACAGCGTGCCTTCTGGGACAGTAACATCGACGTTGCCAGTCGTCGGACTACCCGGTTCACCATGGTTGGCATCGTCGGGGTTAAAGCCTTTCGGGTTTTGATCGTTATAGACCGTGTAATGACCGTCGTTGAGTACGACACGTTCACCGGCAAAGGCAATCACGCGCTTCACGATAAATTCGTCAGGGTTGCCGACGGTAAATTGTGGATTTTTAAAGACAATGACTTGGCCTCTGTCAGGAATGTATGATTTGTTTTGCAACTGGGACCAGGTGACCGGTAAGCGATTGACGATCAATCGGTCGCCGGTATATAGGGTTGTTTCCATGCTTGGTCCTTCGACGTTAAAGCTGCGGAAGACGTATGTATTTATAAGAACAGTACCGATGAGGACTGCTAAACCAAAAAGAACAAGGCCTGCTGCGTCCTTAAGCCACGGGTGGCGCTGTCCGAATGATTGTTCCATGCTTAATTACTATACGCGATTGAGATAGAATACTCCAGCAAAATTGGCTATTCATAAGCGTCAAAGTTTTGTATAGTAGACTGAGTATTTATGGCGAGACAACAAACATCTATGGACGGCTTTGTACCGCGTCGCCCCAATCGTCGGGTAGGCGGTGTCATTGGTGGAGAGAAATCAACCGAGCAGCTAAAGCCTCGTGAGTTAAGTGAGCCTAAAGCGCTTACTCCTGCTCGTGGTCAGATTAGTCGGGCTGAAATTGATGAATCGCTGCGCGGAATCGATGAGCCTGACAAGCAGCAATCGAAGGCTCGTCGCAAAAATGCCGGCCAAAAATCATCCAAACGTAAATGGATAAAACGCATTGCTCTTTTGATTCTCCTGATTGCGATTGGTATCGGTGCGTATGTAGGCATAAAGGCAATCATTGCGAGTAACAATGTCTTCCAGGGGAGTATCTTTGATGTTTTCCAGAATGTTCCGCTTAAGCAAGATGCCAATGGACGCAGTAATATACTGGTTGTCGGAACATCAGAGGATGATCCTGGTCACGAGGGTGCCACTTTGACAGATTCAATGATGGTCATGAGCATCGATCAGACGAAAAAGAATGCCTACCTGATCAGTATTCCTCGTGACTTATACGTAAAATACGGCCAAGCCTGTAATTCGGGCTATGCTGGCAGGATTAACGAATATTATAATTGTGTCCACGACGGCACGGGCGTTGATGCTGATCGGGCTGCACTGGGCAAAGAGGCGAGCTTTGTTGGCAGCATCATGGGATTGGATATCCAGTACGGTGTCAATGTTAACTATACCGTGATGCGTGAGATGGTAAACGCTGTCGGCGGGAGTATTACGGTGACTATTGAAAGTCGTGACCCACGCGGCCAGATGGATAGTAACTTTGACTGGAAATGTGGTGTTGGTGATCGTAAAGTCAGCCGTGCGCAGGTGTTACAACGATGTCCGCCAAGTGGCCACTTTATTGATTACAAAAATGGACCGGTCACACTGGATGCCGAGCATGCACTGTATTTAGCACAGGCACGTGGTGATTTGGCGCCGACATATGGATTTGAGCAGTCCAACTTTGACCGCGAGAAAAACCAGCAAAAAATCATCAAGGCGCTTCGTGAAAAAGCCGTCAGTGCAGGCGTTCTGACTGATTTTGGTAAAGTGTCAGCGATTATTGATGCCCTTGGTAACAATCTTCGCACGACATTCGCGACCAAAGAATTCCGCACGCTTGTTGATCTCGCCAAGGACATAAAGAGTGAAGATATTCAGTCAATCAGCCTGATTGACGGCGATAACCCGATCATGACGACCGGTAATGTCAGTGGTATGAGCGTTGTAAGACCGGTAGCGGGCGTCAACGATTATAGTGAACTGCGAGCATTGCTCCAGCAAAAGCTATCGGCAGACCCTATCGTACGCGAGGCCGCGCCAGTCGCCGTACTGAATGGTTCTGGCGTGACTGGAATTGCGCAGGCAGAGGCCGATAAGTTGAAAACAGACAAATATACTGTCGGTAGTGTGGCCACGGCACCCGCCGGCAATTACGCGCACTTTACGTTATACCAAATTGGTACCGGTAATGGCGGTACGGCGTCCAAGCTGCAGCAACGGTATGGTATCAAGATAACTCCAGGCGCACCGCCGGTTGCAGTCGGCTCGTCGATCAAGTTCGTCTTGATTGTTGGGCCCGAGACCACCAGCACGACCACTAATTAACATGGTATACTGAGATAGTTTATGGAATTTCTACGGGTTGTAAAACGACGGTCGCTACTTAGCGAAGTCATCTATATATTGCTGAACCTGGCACTCGCATTTGCAGTGTTGATTGTGACGTGGGCAACTGGTTCGCCATGGCTTGCGCTTGCGCTCGTGCTTCTCAGCAAATGGCGTGTTTTAGCAGTCCGTCCGCGTTATTGGTTCGCTCATATCGAAGCCAATATGGTTGATATGATTGTTAGTTTTGGGCTTGTGCTACTGATTTATCTGGCAGGTCAGACATCAACCAGTTATACGGTGGTTGTGCAGATTGTTCTGGCGATAGTATACGCAGGATGGCTCGTGTTTTTAAAGCCACGCACACGTCGTGTGATTGTGGCCATTCAAGCCGGAGCGGCGATCGTTGTCGGCAGCATGGCACTTTTCAGCCTGACTTATGAATGGCCATCAACATTGGTAGTACTGGGAATGTGGGTGATCGGTTATGCCAGTGCCCGTCATGTGTTGGTGTCGCATTCCGATACGGATGCACGTTTGCTCAGTTTGATCTGGGGATTTGTTTCGGCCGAGATCGGCTGGCTCGCATTTCACTGGACGATTGCATACAGTTTGCCATTTGCCGCAGGTTTAAAATTGCCGCAGGTTACCCTTATTATTCTTGGAATAAGTTTTTTGGCAGAGAGAGTATATAGCTCGTATGTCAAACATGGGACAATTCGGTCTGCTGATATTGCTATGCCGATGCTGCTGACACTTGGGATTATCATGATTCTTTTGACGTTGTTCAATGCCGCTAGTATTGGCGCTGCAACCTAAGGTGATTATAAGCTAGAAAAAGTAGAGTGGGGATGCATGAATAACAATATATCTGATACCAAACAAACGCCCGTCAGCTACAAGGCAGTCAGTCGCCGACTGCGTCCTCGTGCTGGAAAATACGTTGCTGCCATTCTTTTGCTTTTGATTCTGTGCTTTAGCGCTGGTTTGGCTGGTGGATATGTCTCATCGCAACTATCTGGAACGAGTCTGACTCCGAATCGCAGTACTGTAGGTGATGGCAATGCCGTCGTTAGTAAGGATGAGGAGGATATCTCTTCTGTTGCCACCAAAGTTGGACCAAGTGTGGTGTCGATTACCACCAAGGGCCAGACCCAGTCTTATCTAGGTACTCAAACCCAAGAAGGTGCGGGTAGCGGTATCATTATCAGTAGCGACGGCTATATTTTGACAAACAAGCATGTTGTGTCAGGAAGCAGCCAACTATCTGTCATTACGAGTGACGGGACGGTTCACGACAACGTAAAGGTTATCGGAACGGATCCTCTTAATGATTTAGCTTTTCTCAAACTGGATGGAGTGAGCGGTCTGCAAGCGGCTACTCTTGGTGATTCGAGCTCGATACGAATTGGCCAGAAAGTCGTGGCGATTGGGAATTCACTGGGTGAGTTCCAAAACACCGTGACGAGCGGTATTATTTCGGGTACCGGCCGGCCAATTTCAGCGCAAGAGGGCAATTCAGTTGAGACATTGACTGATCTATTGCAGACCGATGCAGCGATTAATCCGGGTAATTCCGGTGGTCCTTTAACGAATCTCAGCGGACAGGTAATCGGTATGAATACTGCTGTTGCTGCAGATGCGCAGAGTATTGGGTTCTCGATTCCGATCAATTCAGCCAAAGGTATCATTAAAAACCTGCTAAAAACCGGTAAAGTTGCGCGCGCGTATCTAGGTGTTAAATACGTAACGATTACGCCAGAGGTAGCCAAGCAGTACAATCTGTCAGTCAAAAAAGGTGCCTACGTTTCATCCGATGATGGATCATCAAGCGTCGTGAGTGGTAGTCCTGCTGAGAAGGCTGGAATTAAAGACAAGGATATTATTACGAAAGTCGGTGATCTTGACGTTGGTGATCATGGGAGTGTTGCGAGCCTAGTGTCCGAATACTCTGTTGGCGAGAGTGTCCAGTTGACAATGCTTCGCGGTGGCAAAACCATGACTGTTACTGTCGCTCTTCAGGCCTACGCCCAAAGTTAATGTCGGACAAAGCAGGTAATGAGATCCTTCGTCTCATAAAGATGCAATTGATGCTGTTTCGCGAGTGCAATAATCGCAGCATGTTGCCGTAGGTCTGATTCGAGTAGCAAATGGCTGCCCGGGCGTAAAAGTAGTTCTGCTTGGCCGATTAATTGACGAATAAGCGACAATCCGTATTCATTCGCATACAGTGCTTCGTCTGGTTCGGCCTGCGTGTCTGGCGATACGTCCCAATCGCGGTCGACGTAGGGGAGATTGGCCAGAATGATATCAATGGGCGCACCATAGCCGCGTAAGAGATCATTCTTTAAAAAGGTGACATCTGCATGAAGCACTGCCGTGTTTTCCTTGGAAAGATTGAGTGCATGGACGCTGTTATCAGTTAGTGTAACATCGAGTTCGGGCCATTCTAATTTGGCAGTGATGCCCAAGCAACCGGTGCCTGTTCCTACATCGACCAGACTTAGTTTTTCGGGTAATAGTGGCAAGTTTTTTGGTATGATGTCGGCCAATAACTCAATCATTGCTTCTGATTCAGGGCGAGGAATCAAGGCTGCGGGCGTGGTTTTGAACCGTCGTCCGTAAAATTCCTTATGACCGATGATGTAGGCGATTGGTGTGTGATCTAGTCGTAGTTGCAGCCGCGCATCAGCAATATCTTCTCGGCGTGAATCCAATATTTGTTCGCCGTGTGCGTGGAGGTAGGTTCGTGGTTGACGAAGGGTATGTGCCAAAATCAGCTCGGCATCCAGCCGGGCCGTGGAAATATCGGCTGCCCTTAACAGCGAAGTTGCCTCGATGAGCCAACTATCATACGTCGGCATTATTGGCAGCGAGTTCGCGCTCATAGGCTTGCAGGTGCTCGATTAAGTCGTCAATTTGGCCATTCATAGCCCCGGGGATAGCACTGCGGCTATAGCCAATGCGGTGGTCAGTGATGCGGTCTTGGGGGAAGTTGTAGGTTCGGATTTTTTCACTGCGGTCACCAGTTCCGATCAAACCACGGCGTTCGGCGCCAAGTTTGGCGTTTTCAGCATCAATTTTTTGTTGTAACAGACGGCTACGAAGGACGCTCACGGCTTTTTCTTTGTTTTTCAGCTGCGATTTCTCGTCCTGGTTGGTGACAACGAGGCCACTTGGCAGGTGAGTAATGCGGACAGCGCTGTCGGTGGTGTTAACTGACTGTCCACCATGACCACTGGCGCGATAGATATCAATGCGAAGGTCTGCGGGACTGATTTCAATGTCCGTTTCTTCGGCTTCGGGTAGGACTGCCACGGTGACGGTACTGGTGTGAATGCGGCCTTGCGACTCAGTGGTTGGCACGCGCTGAACACGGTGTACGCCAGATTCAAACTTTAGCCTGGCGTACGGCGCGTCGCCTTTAATACCAAAGATTACCTCTTTGTAGCCGCCACTTTCATTCGCACTTTCACTGATAAGTTCTGTTTTCAGATCATGTGATTCGCAGTAACGAAGATACATGCGGTAGAGTTCGGCGGCGAACAGGCTGGCTTCATCACCACCGGCGCCGGCACGGATTTCGACGATAACGTTTTTATCATCATTTGGGTCTTTGGGTGCTAACATAACGAATAATTCGTCTTCGAGCGCGGCTAGTCGTTGTTCAGTCTCGCCGACTTCGATTTTTGCTAGTTCGGCCAATTCATCGCTACCGCTTGCGAGTTCTTTCGTTTCACTCAGTCGTTGTTCAAGCGTTTGGCGCAATGTCACTTTAGCGATAATATCTTCCAGTTCAGAAAAACGTTTATTTTTGGTGCTAAAATCAGCATCGCTGTATGCGTCAGGGGACGCCAAGAACTCACCGAGCGCTTGTTTTTCGGCTGTCAGTTCATCAATGTTCAGGTTAATTTTCGGCATATGCTCCTATTATGACATACCAAAAGAGACAGCGGCTGACTGTCTCTTAGTTTTGGCTGGTTATTCTTCGCTAACGGCTTTTTTGTCGGCAGCTGCTTTGGCTTTTTTGGCCTTGCTTGCCAGTTGTGTTTTGCGAGCTTCAGCTGCTGCTGCTCGAGCTTTAAAGCGGTCAACACGACCTTCGGTGTCGATGATCTTTTCTTCGCCGGTAAAGAACGGGTGTGAAGCGCTCGAGATGTGAACTTTGACTAATGGGTATTCGTTGCCGTCTTCCCATTTGATCGTGTCATCTGTTGGCGCTGTAGACTGTGTTAAAAATGCAAAGCCAGCCGTGTCGTCGCTAAAGACAACAGGTCGGTAGGTCGCAGGGTGCAAATTACTCTTCATATCCGAACCATTGTAGCGCTTTTAGGCGGAAATGTCAAAGGTGTTTCTTCGGGGGTTCGGTAACGACTGGTTCATTGATTGTCGGCGTGCGATGCAGCATGTGCGCTGCGGCATCACCAATACCTGTGCGTCGGTTATGTTCGGCCTCAATTTTGGCATGCAATTTATTCAGTGCGCGAACGGTATTAGGGTTTTGTGCCAGTAGTTTAAACTCTTTGTCCAGCTCGTCCAGGTCAGTGTCACTAAGATCTTCCAGCCCGACATACGTTGTGCGTGCACCTTTGGTGGCACGAATCAACTCATCAAGTTTTAACTGGACGGCTTTACCGTCGCGGTTTTGAGTATTCTGAATCAAAAATACCATCAAAAAGGTGATAATTGTTGTGCCGGTATTAATAACAAGCTGCCATGTGTCAGAGAAATCGAAGAGTGGGCCGGTGGTTGCCCAGACGACAATAATCAGCACGGCTCCTAAAAAGGTTGAGGCACTTCCGGTCCAAATTGATATGTGATTAGCGACTTTGCGGAAGAGATTTTTCATGTTGTCCAGTATAGCACTAAAGCTTTCCTTTGTTCCAGGCTGATATTGACACTCTGAGCCACCTCTGATAGGATAGTTTAGTACTACATATTAATGACACAACCGTCTGACACGCTCCTGAATCAATAATCAGGGTCGACGGTGAGGAAAAAGGAGTAACATCATGGCTGTAACAGTCGATATTAAACAGCTGCTCGAAGCTGGTGTCCATTTCGGACACAAAACGAGCCGTTGGCACCCTAAAATGGCGCCGTACATTCATAGCAAACGTCAGGATAGTCATATTATCGATCTGACGAAAACAGTTGAGGGGTTAGAGGTGGCATTGCCATTTTTGACCAAAGTCGCAGCGAGCGGCAAGCAAATCTTATTCGTCGGAACAAAGAAACAAGCCAAAGATGCTGTCAAAGCGACAGCCGAAAAAGTAGGCCAACCATACGTTACTGAGCGTTGGATCGGCGGTATGCTGACAAACGTCGCAACTGTTAACCAACAGGTTAAAAAGCTCAAGGATCTCGAAAAGCGCCTTGAAAACGGTGATCTGGAAAAGCGCTATAACAAATTGGAAGTCCAGCGCTTCGCCGAAGAAGTCGAAGAACTGAATGAAAAATATGGCGGTATTAAAGATTTGAATGGTAAACTCGGTGCAATGGTGGTTGTTGATATCCTCACCGATGATGGTGCGGTCAAGGAAGCCAAGGTACTTGGCGTTCCAGTTGTTGGTGTGGTTGATACCAATGCTGATCCTTCGCAGATCGACTACGTCGTACCTGGTAACGACGACGCTATCAAGGGTACACAACTACTACTTGATTATTTTGGTGCGGCCGTGGCTGAAGGACTTGCACAGAAAGGGGACGCGTAATGGCAATTACCATTGAGGATATCAAGAAATTAAAAGAACTCACTGGTATAGGTCTTACTGATGCTAAAAAAGCATTAGTTGAAGCAGACGGTGATTTTGACAAGGCCCTTGAGCAACTACGCAAAAAAGGCATGACAAAAGCTGAGAAAAAAGGCGATCGTGAAACTCGTGAAGGCCTTATCGAGAGCTATGTCCATAGTAATCGCATCGGCGTAATCGTCGAAGTAAACTGCGAGACTGACTTCGTTGCTCGTCTCCCTGAGTTCAAAGAGTTCGCTCACCAGATCGCGATGCAGATTGCTGCAATGGCACCGAAATACGCGACGATGGAAGACATCCCAGCGGAAGATTACGAAGCAAAAAAGAAAGAACTACTCGAAAGCGATGCGCTAAAAAGCAAACCGGCCGACATGGCTGAAAAAATCGTTGAAGGCCAGCTAAAGAAGCACTTCGCCGAACAAGTTTTGGCCGAACAGGCATTCGTGCTCGACGATAGTATGACCGTCGGTGAACGCATCAAAGAACAAATCGCAAAAAGTGGTGAAAACATTCGTATTTCTCAGTTCAAACGGATTGAACTCGGCGTTAACGAATAGAACACGCCAGCCCAGTAGGGTACGAAAATAGCTTCGTGTAAAAACGGAGCTATTTTTCGTAAAAAGTGTAGCTTTTTTAGAGGAAAAAGGTTACTATGACCTCGTCCAGTCGTACAGTTTGAGGTAGGAAGGGAAGTAACGTGCTCGTAAAAGAGCCTAGCAGGAATGAAAGGGCTATGGTTGCGCTCAGCGTTCCCGTCGTTGTTTTCTCCAAAGCTGTACCGTACTA
>CAYIQY010000019.1:0-16359 GCA_964365665.1 uncultured Candidatus Saccharibacteria bacterium | reverse complement strand
GGCAGGGCAGAGTCATTATTTAAATAGGACCAGGCTGTACCATCATTTTTGCTACCGAGTGGTGCTGCCGGAGCGAGATTGGGTATAAAACCGGTAGTATTGGTCAGCTCAGTTTCAATTGAACGGAGTACGCCCCTGGTATCGGTATCTTGGGTCGTCTGTTTGAGTGATGTGGTATTCGATTGGTAAAAATCGCCGAGTGTTCCCAGCACAACGCCGATCAAAATACCTAATACTGAAATAACGACGACAAGTTCGACGATAGTAAAGCCCTTGGCCCTGTTTGTTTTATTGGATAAAGCTTGCATGAGTGACCTGGTCTCCATTCGTTCCATATGTAACAGTCGATACTAATCTTACCGGATTATCTGCGAAATTCGTACCGCTACAGCCATCAGTGGGAAATGCTACGAGTGTCTGTGAAGAAATATCAGAACCTGTTGATTCAGGGGTAAAGGTGACGGATACACCTGCGGTATCGCAAGTCAACGTAGCCGGTCGAGTGGTGACTTTACGCAGGTTGGAATAGGCGATATCGCTGGCTTTGGCTTGCCTGGCAACATTCACCCGTTGCGATTCTAACAATAGATATGACTGGAAAAAGCCAATCAGAAACAAGCTGACAACGGCAAGCGTCACGACAACTTCGACGATAGTAAAGCCGTGTTCAGGGCTATGTACTAGTAGTCGTCGTTTCGATATCATCATCTTAAAAACTCACCGGGTTATCAAACAGCGAACCAGAGGTAACAGTGACATTTTTACCAAGATCACTATTCGTCGATATGTCAACTGCGGTCGGGTCGGTGCGATTAGTTACGGTACCGTCACCAAGCTGTCCGTTGGCGTTGTTGCCCCAGCAGGCAACTGCCTGGCTGGCTACGACGCAGTTATGACCGCTAGTACCTGTGTCGATTTGCTGGATGCTTTTGCCCAGCAGCCACCCGTCCATGTAAACGCGCACCGGAGCCGTCGTGCCAGTACCGTCGGTATCGCAATATAGATCACTACCAGTCACTGCACAGAACAAACTTCCATAAACTCTACCTGAAACAAGGCTCAAGTTCTTTTTATTCAAAGTAGTACCCGAGGTGTCGTCATAGAGCGGTCCGGTTGGTGGATAGGCTACGTAATAGACGGTGGTAGTAGTACTCCATGTGGCGCACCACTGGTTTCCGCTGTCGTTACCGCCGCAAGCACGGGTTGAACAGTTGTTGGTGTATCCATGTGTTACATTGCCACCCCACCAATATGCTCGACCTGGATTGGACGCACTGTCCGCAGTCAAGGCGGTGACGTAGTCACCTTGCATGATTATATCTGAGAATGTGAGACTTCCCGAAGCCGAGACTGGCAGAAGGGCTGAGTAGTTGCTTAATGTAGCACCGCCCGTACCGCTGCCGCTGCCGCTGCCGGTATGTCCGTTACATTTGGAATAGCGGTTGCCACCTGAAGGGCCCGAGCTGCCGGTGTCAGTCACAGAGCTAGCGTTTGGTGCTTTTTGACCGTTGCCCGCTTGCCCAACATAATTTGCCCCCCAGCAGTTAGCGTTGTCATCCGTATCGATTACGCACATCGTGGAGCCTGCCTTGACCTGTGCCAGTTTTTTCACGGTTTTATTTGCAAGTGAGGAGCCGGTGGTTTCGGAGACTGCCACAGGGTAGTTATAGGCCGTTCTGTTACCTGTCCCTAATTGTCCGTAGGCATTGTTACCCCAGCACGCGGTTTTACCTTCGCTGGTTAACGCGCAGGTAAAGTTAGGGCCCGCCGTGATGTCGGTAACGGTCTTGCCCGCCAGCGCGCTTGTCGCTTGAGTATCGACGGCTACCGGTGTAAAACTATGGGGGACAGCTGACCGGTCACCCAGCTCGCCGTACGTGTTATCGCCCCAGCAATACGCCTTGCCGTCCGCGATGGCGCAGGTGTGCAAAGAACCGGCGCTCACCTTTGTCACGGTTTTTTTCGTGCCGTCGGCGTTCACAAGAGCGCTGGCCGGTTGCGTCGAGGTTGCATAGCGGTCCCAGACCGTGTACCCAGCAAGACAGATACCCAAAAAATTATAGGTACACACATAGTGCGAAAGCCCCGGAATCGACTCGGTCGTCGGGGCGGTGTTACTGACAACGGCCTTCGGATAAAGTTCCCGGTTGCTCGTTGAATCGTTACCGGTTCCTAGCTGGCCGTTATAATTGTATCCCCAGCAGTAAACCCAGCTATCAGCGACAGCGCATGTGGAATTAGCACCAGTACTTACCTGAGTGACGTCTCGGCTTACTCGTGCCGTTGAGGCGGATGCCGTTTTCGCAAACGTTCGAACGGATTTGGTAATCGTTTTTACCGTTATGCCACCAGGACCTTTGACCAGGACATTTCCGAGTGACGTGACGATAATTGTGTTATTCGAGTATTTTTTTGCGTTGACCGTATAAGTACTTGTAAATAGTGGATCGTCTGCGACATAGGCAACTTTGCCGGTTACGGCACTGCCATTACAGCCGGTTGTCGGTGAGAGCGGCGTCATATCCGGATTTGCCGGATCCGTACCCGCCCAAACTGCAGTGCCAGCGCGGATACAGCTGGCTGCCGCAGCAACCCCTGCCTGGGCGGCCTCTCGGGCAACCTGGTCGTAGTATTGGTTATTGAGCGTCACACTATTCTGAGCGACCGATTGCAAGGCAACGACACTGACGGTTCCGACAGCCAGACCCAAGACGACAACGACAGGTAGTAAAAATCCTTCACTCGCAGTATATCCCTGGCGGAAATGCGCCGAAATCGTTTGATACCCCTGTTTTATCAACCTCTGCACCATATGTGGTTTCATTGTACTATAAACGTAACTGCAATGCCATATTGTAATTTAAGGTGTAAAAAGTTATAATTTGTATCTGTTGAGCTTTTCGCAGCATTGCCAAAAAATGAAACCAAGCTTTAGCTGTTTCGTTTTTTGAAAGGAGGAACAACGAAGAGACGAAGCTTTTGCCACTTGTGGCAAAACGAGGCCTCGAAAGTGAGTTCCGACGCGGGCCAGTAGCTCAGCTGGTTAGAGCACCTGCCTCTTAAGCAGGGTGTCCGGGGTTCAAGTCCCCGCTGGCCCTCCAAGAAAAAATACCTACTTTTATGTTAGGTATTTTTTCTTGACCGGGGCTTTTAACAATATTAAGCAGCTTTTTTCTCAACAGCTTTTTTGTTGCCAGGCCACTTAGAATCATCAAATCCTAACCAGATCATCCAGACAACCGGGATAAAGATTGCCAGTAAAACGAACCAGCCTTCTTTGCCTAGTTTTTTACCAATTTCGTACATAGAGATATAGATAAAAATTGCAGAAATAATGTTCACGAACGGAATCAGTGCCAGTACCGCCCAGAATCCTTGTTGGCCGCCCATTTCGAGTAATTTCCAGCTGTTATAAACCGGTACCCAAGCCGCCCATTGGGGTACGCCGGCTTTTTTGAACACGCGTCCTAGTAGATATGCGCCGACTGCGTAGGCAGCGATCGCGAAAAGAACCAAGAAGAGGAATACGCCTCCCAAGATAGCGGCTCCTGCGGCATTTGTGACGACATCCTCGTTCACTGTATCGTAAGTATAATTGTAATCCATGTTTTCCCTCCTATTGTTGGCTTAATTGTAGCACCTTTGGTACCCTAGTAAAGATGAAATTATTAAACGGAGCCGAACTGGCAGGATTTATACAGGAACGCCAAGCTCGCCAAGTGCGAGCACTTCGACAGGCACAGAATGTTATTCCAAAGCTGGCAATCGTCCAGACGATCGACAATCCGGTGATTGATGCCTATGTGGCGCTAAAAAAACGCTACGGTGCTGATATCTTGGTCGAAGTCGATGCCTACAAAGTCGACCAGGCACAGTTGAGTGAGACAGTGGAGAAGCTGAATACTGATTCGTCGGTTCACGGTATTATTATTCAACTACCGCTTGCAGACGAGTCGGCAACCCAGGCGGCAGTTGATAGCGTGGCGCCTGCCAAAGACGTTGATGGTCTGGGCGTTAATGCAACACTAGATCCCGCGACACCGCTGGCGATTAACTGGTTGCTCGCTGGCTACAATATTGATCTACGGGCGAAGAAAATCGCCATTATCGGCAACGGTCGCCTCGTCGGAGCGCCGCTGAGCCGAATGTGGCAAAGTAGTGGGTATGATGTGACAGTGTTTGATGAAACGAGTCAGGATATGACTGCGCAATTGCCAGAATTCGATATTATCGTCACTGCTGCCGGTGTTCCTGGTCTGGTCAATTCGGCTGCCGTCAAACAAGGGGCTGTCGTGATCGATGCTGGTACGGCCGCCGAACACGGCAAAATCGTTGGTGATGTGGCTGCAGAAGTCCGTGCGCGTGATGACATTACGATCACACCCGAAAAGGGCGGCGTCGGTCCGCTGACTGTCACGGCATTATTCGACAATGTTATCCGCGCCGCTCAAAATACCGTTTTATAGGTGGAGTGCGTCTTTGACCCGGCTGACGACTTGGCTTGGTGTTAGTTCAGCTTTGACGATATAACTGTGGACATTCAATTGTTTTAAAACCGATGGTGATTCCTCGATTCCTGTATTAGTCAGGACGATAACCGGGATTTTGCTGCCCCAAGGTTGCGAACGAATCTTTTTAAGCGCTTCATCACCAGTCATTTCGGGCATCTGCAGATCCAGCAAAATCAGATCCGGTCCGAATGCCTGTACCATCTCGACACCTGATTTACCATTATCTGCCACCTGTACTTCAAACCCATCGGCTTCGAATTTCATGCGATACATTTGGTTAATAACAGAGTCGTCTTCAATGATAGCTATTTTTGTCATATGATTAGTGTAGCATGCGATGGGCATCTAAAAACGAAGATTCTATTGACAAAAACAATAAAATCCTGTATAATAAACAAATAATGACAACAATGACTGCAAACAAAAGGCTCATCTCAAATGAGCAGGCAATACCTCTCCTTGCAACGACTGATATATTTAAAGATTATCCGGATGCACGCTTTGCGCTCGGTGTTGTTTCTCGTTCAACCTTGCCGTCAGAAGGAATGCAAGATCTGTTTACGGCTTATTTGAAGCTTCGTGCGAATGTCTATGTCGATCAAACGGAAATGCTTGGCCAAGAGGCGAAACGGGATGATGGCACCGAAATCGATGGAGACGACAAAAGGTCAACTCATTTTGTTGCAGTTGAAAATCGTCTCTCACATATTGCCGTTATATCGTCGATGAGGGTTATTGAAAAGAGCGAGGAGAATGGTGACCCGTTACCAATTGAACATTTTTTTGCTATGGATGGAAGTGTCCCCGTAGGCGGCAATGAAATATCGCGCTATATCCATAGGCTCAAAGAGCGTGGGGCTGCTGCAGAAATCCGATCGGGACTGTTCATGGCTGCACTTGCTCATATAAACAATAACGAACTCGGTCCTACGCTGGCAGTCGTTGAATCAGAACTTGAAGATAGTTTGTTACATGCCCAAGTTCCCCTCGTGCGTATTGCGGAGCCGCAGTGGGTAGAGCAATATAATAGTATGAACATTGGTATTTCAATTGACACAGCTGCATTTGCTGAACAGTTCGGCGGTCCTGATGTGATGGGAATGATTAAAACGGAACCAGGAGACTTTACATACTGGGGAAAAGTTAATAATAAATAATGTCAGCGCGCACCGCGAACAAACTGGCTTTTTCGCGAAACTTTGGATTTTATAGCGAAGATGAACAAAGAGCCTTAGTAGGCGCAACAGTTGCAATTGCAGGCGTTGGTGGCGATGGTTTTCAGCTTGGCTATAAATTAGCAATGAACGGGGTAGGCACAATCAAGATTGCCGATCCAGAGACTTTCGAACCAGAGAATGCAAACAGGGTTTTTGCTGCGACTAAATCTCATTTAGGGCAAAATAAAGCAGCTGTTTTCAAAAAGATGGTGGCCGAATTACCAACAAGTACGAAAGTTATCGTCTATAAGGATGGCGTAACTGTAGATAATGTCGAAGAATTCCTAGAAGGCGTTGATTTATTACTTGATGAGTCTGAGTTGACATATCTTCATATCGGGACAATGCTTGCCCGTGAAGCAAGGAAAAGAATGATCCCCGAACTACTGGTTTTAAATATTGGGTTTGCCGGTGTTGCGACGTCGTTCAAGCCGGATCATGGCAAGACTTTTGAAGAACTTATGGGTATCCCAGAAGATGCACCGCTAAAAGAAGTTGCAAATATGACTGTTGATTTCAGCCGATTTTTACCCTATATTCCACCATACGGAGACCCAGAGACACTAAAAGCTGTTCAAAATGGCGCACCGCTTCCTTCGATTAGCCAGGGTGTCGATGTTGCTTCGGCAATCGGTTCGACTGAAGTGTTTTTACATTTAACGAGTCATTTATCGAACCATCGGAAGTCTCCAGTATGGGCACCACGTTTTCGCTATATGGATGCATATACAAACAAGAGCGGCATTATACGATATCCTCGTTTCTCGTATTATTTTTCGCTATCAAAAATGATAGTTCGATCTTTCATGCACTTGAACCCGACAGCAAGTTACAGAGACGAAGACCGTCGTAACCGTCAATAAGTAACATTATTCGCTAAGAGTCGATTGTTACCAGCATCCAGCCAAGGTATAATACTGGGCATAATGCTTAACCTTTACGTGATTGCCGATACTTTGATTGTCCTGCCACTTTTGGTGTTGTCAGTTATGGTGCTCTTGCATGGAGGGTATAAGCTTCGGCGCAACGTGTCACTTACCTTGTTTAGTATCCTCGTTGCGATCTGGATAGTAGCAAATCACCTTGGCAATGATCTCGCTACCCCCTCTGAAATTGCAGTAGTTGCAAACTATTTTGTATTTTCTTGTAGCTTTGCTGCAATGGTTCTGGTGATGCTCTTTGCCGTTCAACTTGGGGCGAATAAACGCCTCATTAGTCTTGCGAAGGTATCTTTGCCTGTCCTCGGTGTCATAACAGTCCTTGCTGCGACGCCGTTAGTTGGCGCTGGTGTTGAGCGACAGGAAAATATTTATGGCGTCATTTTTGGGCCCCTAGTCATTCCATATGGCGTCGCTCTGATCTATATGATCACGGTCACTCTTATCGCTATAGAACTCGGACTTCGTCACAATCGCGGCATTCGACACAATCAGCTCCAAGTCGTTGGCGCATCTTTGTTGTTTGCTCTTCCTTTGGTTTTGTCGGTATCATTCATCCTGCCTTCATTGACAGGATTATTCTGGTTGACGGAATTCGGGGTGATGCCACTTGCCGTTCTCGTAGCGGCTCTCTATTACAGTGTCATTCGTCATCAACTTTTTGATGTACGTTTTGTCGTGGTACGAGGTGTGGCATATGCCTGTGTTCTTGCTTCGTTGTCAATTGTCTATTATCTCTTAGCGTACGTCGTATCTGTCGTTATCCTAGGTGGGCAAACAACTGATACGGTGAGCGTGAGTCCGATAAATATCATGCTCGCGCTGTTCCTTACTCTGATTTTTCAGCCGATTAAATTATTCTTTGATCGTGCAACAAACAAATATTTCTATAAAGAGAACTATAGCAGTGTCGGTTTCTTTGCTCAGCTCAGCCATATATTGACATCAACTACCGATTTAAGGGGCATGTTGGAACGAGTATCGACAGAAATGGCTACGACATTAAAATCCGAACAAGTCTTCTTCTTTTTGTACTATACCAATGCCATCGACCATCATATGTCGGCCGGTACGCATAGTCATGCCAGGCTCCCGCTCCATGATGCGCGGCTACTCGACGACTATGCCGAAAGCACCGAGGATCCTGTGTTTTTGACAGAGTTTCTGTCGGAGAATATTACTGTTCAGCGAATGTTGCGAAGTCACAAGATTGCGCTCGTAATGCCGCTGAGACAAGGTGAGACAATTGCAGGCTATGTCATGCTGGGGGAACATCGCAGTGGTACCTACACCAAACGCGATCTAAAAATACTCTTAGCTATTAGCAATGAACTGGTGATAGCAATTCAAAATGCCCTATCGCTGCATGAAATTAAGGAACTCAACGCCACATTGCAGCAAAAAATCGATGTCGCGACGAAAGAACTGCGCTATTCTAACGCACAGTTGCGGCATTTGGACGAGGTCAAGGACGAATTCATGAGTATGGCATCACACCAGTTGCGCACGCCGTTGACGAGTATCAAGGGTTATATGAGCATGGTACTTGAGGGTGATTTGGGGGAGATTTCACCACAACAGCGCAAGGTTCTCGGCGAGGCATTTAACAGTAGTGAGCGTATGGTACGGCTGATTGCTGACTTTTTGAACGTGTCACGCTTACAAACCGGCAAATTTCTCATCGAGAAGACACCATTTGATCTGGGATTAGCGGTGAAGCAAGAAGTCGATGCACTCCATCTGATGATGGTGACGCATGATTTGAACCTCAAATTACACCTGCCAAAAAGCCCTGTTCCGGTAGTAGCTGATGAGGCAAAACTCCGTCAGGTCATTATGAATTTCATCGACAACGCAGTCTATTATTCACCACCAGGCAGTGACATAGCGATTGATCTTATCAGTACGACCGATGGTATTGATTTTACGGTTACCGATAGTGGTATTGGCGTACCAAAGGCAGAACAAGTCCGGCTATTCGACAAGTTCTTCCGCGCCACCAATGCTCGTCGCCAGCGACCAGATGGAACCGGTGTTGGCCTATATCTTGCAAAAAAGGTGATGACCGCCCACGACGGCTCGATGATCTTTCGTTCGGTTGAAGGCAAGGGTAGTACCTTTGGGTTCCATCTGCCACCTACCAAATAATATCGATAATTCCAATCAGAACGATGATGACAGCAACGGCAATACCTGCTGCAATAAGGACAGGCCTGGCGATTCGTTTATGATCAACCCACCATTGGTTAACGGGGTTACGTTTGACGGCACTGACTTTGATGACAACAGGCCGTTGCTGAGCGGCATTGCTGCCTTTATACACTTTGTTGCGTTTCTTATTACTCATATTAGTATCTACTATAACAAATAACCCCCGTCATGACGACGGGGGTTATTCAAGAGTTCGAGTCTAGGACTCACAAAGAGCGGTCAGACTCGATTAGCTACGAAACAGTTTGCGTACACGATCGCTTGTTACAGCGTAAGCTGCACTCGCGGTTGCGATACCAGCACCAACGAAGGCGACGACACCAGTACTGACACCAGTTTGTGGCAGTTCAGTTGGTGGTGTTTCACCAGGTTGGCAGACTTTATTAGCAGTAACATCAGCAGTGTCTTCCTTCGGACCTTGGCCTTCAGGTTGAGCGATTGCAGTGTTTACCATGACGTTCTCGCCGCAAGTAGGTAGCTGATCATTGTCATTTACCTTTGCATTAAAGATCACCAGGGCATTTGAGCCAGCAGTGTAGCTACCGATATTGATACCACTTTCTACGATAGCATCACCATCTTGAACGAAAGCGCCACCAGGGTTCTTTGCATTCATGATCTTCACAGTACCAGGTACCAGGCTTTGGCCTGAAGGTAACTGATCTTTCAAATTGAAATTGTTAAGCGTATGGTTGCCAGTATTTTTGACTTCGATACGGTAGTTAACAGTGTCGCCAGCGCTCACATTGACAGATTCTTTGAATCCGTCAGTCGCACCGTTTTTACGAACTTGTTTGTTGACCGTAAAGTCATTTGTTTCAGGTGCAAACTGTGGTTTGACCTTGAAGTAGACATATCCGCTGTATTCGTAACAGCCAGGGATATCACCGTTTAACGAGGTGTATCCAAGGAGTGCGCCTGTGCTTGTAACGATGCTGTCAGGAAGTGCGACACCCTGGGGTGCAACACCTACGCTGTTGTTGTGGAAGGTTGTTGAACCAGCAACATAAGCAAGGTTAAAGTTTTTATTCGATACTAATTTGACATCATCCCAAACTTGACCTGGGTTAGCGTTGCTTGCACTAATAAAAGTGCTGATAGGCACGCTCGTACCAGTCGTTGTTGGAACAGTAGCCATAGCGCGAACGTTATGTGCAACCAAGTTTAGGTTTGAAGCTGCGTTGTTGTGTACGTACATACGGACAACGTATTCTTTGCCTGGTTCTGCAGTGACTTGGTCTACCCAGCCACCGTCAGCAGTGTTGCTTGCATCTTTGATGGTAGCGAAGTTTCGTTCGTCACCATAAAATGTATTGTTTGTAATGGAGTTAAACGTGACATACGTTGCAGGGCTTTGCTCTGTAAACGTTGTACGTGTTGGTCCCCATGCCAGCAAGGTGGCTGGCAGCACCACCGCAGCCGTAGCTGCAATGATAATCGCAGCGCTGCGCTTTGGAGCGCGGCGCAATGCGCTTAGTAATTTATTCATAGTATTCTCCTCGTATTCGCAGCCGATAGGCTATCGAAACAATAGTTATTAAATGTATCAAAGTTGTAATTTGGTATAAATGCGCAAACTGATTGTTAAGCTGCGGTGGGAAAAATCAGGTTATGTCTGGATTGTTTTCACGCAAAGTATAAAGTGTTAGGAGCGGTTGGGGCGAACAGACGAATCCGTCCGCCCCAACCTACTCAGATGGACGAATTACACCAACTCCTTAGCCGAACTCGCCGCCCCCAGTGAAACTAGGGCCGCTCGTGTCGATGTACCCGTTGGACGGGTCTGAAGGAGGTGATTGTGTTCCCGGGTTCACCGTCGGCTGTTCGGCCGGGGGGATGTACTGGGGCACAATCTCTGGTGGGGCAGGTGCCGGTGCCTCCACTGGTGCTGCTGGCTGCTGGTACACCGGTGGGGTGTAGCCAGCCTCCGGAGCGGTCGCGGGACCACTGATCGGAGGAGCTCCTCCACCTCCATACGTTCCAAATCCACCATCACCTGGTGCCTCCGGTTGCCCCGGTGCCACCGGCCAGTACTTCTCTTCTAGAGGAGGTGGCGGGCAGTTGCCTAGGCACTCGCACGTCGTGCAGACGGGCGGTGGCGGTGGGGGAGGTGGTGGCGGAGGAGGGCAGTTCCCCCGACACTGACACGTCGTGCAGACGGGCGGTGGCGGAGGTGGCGGTGGCGGAGGCCGATGCGTCGTCGTTGGCGGCGGATAACGCGGCGGTACATACACCGGTGGAGGTGTGTATACCGGAGGCGGTTGCCTGTGTACCGGCTGGGGCGACTGAGGGATATACACCGGCTTGTAATACACCGGTGCGCTGACCCTCGGGATGTTGCCGCAGTGGTAGTCCACATATGTAATCTTGCCACCTTCGTAGGTGTACCTCGTGCCCTTTCGGCCACTCGGAATGCCTACGGTCGGATTGACTACCGGTCCTGCCTGAGCGTCGATACCCGTGTTGAACATGTTCTGCGGGATATCGACATTCTCTTCGACTTTGGTGTTCTCGGCCGTCATAGCACCAAGAACCTTCCCTATCAGAAGGACACCTTCCGTACTGAAGCACTTCCCGTCATCACTGACGAGTGTTTTCCAGTCGATCGGATGATCCTTGTATTCCTCGGGGAAGAAGCCCTCCGCGGCATATGCCGTGTATGCCGGATACTCTTTGATGAATCGCTGAGTTTCCGGATCACCCTTGACGCCACCGGTGACTGCATTCATATCGACATGCGGATCATCGGTTTTGGCGGGTTGACCATTGGGACAGTCGGCGGATGCTTCCTGAGTCAATGGTGCGGCAGGTGCTGGTGCACTGGTCGTTGCCGAACTGGTCGACGACGATGCTACAGATGTAGTGGTCGGAGTGCCGTCATGCCATCCGAGAACAAGCGCTACGATGAGCGCGAATCCTCCGAGAATCAAGACGACTGCCTTCCACCCACCATCTTTCTTCGGGGAACTTTCCCCCGTTGAATAGTGGGTTGTCATGATCTTCACACCTCTTTCCGAGGGCTTTCGCAGCGATGACACGATGTCACCAGCTGGGTTGCCCTCTGATAGGGTCAACGCTCTAACGACCGGTTGATCGGCAGAACGTTGACCCTATGGGTGTGAAAACTCTATACTTTGCGTGACATATACCGTATCGAAATAGGGCATATGGCTGCAAATGCAGCATCAAATGCATGACCCTCGTCACGCGCTCAATGCTACACTTGCAGACTTTGTACAATTAAGACATAACCTGATTTTTAATGTTCCCATAGTAAAGCGAGTACTCCAAGGAGTCTCCACCTCACTGCTATCGTCTATCCTATCACAAAACATGATAAATGTCAATAACTAACATAATAATTATGCAATAACCACAAGAGTAATAGAAATCATTCCATTTATTTCGTCAATATCTCGTTATACACATCATGTCCGATCGGACATGATGTGTATAATTAAATTGTGTTCTCACGGTTCCGACGCTTCGATGTTCTCGCTATTCTAGCGGCGAACATCGGCTAACTATCGTCAAATCAGCAGATTGTGACAATAGTCGAACTCCTTCGGAGTCCGGTTTTCTGCGAAAACCTACCATAGAAATAATCCCATCACGTTGGATGGGATTATTTCTATGGTGATCTCACGGAGAATCGAACTCCGATTGCCAGGATGAAAACCTGGTGTCCTAACCGTTAGACGATGAGACCGTCAGCTGCCTCTTTGCAACTCCGACCACTATACCAGAGCAAAAGTCATTTGTCCACCCCTGTTGATCACCCATTCATTAGTATTCACTATACACATTAAAACTCTATCAAAATCGCTGTAATCTACCTTACAATAACTCTTCTGAAACAGCGCTATAGTGAATGTACGGACTATACCTATCCGAAGGAGGATACAGAGATGACAAAACCTGATGATTTACGGCGTGAGGCCAATCGTATGAGGGGTCAAGCCGAACAGAGAGGTAACGATGCTCATCATCTTATGCAGCAGGCTGATCAAAAAACACGGGAAATGACCGACCTTTTGAAGCGTGCCGAGCAAAAGGAACATGAAGCGCATCAGGCCGATGTTCAAGAAGCGGAGCAGAGAAGGAAACAGGCTGAGGCTGACAAACAGCATGTAGCCAGCAGTAGGGAATTTTTTGCGTAATCAATACAACCCCCGTCACCGTATGCTAGAATAAAAGCATTAGCGAAAAAGGGGCGGTATCGGTGGGATTCTTCAAAAAGACAATTCGTGACGTACCTCTGGATAACCAGACCGTAATCGTGCGTGTCGACTATAATGTACCTCTTGCGGCAGATGGCAGCATTGATGACGACCTGCGTATTCGTGCCAGTTTGCCAACGCTCCGGCATCTGATAGACCGAGGCTGTACACTGGTGCTCATCAGCCATTTAGGGCGGCCAGAAGGCCATGATCCAGCGTTAAGTCTGGAACCGATTGGCATACTCCTCGGTGAATTATTGGGACGGGACGTACTGTTCGTTGATGACCTCAAGGGGGATACGGCGTATCAGGCAGTCAAACATGCGGACAAGGGGTCGGTTATTTTGCTTCAAAACCTACGTTATTACCCCGAGGAAGAGGCTGATGATCACGCCTTTGCCGAAGCAATCGCCCATGCGGCGCAGGCGGCATATTTTGTCCAGGACGGATTCGGCGTGGTGCACCGGGCACATGCTAGCACGCACGCGATTACGCTGTTTTTGCCGAGTGTGGCGGGACTACTGGTCGAGCGCGAATATACCACTATATCTAGTGCCATGGAATCACCCAAACGACCACTGGTAGCGGTGTTGGGTGGGGCCAAGGTGAGCGACAAGATCCAAGTAGTTGAACGCTTTGTTCAGCTGGCTGATACACTGTTAATCGGCGGAGCAATGGCAAACACTTTTTTTGCCTACAAAGGTATCCACGTTGGTGCCAGCAAGGTCGAAACAGATCAGACGGCTACCCTGGATGGAATTTATCAGGCTGCCCGAGACAAGGTCGGTGATAATACCGATGACTTTATTGTCCTGCCGACAGATCTTGCGGTCGCGCCAGCAGTTGATGCTTCGCAGGAGCGTACGGTGCGATCAATGGATGCTATCCAGCCAACAGATATGGGGCTTGATATCGGCACCGAGACGATTGAACATTTCACCTCTGTTGTTGCGAACGCCAAGACGGTTATTTGGAATGGCCCTCTTGGGGTCGATGAATTGCCTAATTTTGCCCACGGATCAGCCCGATTGGCACTGACGCTCGCGACTCACCCGGATACGACATCGATTATAGGTGGTGGTGATACGGCTGATTTTGTTCTGAAATGGGATGCCAAAAAGGGTGGGAGTTTCACCCATGTTTCCACTGGTGGGGGGGCAAGCTTGGATCTGATGGCTGGTAAAGTGCTACCCGGCGTCGCCAGTTTGCTCGACGCGTCATGAAAAATAGGATAAACGGTGTACCCATCCCAACACAAAACCCGCCTTTCCTTAGCGCCTCAGCCGCTAGAATCCGTTCTGATCTCGTCAATGTAATCATTTCTTACATTTCCTCGCTCAGAACGGATTCTAGCTGGCTGATCCATCTAGATAAAAAACGGGTTTTATATTACGATGGGTACAAGAAGAAAGCATAAGCGAAAATGGCAGCCACCAAAAGACTCATTATCGGCAACTGGAAGATGAACCTGGGCATCCATGAGGCCAGTGTATTCGTGCATCATTTGGCTCGTCAGATTGAAGTCCATCGTGATGTAGAGGTAGTACTTGCGCCGACGCTGCTAGCTTTGCAGCCATTGAGTTTGCAAATTGACCGGCGACAATTCAAACTGGCCGCACAGAACTTTTATTGGCGTGACCAAGGTGCTTTTACCGGCGAAGTGTCGGCGACGCAGCTGCGCGGGCTCGTCGAATATGCCATCGTTGGTCATAGTGAACGACGACATATCTTTCACGAACAAGACAAAGAAGTGCGCAGTAAAGTCCAGGCAGCACTACGCAATGATATCCGACCGATCCTTTGCGTCGGTGAAACGGCTCACGAACGGGCAACTGGCGAAACGACTGATGTATTGCACGATCAACTGCTCGGCGGGCTGGCTAATGTCACGTCGGAAGAATTCAGCCGGATCGTCATTGCTTATGAACCCGTCTGGGCGATTGGTACTGGCAATAACGCGACCCCTGACGATGTCAAAAAAGCTGTGCGGGCAATTCGTCGTCAGATCACGCATCTTTACGGGAAAACTGCGGCCGAAGGCGTTCGTGTTCTTTACGGTGGTAGCGTGACGGCTGATAGCGCTCCGACCTATCTGGTAACTGATGGGATTGATGGCCTGCTTGTCGGTGGTGCCAGCTTATCTTTGCCTGGTTTCAGTGCGATTGTCGCCGCTGCCCATAAAGGACAGCCAGAATGACCGATATTGATTTTGATGAACTGGACAAAGCCGTCAATTCTTTAATGGGAGGCGTGAATGATAAAGCGGGCGAAGACGAGCAGAAGCCCAAAACCCTGACTATTAGCACGACCCTGCGACCTGGCGAAAGGCCAACCTACGACAAATTAGGTGAAGTCGCCAAAACAATTGGCGATGAAACGTTAGTGACGGCTGGTGAACGAACTACTGTTGAGGAACTAGGCTCCCAGTTGTCAACGAGCGAACTAGCGGTGGCTGAACTTGATACGGTTGCGGCAGGCCACGAAACTATCCCTCATGTTCCTGCTGCTCCTGCCCCTGTAGCAAAACCTGCAGTCAAACGCCCGAGTAGTGGCCGGTTTATGGATGTTGTCCATCCGTCTTCTGATATGCGTCCGGCTTCCAGTGACCCTGCTTTGGTTGTGCCAGAGCGGCCGTCGTCTCAAACTGAATCAGTACCTGAATCGCCACCGCCTGAAAAACCAGTGGAAAAACCTACTCCTGTCGAGCTCAAGCCTGTCGAACAACTCGAGTCACTGTCTGCATATTCTGCCGACCAAACACCGACGACACCATTTTTAGCTGGTACCAAAGTAGAGAAACGCCCATTAGGTGGCGTACCATCACCATTCACTGATACGGAAGCTGAATCGGCAACGCCGGTTGGGAGTGATAAAAAGAATAACGAAGTAGTCGAGACAACCCCGATCAACAGTGAACCAACGCCGGATACGACGGATAGTGACGAGCAGCGACCTCTTGATCCGAAAAAGTATGAGCCTAAAGAATCAGTCGACGAACTAACACTGCAAAACGTTGAATCAACCGAAGTGATTGAACCAGTTCCAGGAAAGTCCTTACTGGCGGTCGAATCGGGCGATACCGAAAAACTGAGCAGCGGATTAACTCAAGGGCAAAATCCTGAAGAAACTGTAGAAACTCCAGAAGTTGCCGGTGCGATTTATGATGTTAAAAATTATCATCAACCACTGGGACACCCAGCTAAACAAAAATCAGGCTGGGGTGTTGTTGCACTCATCGCATTGATTATCATCGTGTGTGCAG
>CAYIQY010000018.1:0-18633 GCA_964365665.1 uncultured Candidatus Saccharibacteria bacterium | reverse complement strand
GGGTCCATAGCTCAGCTGGTTAGAGCACCTGCCTTTTAAGCAGGGTGTCGTGGGTTCAAGCCCCACTGGACCCTCCAAGTAAAGAACGTCGACATTTTCGCTACCGGTCGGCGTTTTTTATTTGGAGTTTTTTGAAAGATTCCGCTACTGCTTGCTGTTATTCACTTTTATCGTATACTGAACTGAATTAACTGGAGATTGCTGTGGAGAAGCTGAAGAATAACCCCAATAGACTTAAACGGACTCTTGCGATCGGAATGGCGGGCATTGCGCTGAACATAAGTGGATCCACAAATGCTGAAGCTGAACCATCGATCCCCGTCGCACCGATCGTACAAGAAGTCGTACCTATCCCGCTTGCGCCACCATCACCCGAGATATATGACGTCAAACCCGAGCTTGAGCGCGTATGGCAGGAAACTATTAGTAAACGTGCTGGTCGTATCGATATCGCCGTTTTTAATAATGCCACAGGAAATATCAGCCATGCTGGCAACAGTGAGGGAAATCCTTTCAAAACCGCCAGCATTATCAAACTGGCGATTCTCGAACGCTTGCTCATGGTTGATCCGGTCTGGGCACGCGAAAATGAAAGCTATATCCGCCCAATGATCACTCAGAGCGACAAAGGAATCGCAACAGCGCTATGGACAAAGGTTGGCGGTACGGAAAGTATGCAGGAATTTTTCAATCAAGTCGGTGCCCCCGGTACGATTGCCTCGGGAGGAGGCGGACTATTTAACACTATGACCACGGCGGTCGATCAAGTAATGGTCGCCAAGGCTGCTGCGTATCCGAATCCCCTCCGTCCGGAAGATGTCGAATTCACCAAAAACCTTCTGCACCAGGTTGTACCCGATCAGCGTTGGGGCATCAGTGGCGGTGTACCCGGAGATGTCTTGGTCGAAAGCAAAAACGGCTGGGTTGATGAACGCCGCAATAGTATCGGGCATGTCAGCGGTCAAGGTGTCGACTACACGATTGCCGTGCTTACGGACGACGGCCCGGGTGCGGCATATGACATGGACACGATCGAGCAGCTTTCAGCTGCCACCTGGCAGATTATGCGCGCGGCGGCAGCGTAGTCTAGTCTAGTCCTTACTGCGCCTTGGCGTCTTGAGTGTCAGCAGGTCAAATAGCGCAAAAGTAATCGTTGCTGTGATAATTATTGATTTGTTTTCAACCAAAAAGGTGTAATATGACTGCCCCATCTCATCAAGTGACAGACTGTTACCAAGTGGAGTCAGCAGAAGTGATGTTGAAAGCAGTGCAAATGCTGATGCGCCAATTACTTTTTGCCATGTTCTCTTATAGCTTGGACCACTAAATAACAGTATGATAGCCGGGAGCAAAACAAGTCCAGCCGCAACAACGCTTGATAATGGTGGTGCTAACAACTGGAATCCGGCATCGTGGACAAGCGGCGTTACCTGCGCTGTCCACATCGTTGATAGCAATGATCCTGCACAAAGCGCCAATCCAAGTACCCCAAAACGTCGCTTGGTAAAGTAAGCAAGTGCGAATAACAGACCGATGACAAAGATTAAAATGTAGACAAAATTCATATTATACCCCTGACGGCAAGCCAGCTAAATCGCCGTTTTTGATGCCCGTCTGCTCTATTGTACCGCTTGCCAGCTCAATCACATAGCGCGAATTGCTAGCCGGTCGAAATTGCTCTTTCGGATACCCTGATGGCTGCGCATTTTTGACCGTATGAACCACTTGTCCACTGTTATCCAGCCACACAATATCAATCGGGTATTTCATATCCTTCATCCATATCGCCCATTTATCGTCATTTGGAAATACGAATAACATCGCCTGATCAGCCGACAAACTGGATGTACCCGATAACCCGCGTGCTCGTTCGGCCTCAGTTCGCATGACTGTCATCTGATATGTATGTCCATGCAGTCTGACGACGTTTTGGCTGATCGTCATTTGCCACCACAACAATGTGACGCCAGCAATAATTGCCAGCGTCACAAACCCCCGAATTACCCACCGCCGCATTATAGAACCCATCCGAGAATACTTTCCGTTACGAAAATCATATCCTGATAGTACCAGTTGTATGTTCTCGTGACAAAGTGTATCTAAAGATACGCTGCGAAGCGAAACAGGCAACTGGTGCAGCAGGGATGATTTGCAGTAGGAAGGGGTATCCTCGGATGGGTTCTAAGCTCCTACCTTGTCCTTTTTGTTATTACGCTTTGCGTTTTGTTCAATATATTCAATGACGGCAGTGGCAACATCGCGGCCAGTTACCTTTTCGACACCAAACCCAGGACTTGCATTCACTTCAAGTACTAAAGGACCGCGCTCACTTCGCATCATATCGACACCGGCAACGTTCAAGCCAAGTGCTTTCGCTGCTTTAATTGCAGTTTTTCGCTCTTCATCTGTTAATTTGATACTCGTTCCTTCGCCACCTTTATGCAGATTGGAACGGAAATCATCGTCGAGACTTTGCCGTTTCATACTTGCAATAACTCGACCACCGACAACGAACGCGCGAATATCGGTACCGGCCGACTCTTTAATAAATTCCTGAATTAACACGTTAGTACCGTCCTCGTTTGTCAGGTAGAATGCCTGCAATACCGATTTGGCAGCTTTCTTGCTTTCTGCAAGTACGACGCCGTTGCCATGAGTACCGCGCGCCAATTTGATGATAACCGGCGTACCGCCTAATTTATCAATAAGGTCATCAATATCCGTCGAGTTGCGTGACACGACTGTCTTTGGTATTCCAACACCTGCTTTAGCAAGTAATTGGAGACTCCGTAATTTGTCACGCGAGCGCGCAATCGCAATCGAACTGGATACACTGTAAACACCTTGCATTTCCAGCTGTCGAACAATCGCTGACCCATAGCGAGTCATATTTGATGCAATCCGAGGAATAATAGCGTCAAACTTACCCAAGTCCTCACCCTTATAGCTTACTGTTGGGTTATTCTGTTCGATTGATGCGTAGCAATCGCGATATTTGATAACCTTTACTTCATGGCCGCGTTCAAGCGCCACCTGTTTAAGGCGTTTGGTGGAATAATTTCCGTTTCCGTTCGATAGGATTGCGATCTTCATCTCTTTTACATTATCACTCTGCGTTAGATTTACCATGGTATTTTTTATGAAATGCATGGGGATCTTTTTTGAGCTCTTTATTCAGTTCATTCACTTGAACTTTGTTCTGATACAAATAGCCGTGAATTGACACATCAACAATAAATTTTCCATGCAATGTCCGACGTCCAATCAGTACTGGAAATGCATTCCGTGATCGATCCGCTAGTGTCGCCATTACTCGTATTCGTTTTCCCCCTAGTCTCATTGACAACCTCACTCGGTAACGAATCTGCTGATGGCCGGTAGAATTTGTGATTACTGCAGCCCTATAGTCTTTGGTAGTTATTTCCTTGCCCGTATAGAACTGTGACTCTTTGTCGAACAATGTGTAATGCAGTATATGGTTCGAATCGACGAAGATGTTACTCGCCCACGCAGATGAGCTGTCAGCGCCCGTATCTACCTTCGCGGGGACATTAACAGCATGGCCGACGAGTTCGACCTTGGTATTGCGACCAATTGTTATAGGTGTTTGAACCTTTTTTACTTGTTCTGGCATATCTTTATATTATAGTCTATTAATTTAATTTTGTCAATATGTCCACCTCTATCAACCTAGGGATTCAAGGGCATCAAGGGCATCAAGGAAAGCTTTTTGACGCACTTCTTTGAATGTTCCGATAGTAACAAGTTGTGGATTATAGTTTACTTCCAGAACATACGCTGTGTCATTTTCATAATTATAGATACAGTCGACTCCTGCAATTTGTCGGTTCATTGCACGAGCAGCTAGACACGATGCTTCAATGACCGCTTGAGGCACATCACTACCTTCGAGCAGAGTCGCATTACTACCGCCGCGTGGTTTGAACATATGGGCGAGATCCTCACGGCCGTCAGGTCGAGTTTCGAGCAAACGAAAAATCGTAAAAGCGACCTGATCGTTATAAATACCGACGCGGTAAAAACCATCATTTGGGATATATTCTTGTAAAATCCAGATAGATTTCTGATCGTAAGCCGCCAGTTTTTCAATAACCGCATCATATGATGACAATTTGTAATTATCGGCTCCACGGTCAGCATCGGCTCGTTTAAGAACAACAGGCAAAGAAGTATCAATACGGCTTTCTTTGATTCCACGCGCAAGTGCGTAGGCAGATCCACCAAAACTTTTAGGAATATTCACACCAGCATGTGCCAATTTGGCATATTCGGATAGCTTTGAGAGTGAAGGAGCACTACTCAGTTCACGATCAACATAGGAAACTCCATGAGCATCAAGAATAGTTGCCACAGTTACCGCCTGGTCAAGCGCCAAATGATAACCAGTGATGTATGCGCCGCTATAGTCCGTGTCTTTTCGGCCAGATTCTAGGTTTATAAAATGTGTCGACGCATCAGTATCAAAATAAAAGAGTAAAGATTTGTATCCGCTGTAATCATATAGCCTTTTACCATGTTGAAGATCATCGTAAAAATCAATAAACTTTTTTGATTGGTTGTTCGCAAGAATAAGCTTCATGATGTATTAATTATGCCACTATTGTTCTGTCATTGCATGCAATGTTTTCGCCATTGAACGAAAAACTCCTCGGCCTGCAACGGGTGTTTCATTAGTTGTTGGTAGTTGGGGACTGCGAAAATTTGCTTCACCAACGCGAGGAAGGCCTTGATAATCGAAGTAGTAGTCGACAGCACCTATCGCAAAGCGATCTCCGCCTACTTCTTCGCATACTTTATCTGCAATTCTTATTGAGGACATCTTGAGGGCATTATAGAGTTCATCAGGTAAGTTGACGTCTATATAGTCATCGTTATGACCTTGCATCGGTAAACTTTTATCCGGCACGATCCGCAGCACGGGAATTGTGTCAAACTCATCGTCTCGTTTGATCGTAAACATACGAAGCTCCGATAAAAGACCCTCTCGGCGTGCGCGCTCGATAAGCGATTTTCCGTAATCGCTTACAGCATTAACTTCATTAGGTATTGGTCCAAAATTAATCTGCGCCTGCAATATTTGAGCTGTCGGTTCGGGTTTTAGCATCTCAGCATTTATCCATGCAATTGCATCATGTTTGGAGCTTATCTTTGTTGACTGACCGCCAGATCCTTTATTTGCTTTCAGTACGACATTAGTGCCGGCGATTGCCTCAATAGCTTTAACGGACGTTTCATAGTCGTCCGGTTGCATTGATATAAACCACGTTGGTACCTGCTCTTCAGATAGTACGCGCGTGTAAAGCTCAAACTTGGAAGAAGCTAATTTCTTCAATTCATTCGAGTTTATTTTAGGTATTGTTTCGGATCCCTGAGGGCGTGTTACAGGAGAAATCAAACGTCCATACATAGCATGAATATCACGCGGATTTATATCTACATCGTCATAGCTAGTACTACCATCTGTTAGCGATCGTGTGACTGTTTTGGCTGTATTATTAGTGAAGCTGTCCTTATTTGTAATAACTAGTTCAAGGCCATGGTGAGCTAGATCATTGGCAAATCTACCATGGTCCGTAAATAAATCCAGTTTCTCTGTCGTAGCATCTAAGCGCGTGTGGACAGAGACCAGATCAAGATTATTGTTTGAATGATCCATATGCTCATATTATACCAAAAAATGCGCTCTGTGTCAATTTTATAGATTAATTTTAATCTATAAATAACCTAGAATAAGCCGCGTTTTTTACTACCGTCGAACTGCCCGAGCAATTCTTTTTGCTGTTTGGATAGTTTGGTTGGCGTATCAACCAGGATAGTGACAATATGCGGGCCGCGCGATTCTGATCGCAGGTGCGGGACGCCGTGGTTCGACAGTTTAAAGTCAGTGCCGCTTTGTGTGCCGGCTGGCACTTTCATTTGAACGGTACCATCGACTGTGTCAACTTCAATTTCTGTCCCAAGAGCAGCATCAACCATACCGACATGTTCTTCGGATAGGATAATATCGCCCTCGCGGGTGAAATGTTTGTGAGCTTTGACACGGATGTGAACATACAAATCACCTCGTCCACCGCCGCCGATCGCTTCTCCGCGGTCTTTTAATCGAATCGTTGTTCCGTCATCGATGCCAGCTGGAATTTTGACCGTTAGATCTTGCTTACGACGTTCGGTGCCTTTGCCGTGACAGACAGTACATACTTTTTCCGGAACCTGGCCGCGACCTTTGCAAGTAGGACAGGTTGTGGCTTGTTGGATTTGCCCGAATACCGTATTGACGATACGTGTTTGCTGGCCGCTACCTTGGCAGGTCGGACAGGTTTTCATTTCGTGACCAGGTTCGACCGTCGTTCCGTGACAATGACTGCATTCATCGTCCATATCGAGTGTTATCTCACGCTCGACACCAAAGACCGCTTCCTCGAAAGTAAGCGTCACACTGGTTTCGACATCGCGTCCGCGACGAGGTCCTTGCGATTGTTGGCCGCCACCGCCAAAGAACTGGCTGAATATATCACCAAGTCCGCCGTCGGCACCAAAATCAAAGTGAACGTTCTGGCCGTTAAATCCCTCGAACGGATTACCGCCTGCACCACCTCCGCCGCCATTACCGCCAACACCGGCATGACCGAACTGATCGTAGCGTTGGCGTTTTTGCTGGTCTTTTAATACTTCGTAGGCTTCATTGATTTCCTTGAACTTGCTCTCGTCACCACCCTCTTTGTCGGGGTGATGTTGGACTGCAGCTTTGCGAAAAGCTTTTTTAACTTCATCGGCCGATGCGTCCTTGCCAACGCCCAGCACTTCATAATAATCACGTTTTGCCATCTGTAATTAGTATAGTAAACTAGCACTCAATATTCAAGAGTGCTAGTTATTGACTTGTATTAAATGGCTGCAGTAGAGCGATATTCTAGCCAGCGTCGTACGATCCACAGAACACCCGAGCCGCCAGCGATAGTAAAGCCTGTTACCATCATGATAAGCGAGAACGGATCTTCGCGAGGGCTCGCCATAGGCGTCAGTATTGGCTGAGTTAAGGTTGAGTGACCGCTACCAGTCATCGTCGATGCTAGTACGGCCGTCGTATACGGATCGTTGCTATTTGGATTGCCGTTAGTAATCAGGGACTGTAGCGCTGCGTTATCTTTCGGTTTAAAGCCCAGACTGACATTCGGAGCACCAACTGAAGGTGGCGCTACACCAGATGATGCAATCGGGCTTACGCCAAGGACATCTCCTGCAGGTGTTTGCTTCAGTAGCCATCCATCCCAGTCTCCATCGATATTGATGAATAGTACCGCGAACCAACCAGTCAGCTTGAACACACTACTGCTGATGTTGGCGATGTTCGCACTCGCCCTTGCATTACCAGTCGAGGCATCACCACCACTCGTATTGCTTGCGACGGTTGCATCACCAGAAGTTGCAGCCAAATTAACATTGTTCGTTATGCTAGCTTTATTATTAATGTTGGTCGTATCGCTGATGGTCGTATCATGACTGACGACACCATCACCAAAAGCTGCTGCCGTCGCACCAGGTGCATCAAGGATCATGCCTACCCATTTGCCTTTGACATTGACGAACACTAACACGCTGTTTTCCGCGACCACTTCATGTCCGGTGAGGTTCAAGATTTGCAGATCCGTTTGTGCCGTACCAGTTGTTGCGTTGCCAGCTGATGTGTTGTCTTTGACAGTCGCAGTGCCGCTTGTTGCTTCCAAATTAATATTGTTAACGATAGATTGATCATCATTGATGACCGTCGAAAGTGGCATCGTATAGGTGTTTTCAACGGTCGCATTACTTGCGAGTAATTGAGGAATGAATTCCGGTGAAATCAGAATATCACCATTCAAGTTACCGTGAATATTAATGGTACCGACAAATGACCTGTTCGCCGCAATAACCGTGTTAACCAGGTTGAGAAGATTCGCGACCGCGTTTGCGTCGCCAGATTGTGCGCTTCCTGCCGTGGTATTGCCAGTTACATCTGCATCGCCGCTTTTGGCGCTGAGGTCGATATCATTTGTGATTGAACTGTTATTATCAACATTTGTATTGCTACTAATATTAGTAGTGTCAGTCACCTTCGAATCGCCTAATGCAGGGCCGATAACTATATCGCCGTAGACATCACCGTAAAGGTCAATCGTGAAGTGTGCAATACCTGAAGTATCACCATCCCCAACCGACGAATGAACACTATTAACGATAGTTGCATCCGCTGACGCATCGCCTGTTTCTGCGCTACCGGCGGTTGTATTCTGCCTGACACCGGCATCTCCAGTTGTCGCATCAGAGTCCAGACCGTTTTTGATTGTGGCATCATTCGTAATATCGGTATTTGAAGTTCCGGTCGTTGTGTTATCAATTTCGTTATTACTTGACGGACCACTATTTACAACCGACGCGGCTGCACTATCCACGGACTCGTCAGTTGTAGCTGGATCATCAGTTGTCGTCGTTTCTTCAGCGGGCTGTGTAGGTGGTGTCTGCGGCGCATCAGCCGGAACATAAACATTCGTTGCTGGATCGTATACCCACTTGCTCGTATTCCAGCGGCCAGTTGCTGGATCGTACGTATACGTTTCGTCTTCTGCATACACAGCCATTGGAGAGGCGGCGATCAAAATGAGAGATGCTATATAAAGGATGCCTGTACGCAACGTCCGCTTAATCCTTTGCATATTCACTTCCTTCCATTTAGCAATTAGTGTTCGGATAAATAATTTCCTGGTGGGAAGGACAACTCGGGCACGCTGTCCTCCCCATATTGTTACTAGTTTTTCCTAGAAGGATCGACTAGTTAGAAACGTTCAAGTTAACTGATGTAGAGTTAGTGTTTGAAGCGTTGCCAGTGATAGCAGAGCCACCAGTGGTGTTACCAGATACGTTAGCACTACCAGAGGTTGCCGATTGGCTGTTAGTAGTGGTCACGTTCAGGTTGTTAACATTTGTCAACACGACACTGCTTGTGTCAGTGAAGAACACTTGGTTGTTAGAGCTTGGGCCGGTTGTGTTAATACTTGCAGAATCAGCACCTCCACCTGCACCCCATGCAGCCAAAGCAGCGGCAGACCCAACATTGCTGACAGATGCAGAAACGCTAGTGCTGTTACCGTTCGATGCAGATCCAGTTTGAGCACTTCCACCAGTAGTATTACCGGATACGTTAGCGCTTCCTGTTGCTGCACCTTGTGCATTGACGCTGTTAACCCCAAGGTTATTAAGGTTGTTCAACAACGCAGTGTGTACGTTTGTTGCGGTGATTTGGTTGTTTGACGAAGGCCCCGTGTTACCAATTGTGCCCGTGGTAGCACCGGCGAATCCACTAAGTCCGATGACCAGACCGAGTGACGTCACTACAGCACCTACTGTTTTTCGTATTTTCATTTTTGTCCCTCCTGTTATTATTATTGATTAATTGATTACTTCGGGTGTTCGCCCGACCTGGAAAGACCGCCATCTTCCTGGGTCGTCCGACCACATATTTGTGTGAGGTTATTGCGAGCTGATGCTCACGTTTTGTGAAAAACTGTTTGTGCTCGTATTGAGATTGGTGGATGATACCGAACTGGAAACGCTATTTCCTGACGAATCTGAATTAGTCGATATGTTGACCTGTGTTGTTCCATTCTCGTTGGTGATCGTTTTTGAGACAGACCCGTTTTCGGGCACATCAATTGGCTGATTATTCACAGTGACGCTTGTCTTGCCATCAGATGATGATTGCGCAGTGACATTTGTACTTTGTGATTCTTGCGGCTTCATGGCAGGCTGGTCGGAATTAGAATTAGAATTGGTCGTAATGGAAGTCAATTGTGACGTTTCGCCTTCTTTGGTAACAATATTTTTATTTTCTGACGTAGGTAACATGAGACCCCGAACAGTGACAAAACCGAGAGTCATTATTACAACGAATGAGGCTGTGAGAGCAAAGACGAGCGCGCGTTTTTGAGCAACAAAAGCACTCAGTGCACTAGGGTGAGTCATGACTCGACTCATGTACCTTTTAGCTGGTGACAAATAATCTCGCATCTTATTTCCCCCCTTGTTCACATCTTGTTTCACATGGACATTCTCAGCATAGACTCAATTCTGGCTTTCTGATGTTAAAAATCTTACAAATTAACATAAACGCTTCATATAACAGAGACATAGTGCTTATGTATATAATATATTTTGATACTTGTCATATATATTTCATTGGTGTATAACTGAAGGTATATCTTAAATAACTCGAGGGGGTTTATATGGTAAAGAGAATACTACAAATTTTAAGTGCAGCTGTTTTGAGCGTTGCATTTGTCGGAAGCGTTGCGAGTGCTGCTGACTGTGACGGCAACTTTACAATCACTAATACAGGATCGGGTTCAAACAATACAATCGACTGTACCGACATCGATATCGTCAGTGTCACATGCGAAAACAACATAGTCGTGCTGACATACAACGACCAGGAAGATACAAGTGGAACCGCGACTGTCACCGATAATACCACTGGTGGCTCAGCCGTAAGTGGTACCGTTACAAATGTGAACGGCACTACCATTGATCTCGCAGCCGTTTGTGCTGCTGTTGCATCACCATCACCAAGCCCATCTGTTACACCAGGTGCTGGCAGCGTAACGCCTACTTCAACAAAACCAACTGTTCTGCCTTTCACGGCAGGTAATTCTGCTGCGACTATTGTTGCAGGTAGCCTTGCTGCTGCAGCTGGCGTCGTTGTCGTATCACGCTTAGCTATTGCTGCTTACCGACGCATTAGCGTTAAGTAGGACAACCTGTAATGCTGCAACGAATTCGTTTTGTCAGCAGTATTACGCTCATATATGTGCTTACAATTGGGACGGTCAGCGGATTGCTGTATTCGTCCCATTTGTTTGGGACACCCGTTTGGGCAGTCAGCAAAACCCCTGTCGTTCACCACAAACCGGTTAAATTACCGCCAAAAGTTATCAGCGGCAAACCAATCCGGATTGTGATCGCAAGCGCTGGCATCGACCTAGCTATTGATGAAGGACAATATAATGAGACGACCGGCACATGGACACTCAGCGAAACTCATGCACAATTTGCGGTGATGACAGCACTCGCTAACGATCATGCTGGTACGACATTTATCTATGGCCATGGTACCGATACGGTACTGGGCAAAATCGGTACGACTCCCCCACCGGCCGGTACTATCGCGCAGTTATATACTGACAACAATCATATTTTTTCATACAGGCTAGAGACCGTGAGTAATCTGCAACCAGCCGACACATCTATTTTTGATGATACAGTGAATGGCCCGCCACAACTGGTCGTCCAAACATGCACCGGTGCCTTTAGCCAGTGGCGGACAATGTTTACGTTTACGTTCGTCGGGGTATCCTGATGGAAACAGCATTAATCATTATTGCTGGCTGTATCCTTGCCATCAGTAGCATTGCGACGATAGTCGGCATTACTATATATGACATCCATGCGATTCGTCTCGACAAACAATTTCGCCGACATCCCCATGCACGCCGTTGGCGGAACCGACCGCTCGTCTCAGTAGTTATTGACGGCGAACCTTCAGTAGCATCACTTGCGAGTATCCGTCGCAATAATTATCGCAAAGTCGAGATCGTTGCTGATGGTCAACCTGTTAACGGACAGCTTGTGCTTTCGCTTGCACCTGATGCAGTAATAGAGCGAACCACTATCAGCCAGGCCGTGAGGCAATTCAATAATCAGGCTTCAAAGTCCCAAGTCGAAACTATTCCTGTTTTACAGCCACCGCAAACACTGCGCCAGTTCTTTCATAATTATTATTTGATTGCCTCTGCACCCTTTATTGCCGTCCGTACCGGGCTTGGGATCAAACAACCCTATTCCCCGTGGCCAGTGATTGTCCGTTTACAATCAGCTGGCATGACTCGGCAAACTCGCTTGTACATTGCATTCCGATGGCTGACACACATCGCTAACCTAGCTGTACTATTATATGTCGGTTATGTCGCCGTTGTTTTGTATCAACCCGAGTTCTTGCTCATGTATTTGGCTGGGTTTGGGCTGTGGATGGTATGGGCAATTAGTAGTTATCGCTATTTATCATTCGGGCAAAAAATAACGTATCTCTTATTGGCACCCGCGTCACTTATTTACTTTGCATTCCGCTGCCTGACAGCACCATTTCGTTTGAAACAATATCTGAGGTTCATCACGACTCGTTCGCAAAGTGCTATCATAGAATCATAAAGGAGGGCTTAGGATGAGTGAGCAAACATGGGATTTTAATGGCTTAAGGGCATTGTATTTTAATTGTACGCTGACCAAATCACCTGAACAGAGCCATACCGAACTACTGATTAATGTCAGTAAACAGATCATGGAAAAGCATGGTGTTCAGACCGAAGTGATTCGCGCGATTGACCACAAAATTGCTACTGGTATTTATCCCGACATGCGCGAACATGGTTGGGACTTCGACGAATGGCCAAACATCTACGAAAAAGTGAAGGCTGCCGATATCGTCGTTATCGCAGGTCCGATTTGGCTGGGTGATAATAGTAGCGTTACAAAACAAATTATCGAACGTCTGTACGCCAACTCACATATACTCAATAAAGATGGACAATACGCCGATTACGGTAAAGTTGGCGGTTGTTTAATTACTGGTAACGAGGACGGTGTGAAGCACTGCGCCATGAACATACTTTACAGCCTCGGCCATCTGGGTTATACGATTCCACCGCAAGCCGATGCCGGCTGGATCGGCGAAGCTGGTCCTGGGCCAAGTTATGGCGACAAACTGGAAGACGGATCACGAGCTGGCATGGATAATGACTTTGTTAACCGCAACACGACATTTATGACCTGGAATTTGATGCACATGGCCAAACTACTAAAAGATGCAGGCGGAATTCCTGCCTACGGCAACCAACGCAGCGAATGGGACGCGGGCAGTAGGTTTGACTTTGCAAACCCTGAATATCGTTAAGATTTAATCGGCACTCGGATCAAACCATCAACTAATGTTTTAAGCATCTTTGCTGCCTTATCGGTGTCACCTACTTCGGGGTGGAATTGCACGCCGAGAAGTGGTTTGGTTTTGTGCAAGATAATTTCAGCATGGCCAGGTGATGATGCCAGTGTCTCAAACTCTGGCTCTGTCTCGACGACTCCACGATCATGATTTTTAAATACCTCAATTTTTTCAGGGAAGCCAAATAGCATCTGACCCGCAATATTTACGTCAATCGGCTTTATCCCATATTGTTGCTCGTCGAGAAGTGGAGCGGCCTGACCCATGGCAACATGTATGAGCAGCATACCAACGCAGATGCCCAGTATAGGAGTTCGCGTTTCTTCGATAAAGCGAAGCTCCTCAGCATATATTTTCAGAATTTCTAGCTGATCTTGATCCGATGCCCACCAACCACCAGATAAAATTACCAGATCATAACCACGAGGATCAATAGCGCCAATCGCGCTATGGTGAATTGGCGATACGTTATAGCCAGCTGCTACAGCGATTTTTTGGAGCTGCAGCCAGTTATCAGGCTCTGTATCGTTATTGACGAGTAGAACATTCATCGAACTCTACTATAACAAATAGATCTTATAGTGCGCCACTGGCGAGGAGGTTCACAACGTTCAACGATAGATCGTCTCGACCCCTTAAATCTTCTGGGTGTATATGATCAACACGATCGAATGTTTCTGGTTCCATAACAGCAGGATTTTGATTAGCATCAATTTGCTCAGCCTCAAACCAATTGTAAAGCCATACAGTATCATTAGCCTCGAAAGAAGCCTGGCCTAAATGCTTTAGGATTCTGACATCAATTCCTAATTCTTCTTTGATTTCTCGGATAGCTGCCGCCGCGTGATCTTTGTCCTCTGGATCAACTTTACCACCAGGTAATTCCCACTGAGTCAGCTTTTCTGTATTGCGATGCAGAAGCAATAGCTTGCCCTCTGTGTCCCGAATAACGCATCCTGCAAGTTCAATCATAGAAATACTATAAGCGAGTACTTATGTCATGTAAAGCTAGCTGACCACACGACGATGTAACAGATCAACAAGATCAGGATAATACAATGTACATAGTGCAATCAGCACGACCGCCAGTACCGGCAATATAACAAAATTCTCGACTGCCTTGCCTGTTGTAATTCGTAATCGTTTAATCGGTGGAAAGCCAAATTTGATAGGTATTGGGAGTAGCCACGGCACGCCTTCTTTGGTAAAACTATCCATGATCAGATGACTGACCATGCCGATCATAAATGCCCACCACACATAATCAATTTGAACATTTGGCATAATTGGCTGTAAAAAAACCAGCAGCCAATGAACCAAAAATCCTATCAAGACTAATCCGAGAATTGAGTGGGTTAAAAATCTATGTCCACCCAACATTTTTCCAATCATTCGGCCAAAAATTCCACCAATTGGCAGATTGCGCCAAAATGGTGCCGTGGGCTGGTCAATATCGGGTGCGATCCCGCCCAATTGGTTAGCAACAAAAGCGGCTAAAATCGTCGCGAGGCTGAGAGGTGGCAGTGGCGACACGACAATCACTACTGCTGTCAAACCAGTTGCGGCTGCCAAATCATGCGTGCGTGCTTTCATGATTCAAGCATAACAGAAATGAACCATTTGCCTGGCGTTTGCCAGCAGTTCAAGCTATACTTCAAGATAATGGAACCGCTCATTCGAAGCATTAACGCTATCCTGGGAACAATCCGGGCTGAGCATCGTCAGATTTATAATCGATACTTTGCAAAAGTCGAAAGATTTGATGGTGATGCGCGTGCAATCTCCCAGCAAGTTATGGATAGACTATGGGAAGAAGATTTTTACCGGACTAGCCTAGGACATTTTAACTTTTTCTGGATGCGCGATTTTGGAACCGTTTGTGAATCGCTCGTCAGGCTTGGGTATCACGAAAAGGTTCATCATACACTATCTTGGGTGCTATATCATTACCAACGAGCCGGAGAAGTAACACTATGCATCGATAAGGCTGGTCATACATTCAATGCACCCGCAAAAAGAAGTGTCGATGCGCTGCCTTGGCTGCTCCACAGTCTTGTCGTCAGCCACTACCAGCTGAACAAGATGGAACGTAAATTCTTGGATCGTCAACTACAAGGCTATTGTAAGGGTCTGCTTGAATCAGGAACAGGCAACTTACGTAATGTACGGTACGCCGAACTGCGCGACGCCGTTAATTATGACCGGAGTAGTTATTCAATTGCGATGATCGCGAGGATGGCTGAATGTGTTGAAAAGCTGGAATTAAATGGATTCCCCTACCCCGCATCTCATTACCGCGATCTTCTTACAGCCAACTATTGGAACGGCGAGTTTTTCAAGGCCGACCTCGCTACGAATGTCTGGAGTTCCGAATGTGGATTGATGCCGTTTTTCCTCGGTGTGATTGATGATGAAGACAAAGCCAATAAAACACTGGATTATATCAACAAAGTCAAACTGAACGATCCATACCCGCTGGTCTACTGCCAGCACCCTGAACGATTCCATTATCGTGTCGGTATGGGCAACCGACTAATGGCAAATTACACCGGGACGACAATTTGGACCTGGCATGGAACGTTCTACCTCCATATCCTGAAGAAATATAAGCGACCAGAATATGACAAACAATATGCTAAATTCGCCTCTCTCATCGAACGGCACGGAACCTACCCTGAAATGGTCAACCCCGATGGTTCATGGTATAAAACACCGATCTATAACGGCGATCCTGGTATGGTCTGGGCAGCACTTTTTCTCGAGCTGTAACCTATCTGATACACTTAACCAATGACAGATAAAAAAATTATCGCACTCATCGGTGGGCTTGGCCCGCTAGCTGGCAGTGATGTACTGCGAAAAATATTTGAATATGCAGCACTTGGTTATGGAGCAATGAATGATGCCGACTACCCTAACGTTGTGTTGGTCAGCCAAGGTTTGTCCGATTTTGACGAAACCGGTAATATTAGTCCTTTATTCGAAAGTGAAATTTTGTCAGTTGTTGACCGATTAGAATTACACCATCCGACACTCATGGGTATGGCATGCAATACTGCGCACTTGTACATCGATAGCATTCACCAACACACAAAAGCACAATTTATAAATATCATCGAAGCAACCGTTCAGGAAGCAGCAAAGCAAAAAGGACACTATCTCATTCTTTCCTCCTCAACGACTCGGAGGAGCGGACTTTACTATAATGAATTTGATAAACAAAACGTCGATTATTCTGATATCAATAACGAGGAACAAGCAGTTGTTGACAATATTATCGGTCTGGTTATGGTGAATAAAATTAGCGAAGCCAACAAAATATCAGGTGACTTAATTGAAAAACTTGCAGCTAAATACCCCCACGCAACTGGTGTTATCGCGGGATGCACAGAATTGCCAATTGCATTTAGTAACGTATCGTTTAGTGGCGATCTGACAATTATCGAATCAAACTCGTGTTTGGCAAAAGCGCTTGTTGATGCGTACTATGATATATAATTTTAATCTCTATTTTTTGTCTTTTGTCTCATCGACGACTTCACCTTCTACGGGTTCATCTTTGTCGTCTGATTTTGCTTCGCCGTCCTCGGCTGGTTTTTCTTCAGCAGCTGCAGCTTCGTACATTTTTGCGCCGATTGGCATGATAGCGTCGTTCAATGTTTTGATAGCAGCTTCTATTTTGTCTTTATCAGCATCAGCGTCTTCTTTGACTTTTTTGGCTTCTTCAACTGCATCTTTGATAACTTTTACATCATCTTCAGAAATCTTGTCCTTGTATTCATCCGGCATTTTCTCGGCCTGGTAAATCGTGTTTTCTAGTTGATTACGCGTATCAACAGCTTCACGTTTTTGCTTGTCCTCATCAGCATGGGCTTCTGCTTCTTTTTGGGCTTTTTCGATGTCCTCTTTGCTCATGTTGCCGCTGTCCTGGATAGTGACAGAGTTTTCTTTGCCCGTTCCTTTATCTTTCGCAGTGACATTCAAGATACCGTTCGCATCCAGACTAAAGGTGACTTCGATCTGCGGTACACCACGAGGCGCTGGAGCGATACCGTCGAGAATGAATCGACCAAGAGACTTGTTGTCAGATGACATTTCGCGTTCACCCTGCAGAACATGAATTTCTACTTGCGGTTGATTATCGGCTGCGGTACTAAATGTTTCAGACTTGCTAGTTGGAATAGTGCTGTTACGTTCGATCAGTTTGGTCGTGACACCACCCATTGTTTCGATACCGAGGGAAAGTGGTGTTACATCGAGCAGCAAGACGTCTTTGACATCACCTTGTAACACGCCGCCTTGAATAGCTGCACCAATAGCAACTACCTCGTCTGGGTTCACGCCCTTTAGCGGGTCTTTGCCGAAAATACTTTTTACTTTTTCGACGACAGCTGGCATACGAGTCATACCACCAACTAGCACAACTTCGTCGATGTCTTTGGCGGTCAGGCCAGCGTCTTTGAGGGCTTTTTCGACGGGACCAGCAACACCATCGATCAAATCTTTGACCAGTTCTTCCATTTTGGCACGAGTCAATTTGTATTCGAAGTGTTTCGGACCGTCGGCATCAGCAGTAATGAATGGCAGGTTTACTTCGTATTCATTGGTCGATGACAACTCTTTTTTAGCTTTTTCAGCTTCATCTTTCAAGCGCTGCATCGCTGCTTTATCTGATTTCAAATCGACACCTTGCTCTTTTTTGAACACATCGAGGAAATGGTTGACGATACGGTTGTCGAAATCTTCACCACCAAGATGTGTATCACCGTTGGTTGACTTCACTTCAAATACACCATCCCCTAGTTCGAGGACGGATACGTCAAAAGTACCGCCACCAAGGTCGAATACGGCGATTTTCTCGTCTTTTTTGCTTTCCAGACCGTAGGCAAGCGCCGCAGCGGTTGGTTCGTTAATAATGCGTTTTACTTCCAAGCCAGCGATTTTACCAGCGTCTTTGGTCGCCTGCCGTTGCGAGTCATCGAAGTACGCAGGAACGGTAATAACCGCTTCGGTGACTGGTTCGCCCAGGAAGGCTTCGGCGTCGGCTTTGATTTTGGAAAGAATCATTGCAGACACTTCCTCTGGAGTGTAATCTTTGCCTGCCATTTTGACCGCGACGCCATCGCCCTTTTTGACGATTTCGTACGGCATAATATCGTGGTCTTTTTGTACCTCTTTGTCACCAAACTTGCGACCAATCAGGCGTTTAACACCATAAATAGTATTTTCGGCATTAGTGACGCGTTGGCGTTGCGCAACTTGGCCGACCAAGCGGTCGCCCTTTTTATTAATTGCTACGACAGAAGGAGTCGTTCGATTACCCTCTGCGTTTGCAATTACCTCTGGTTTACCAGCAACCATATACGCAACAGCGCTGTTAGTAGTACCTAGGTCGATTCCAATAATTTTACCCATTTTGTTGCTCCTCCTGAATGTTTTTTCGGTTCATAAAGTTCTATTCATATTTTAGCACTCTAGTTGGTAGATTGCCAATATCTTCATTATAATAAAATTTGTATTTTTTCAAAATTCTTGGTTGATTTTAAATAACTTTTGTGGTCATTTGATTTTTAGGTGGAAGAAATTTAATC
>CAYIQY010000017.1:0-19463 GCA_964365665.1 uncultured Candidatus Saccharibacteria bacterium | reverse complement strand
GATTGATCCAACCCTGAGCATTCTACCCACCACGGGTCAAATCGATGATCTGATCGCCGAGATGCGCGACCGCACTTCCAAATCACAACGTGTCCTGGTGACGACGCTCACCAAGCGGATGGCCGAGGATCTGAGTGCATATTTAATAGAGCTGGATATTAAAACAGCCTATATTCATAGCGATATCGATACCATGGAACGCGGTGACATCCTGAATGACCTGCGCAGTGGTGTCTACGATGTTTTAGTCGGCATTAACTTGCTCCGTGAAGGGTTGGATTTACCCGAAGTCAGCATGGTGGCGATTATGGATGCTGATAAAGAAGGCTTTTTGCGCAGTGAAAGTGCGCTCATTCAGACGATCGGGCGTGCAGCTCGTCACGTTGAAGGAACGGTCTATTTGTACGCGGATAATGTCACGCGTTCGATGCAGGCAGCGATTGACGAGACGAATCGCCGTCGCTCGATACAGGAAAAATATAATACGGATCACAATATTACGCCAAAGAGTATCGACAAAGAAATTAGTGAAGGACTCCGTGCGATTATTCCGAAAAAAGACGATGGCAAACCAAAACTTGATCTGAAAAAGATACCAAAAGACGAGTATGATTCCCTGGTGAGAGATCTGAGCGGCCAAATGGAACTCGCCAGCGCGAACCTAGAATTTGAAAAAGCGGCTGAACTTCGTGATTTAATTGCCGAAATCCGTTCCAAAATGTAATACATTTTCTCTGATTGACTCCCGTCAGCTATGGTATACTAAGCATAAGCATGGAAGAATCCGCCCAGAACCCTTATATTCCCCAGGAATCACAGGCTATCCGGCAAAAAGTGTATGAACGCCAATCACCTCTGGGGAGGGTTGTTAAGTGGGCGTTGATAGTGACGACGGTTGTGGCGGTTCTCGTCGGTAGTGGCCTATTCTTTGTTATCCCTCGTACGACCGCTGTCGATCAGCCGGCACGCGTCAAATTAGCCGATGTTCTGCAACCGGTTGATCAGGTGCTGAAGCGTGTTGATGTCCAGTCGCAATCAGGCTTTAAACTGAGTTATGACAACCGCGTTTACAGCACCTACGCCGAGGTTGGTGATAGTTCGGCAGGGAGCGACAGCAGCGCAGCGATCATATCTGGTCAGACCTATGAAAACAATGATTTGCGCGTTGCGAGGGCATACAACTATATTCGCATCCGACCAATCGAAAGCGTCGAATCATCTCGAGCATTAGAAACATTACCACCACAATTAGAATTATTTGCGACCGTCACCGACAAAGATCTGACAACCGCTGCCGCCATTCCCGAAAACAAAGGCCAGTCCAAACTCAGTTTGTTCGTCAAACTAGACGGTGACAAACGTGCCGCTAAACGTGTCGCCGACGATAAGACGGTGGTTACAATTGACGCGACCAAACCTGTCAGCGCAACGATCGGCAGTGTTGAATACCAAAAAGTCCGCTATACGACAACCAATGACAACCACCGGGTGTCGAATGTCAAATACGACGATTGCTACTATACGATTCAATTTGATCAGCCGTATTCAATCTGTATTAGTAATGTCAGGCCGACGAACGTCAGCGCCGCGAGTCTTGTCGAACAAGTGTTTGACTCGATTACCTTTGAGCAAGTATCATCAAGCGAAGCTGCTACCCCACAAACAGACGGTAAAAAGACCTCATACGCGTACCCATTAGCTCGGCTTGTCCAAGCCACTACGACCGATGATGCATTAACGGACACTACTGATAGCAGTGACAGTGGTCAGTCGCCACTCCTGACGGTCACGCCTAGCTACTACGGTGATGCGGCCGGCTTGCAATCAATCGCAAAAACTCAGCCTAGTGTCGTGCGAATTGGAACGCTTTTCTGTACTGATTTGGCCCTTAAATTCGAAAGTGGTGACACTGCAGCGACCCTGACGGATGCCTGCGTTGGTAACGTCGCCAGCGGTGTATTCGTATCAAAGGATGGCTACGTCGCGACGACTGGCCATGCTATCCGAACACAGAAAAAGGCTGCAATCGGTGGCTATATCAATTTTGCACCTGATCAAGGTCAGATGCTCGACCGTCTCCAGAGAGTCCTGGACTATCTGCTGAAAGCCAAGGTCATTTTGCAATCGGATGCTGACTATCTGATGACGGGTGCAAAGATTGGTGATCAAGAGGCACTCGCCAAGATCGAAAACATCGGATCGGTCATTCCTGATAAATTTATGACCCCGATCAATGACACGTATACCTATGCCATTCAGCCGACTGACAAGCCGATCGTCGTGAACCGCAGTGACTCGAATAAGCCGTCCTTTGCTTATTCGGACAGCGTACTTGCTGCCAAATACGTCGCGTCTAATTACGATGCGACTAAATCAGTTCAAGAGGTATTCGGCAGTGCGACACCGACGAATGACATCGGGCTGTTGAAAGTCGATGGTGATTTCCCAGATGTACCGATTGCCGCCAAAGAGGATGTCAAAGCCAACGACACGCTCAATACGATCGGCTATCCTGCCTATAGTGATAGCTCGCTCACTATCGACAAAATCCGTAATTTGCCGATTGTTACAACCAGCAAAGTCGAACAGGCTTATCAAAAAGATAGCGTCCGCCTGATCCAAACAAATACGCCGGTACTACCCGGTAACGACGGTGCGCCGGTTGTTGACAGTAGCGGCCAGCTGGTTGGGTTTGCCGTCTATGGCCTGTCGTACTGCCCTGATCAGCTCTGTTTTGCCAATGGTACTGTCCGTTCGTCTGCCGAACTGCTCAAACTGTTGAATGACAACAACATCAAACTATCAACCGGTAATCAGAGCGCTGCCAACTGGCAGAATGGTGTATCGGAGTATTTCCGCGCCAATTATGTGTCTGCAGCGGGCAGCTTTGCCACGGCAGGCGGTGACTATTCGTTTAACCGCTGGGCTGAACCACTCAACAAACTGGCGGTAGGTTTGCAAAATAGTGCACTGGATACGTCGTTTATGAATCAACTACTGATTATTATGATCGGCGTTCTTATTGTGCTAGTTGTCTTGACGATCTTACTGGCGATTGCATACTTCATACATCGCCACCGTATCAGCCAGTTGCAAGTCGGTCATTATGGTGCTGCTGAGCCGCAATCTACGATACCTTCACAGCCGCCAGCCTTACCGTTACCGGTTCAGCAGCCATCAATCTCGCCGAGCCCTGGTGTGCCGACTCAGCCAGCGCAGCCCATCACCGTGCAATCTACGATGCCTCCTATGCCGGGTGCAGTCCAGCCACAAACACCGCCACAGCGAACCACGATTCCGATTCAACAATCACCGGTGACGCCACCGACACCTCCAGCCACCCCGCCATCTGAAGACCCGTTCTATAAATAGAATGCCGACACCGTGAAACCGGAGGCGAGTTAACATTTGCAAAATTATGTCAAGTATGCTACAATAAACATATTGCATTCGATCGAATGTCCCATTTCTCTCTGAACGAATAAAAGATAGATACAAGACAAACAGCTTTTGACTGCAAAAACTATATCTATTTATAAGAAAGGCTTTAAACATGCCACAATTTTCACCGCGACGCGGCAACTCATTTCATGGGTCTGGTCAGCGTCGACAGGGGTCATCGTCACGTAGTAATTCACGTGGCCGCTTTAGCGGTAAATCGATTCACCCATCAAAATTTATTAACCAAGCTTCAGCATATGAGGAAAAACAATACGAGGCGACTCATCGTTTCGTTGACTTTGCCTTTGGTGCCGAATTGCAACACAACATTGCCGCAAAGGGTTACGATACGCCAAGTGCGATCCAAGACCAGGCGATTCCGCACATCATTGAAGGTCGTGATGTTATCGGTCTTGCGAACACCGGTACCGGTAAAACGGCTGCCTTTTTGCTACCGATTATCGAACGCCAACGTGGCATCATGCTGCGTCCAAGCGTCTTGATCGTTGCACCGACACGTGAACTTGCTCAGCAAATCGCTGAACAGTTCGACGACTTTGCCCGCGGTATGGATATGCATACGGCGCTTGTCGTTGGTGGTGTCCCTGTGGATCGTCAGATTCGCACGCTTCGCCGTCGACCACACTTCATTATCGGTACGCCAGGTCGTTTGAAAGACCTGATTGATCGCCGTGAAATTCAGTTGAAAAACATGACGACGCTCGTCCTGGACGAAGCTGACCGCATGCTCGACATGGGCTTTTTGCCTGATATCAAAGAAATCGTGCAGGCTATGCCACGCGAACGTCAGACGCTGTTCTTCAGTGCCACAATGACATCAGATATCGAACGCCTGACAGCGCAATTCCTCAATGATCCTGTCACGATCCAGGCTCGCAATGGCGAAACCAGCGAACACGTTGAACAAGATGTCATCGAAGCTCGTGACAAAATGCACAAGATCGAACTGTTGGAAGAAATGTTGAAAAAAGATGCTTACCAAAAAGTTCTCGTCTTTGGTGATACCAAATTCGGTGTCCAACGCCTGAGTGATCACCTTGACCACAGCGGTATCCCTTCTGTCGCGATTCATGGTAATAAGAACCAGTCGCAGCGCCAACGTGCTTTGCAGAAGTTCAAATCCCAGCAAGTGCGAGTTATGGTTGCAACTGATGTTGCGGCTCGCGGTCTAGACATCCCGAATGTCACGCACGTGATTAACTTTGACACGCCAAAAACGTTCGAAGACTACATTCACCGTATTGGACGAACCGGCCGAGCCGGTGCTAGCGGTCACGCTCACACCTTCATCGACCGTCGATAATAACCTATATCGATCGTCAAATGTATGCTACCATTGAGTTAAAACAGTGGTAGCGTTTCGTTTGGAGGGTATATGGGGAAGATTTTGTCACCAGAGCAGGCTAGGGCAACATACGATTTGAAAAAAGGCCCGACTAACGACATATCAGAGTTTGAAGTGGCACTTGAGCAGGAAGGTATTGGTGTTGTCGAGATTCCATTTAGTCAAAGTGATTTTGATGCTTTCAGGGAAGGGTTCATTGTTTGTAAGAATGAATGCCCTGAAGCCCTTTTGGAAACAGCAGGTCGGTTTGATGAACGTCGTGGTAGTGAGTATGGCTATACACGAAAAGAACTGGAAATTGATCTCGTGACAGGCAAACAAAAAGAAGATCCGAAGCACATCACGCACTTTTATAACGGGGTATATAACTTGTGGCAGGAACGCTTTGCTCGTGGACCAAAGCCACTTCGTGACTTTCTTGCAATGGGTATGGAGCTTGAAGACGCATTTGTTGGCGTTGCTTTACAAACAGCAAAAGTGCTCGATGCTGGAGGTCATCCTAATTTACTTCAGGCCTATGCGCCCGAAGGTCGGACCAGAGCATTCATGCGCTATGTCCACTACGATTCGTACGAACCCTTTGATGAAGAAGGTAATTTAATTCCTATGAACGCGGACGTCGCCAAGCGCCACTATGATATCGGCGGTATAACATTCCAAGGTCCAACATCCGCCAGCGGTTTTCAGGCGAATAAACAGGGCTTGTTTGGCCATGATGATGCTTGGCAGGATTACGATTCTGTATCAGGGGAAGCCCAAGTACTCTTTGGACGGACGCATAATAAAGTATTTCCATTTGATGATCCGCTCGGGCATCGTGTCCGAAGGCTTATTCCAAAGGATAAGGAAGTTGCCCTTGAGGATGGGAGGCTTGTGATGTCACAGGCTGGCACACTTCTCGTCCCGGAACGATCGGCACTAATCCTCTTTTTTGACATGCCAGATGTTGATGCAAAAATTTCAAAGCAAGAAACACTAGGGCTTGTGGCTCTTAATGGTGAGCACTTACGATCCGAAACAGTGACGTAGACACAAATTATAAATTCCTGTAGGCATAGAAAAACAGGTCGGTTATGCGGTACAATGATCTTTATGAGTATGATTGAAGTCAAAGATTTAAAAAAGCGTTACGGCGACAAACAAGCTGTTGACGGCGTTAGTTTTTCGGTAGAAAAAGGCGAGATATTCGGTATCTTGGGACCGAACGGCGCAGGCAAGACAACGACGCTGGAAATGATGGAAACACTGCGTGACATCGACAGTGGTAGTGTGATTATCGATGGAATCGATGTTGCCAAAGACCCACAAAAAATCAAATACTTGATTGGGGTTCAACCACAGTCACCGGCCTTTCAGGATAAAACAAAGCTGACTGAAGTTATCGAAATGTTCGCTGCCGCCTATGGCGAAAAAGTTGATGCAATGCAATTCCTCCGCGATGTCGAACTGGAAGATAAAGCCAAAAACTACGTCGAAGACTTATCGGGAGGCCAAAAACAGCGTCTATCTATTACGACTGCACTCGTGCATGGTCCGAAAGTTTTTTTCCTCGACGAGCCAACGACCGGACTTGACCCTCAAGCACGTCGTAACCTGTGGGAGCTGATCGAAAAAGTCCGTGACAAAGGAATCAGCGTCATTATGACGACGCACTATATGGACGAAGCGGAGGTGCTGTGCGATCGGATTGCGGTGATGGATAATGGCAAGATTGTTGCGATCGACACACCAAAAAACCTCATCAAAGCTTTGCTAAAACGCGGCTTTTCAAAGGAGCAGCATGTCGAACAAGCAAATCTTGAAGATGTCTTTATCGATCTGACTGGAAAGGGGCTCCGCGATGAATAAATCACTTTTTACCGTACGAACATTTGTCCGTATCAACACACGACGCTTTTTCCGTGACCGTTTGGCACTCTTTTTCACGGTTATCTTCCCCCTTATCTTCCTATTTGTATTCGGCGGATTGAATTCTGGTAATGGTGGCGTGTCATTCCGTGTCGCTCTCATCGATAACAGTGATAGCAGTTTCGCCAAAGACTTTGTAAAACAGGCAAAAGATAGCGGTGTCTTCAAGATTGACGATAAGGCTACGACGCTTGATCAAGCAAAAGATCTGATGACCAAATCGCAACTTGATGCCACGATTATACTGCCAAAAGACTTCGGCTCAATTAAACAAGGAGAACAATTTCCTAGAGGACAAGCCGAAGTCATATATACGCAGAATAACGCTCAGTCAGGCACTGCATTGACGGGGATTCTTAATAATCAATTCAATACCATTAACGAGAAGTTAATAAAAACAGAGAAGCCATTCACCGTTAAGAGTGAGGAATTAACGCAAAAAAGTCTATCGCCGTTCGATTACACGTTTGCTGGACTTTTGGGCTTCTCGATCATTGGTATGGGTATTTTCGGACCCGTCAATGTCTTCCCGGAACTGAAAAAGATGGGAATTCTGCGCCGGCTCAGTACGACACCATTGAAGGTGTGGCAGTACTTCTTGTCGACAATGATTGGCCAGGCAATTATCGGGCTGTTATCACTCAGTATTATGTTCGCGGTAGCGATAATAGTCTTCCATCTCAAAATCATCGGCAATCCGATCGAACTCGCAATCTTCCTGATTCTTGGTATCATTACAATTCTCGGTATTGGATTAGCACTGGGTGGCTGGGCAAAGAACGAACGCCAGGCGGCACCTCTGTCTAATATCATTGTCTTCCCGATGATGTTCCTATCCGGCACGTTCTTCCCGCGTTATCTGATGCCGGAATGGCTTCAGAATATCTCGGCGATTTTGCCACTGACACCCGTGATCGATGGTATTCGATTGATTGCGACCGAAGGTAAACACTTGTGGGATATAGCACCTCAATTGGGGCTGGTCGGCATTTGGATGATTGTCATCTATATAATTGCCTTTCGTGTCTTCCGTTGGGAGTAGTAAAGGTAGTATAATACAGATATGACCACCGCCATTTCTCGCGACGATGTGCTACATTTGGCGCAATTATCCAACTTGCAGCTTGCTGATGATGAAATTGCAGCGTTACAGACAGACCTCGGTAACATCTTGAACTATGTCACCCAACTGGGCGAACTGGATACGAGCGGCGTCGAACCGACCTATCAAGTCACTGATTTGGAAAATGTCGGCCGTGATGACGAGGTGCAAAAGGCTTCGGCTACCCGCGAGCAATTACTTGCACTTGCGCCAGATCAGGACAAGCATCAAATAAAAGTACCGAAGGTGTTATAAATGGCCAGGATCTCAGATTACGCCGGCAAATCGGCAGTAGAAAATGTGAAAGCGGCTATTGAAGCGGCTGAACAGTCGTATGAGTATCATGCAGGACTGTCTATTCCCAGGGAACGAGCCATGGAGCGCGCGGCAATGGTCGACAGCGGAGAAATCACTGGACGGCTCGCCGGTGTACCATTTGTTGCCAAAGATAATTTCTTGGCATTCGGTTCGCCAACGACTGCGGCCAGTAAATTTTTAGAGAACTTCAACGCACCATTACAGGCAACGGCAATTGAAAAGCTAGAGGCCGAGGGTGCGATTTGTATTGGCAAGACCAACCTTGACGCATTCGCACACGGCGGTAGCACCGAGAATTCAGCATTTGGACCGACTAAGAATGCCGTTGATCAGACACGTGTTTCTGGCGGTTCATCGGGCGGATCAGCTGTCGCAACCGCGCTTGATGTCGTGCCATTCGCGATCGGTACCGACACCGGCGGTTCAATCCGTCAGCCAGCGAGCTTTAATGGTGTTATCGGCGTCAAACCGACGTACGGAACAGTTAGCCGCTATGGCGTCGTAGCAATGGCAAGCAGCACCGACACGATCGGTTGCTTTGCGACGAATGCCGCCGATGCCGAATTAGTCATGGACATTATGGCGGGATGTGATTCCAACGACATGACGACATTGCCGGACTTTTTCGAACCGACTGATGTGAAAGCCGGACAGAAGATTGGTGTTATCAAAGAATTTATGACCGGCGATGTCGACGCCGATGTCCTGGCTCGAACGAATGAGTACATTGAAAAATTAAAGACAGCTGGTCATGCCGTCGAAGAAGTGAGTTTGCCAATCTTGAAATACGCTTTGGCAATGTACTACATTATCGTACCGGCAGAAATCAGTAGTAATCTGGCACGTTACGACGGTATCCGCTATGGACAACGTGCGGCGGCTGGCAGTCTGACTGAAGTCTATGGCAAATCACGCGACGAAGGGTTCGTTACGGAAAACAAACGCCGTATCATGATCGGCAGCTATGTACTTTCGAGCGGTTTCTTCGATGCCTACTATTTACAGGCGCAAAAGGCTCGAACGTTACTTATCAATGCATTTAATGAACTATTTACTACCTACGATGTATTGGTTGGTCCTGTCAGTCCAACACCTGCGTTTAAATTAGGCGAAAATTCAGCTGATCCGATTAAAATGTATTTAGCTGATGTCATGACAGTACCTGCCAGCCTTGCAGGCCTCCCGGCAATTAGCGTACCCGCGGGTACGACAAGCGAAGGTTTGCCAGTCGGCGTGCAATTTATCGGGCAGCGACGGAGTGACGCGCAGTTATTGGCACTGGCGGGAAGTATAGAGGAAATAGCGTAATGGATGGCGGACTGATTTTCTTTTTTGCGGCGATTATCATCATCGGTGTCGCACTATTTGCTCTCATTACCCTTAGCAAACGCGGTGGCGGTCTGGATGTCGAAAGGTATCGTGTCCGTTGGCTAGCGATTGAACAGTCGCTTGTCCGTGATAACGAGGCGAGTTATCATTTGGCAATTTTGAATGCCGACAAATTGGTTGATAATGCTCTTAAAGATCGCGGCACGAGGGGTAAAACAATGGGCGAGCGTATGAAGGCAGCAAATAAAAGTTTTTCTCGTCGCGATGCTTTATGGTCAGCACACAAGGCACGCAACAGGATTGCTCACGAATCAGACGTTAAGATCAGTTATGATGATGCCAGACGTGCACTTGGCGGGTTCAAACAAGCACTGAAAGATCTGGGGGCAATCTGATGGCAAATTACCAGATGACTATTGGTATTGAATGCCATGTTCAATTATCGACAGCGACCAAATTATTCAGTCCAGCAGATAATGATGCACGTGACAAAGATCCGAACAGTGTTGTTAGCCCGATTGATTACGGTCTGCCAGGCATGCTGCCGATTCTCAACCGCGAGGCTGTTAATCTGGCAATTAAGGCAGGTAAGGCGTTGAATGCACCGATTGCGAAGGTTAGCCGCTTCGATCGCAAACATTATTTTTATCCCGACCTGCCAAAGGGTTACCAAACGACCCAAATGTACCAGCCGATTATTCAGGCAGGATCCATTGATGCGCCGTTAGAAGATGGGACGTCTGTCAAAGTACGAATTCATCATGCCCATATGGAAGAAGACGCCGGAAAGCTAACTCATTACGGCAATTACAGTTTGGTTGATTTGAACCGCGCTGGTACGCCATTGATCGAGATTGTGTCCGAACCTGACATGCATTCACCGCAGGAAGCAAAGGCATATGCAGCGGAATTACACCGACTGATGACGTACGCCGGTGTGACACGCGGCGATTTATATCATGGCAACATGCGTTTTGACGTTAATATTTCAATCGCACCCGAAGGCGCAACCGAACTAGGCAATCGTGCCGAAGTTAAAAACTTGAACTCATTCCGCAGCGTTGAAAAAGCGGCCGAATATGAATTCAAACGACAGGTTGCGTTAGTCGAAAAAGGCGAACGTATCGTGCAAGAAACACGCGGTTGGGACGAAGCAAAGCAAAAAACGAATAGTCAGCGCAGCAAAGAAGACGCACAGGACTATCGTTACATGCCGGACGCTGACATTCCACCAATTGTTTTGACTGATGCTGAAATCGAGAAAATCCAGGCAACGGTACCGGCTTTACCTCCATACTACCGCGAAAAGTGGTCCAGTCTTGGACTTAGTCGATCGGTGGTGGATTCGATGCTCGCGCACCAAAGTTACGCCGTATTGATTGCAGAAATTCAGGATAATGCCGGTGACGGAGTTGCCAAACGAGTGGCTCACTGGTTCTCGAGCGCTATTACATCAACCGACGAAGAAACAGCGGTCGTGGCCAGCAATTTTGTCCCAGAAGGCTTTATTGAACTGGCACAAATGGTCGATAAAAACGAACTTTCGAGTACGGCTGCCAAAGAAGTCTTTAATGAGCTATTGACTAGTGACAAGACGCCTCGTGAAATCGCGGAATCGAAAAACTTGTTGCAAGTCAGTGACGAAGGCGCGATTGCGGCGATCGTTGATGAAGTCCTAGCCGATCCAGCTAGCGCCAAAGCAATTGAAGACATCAAAAACGGCAACGACAAAGTTATCGGATTCTTGGTTGGACAGATTATGAAAAAATCCCAAGGCAAAGCAAACCCTGAATTAGCTCAAAAATTAATTCGAGAGAGGTTATAGTATGAAACAACCGACCAAGGCTATCATCTGTGCCGCTGGACTAGGAACGCGGTTTTTGCCACAGACCAAAGCTATGCCCAAAGAAATGTTGCCGATTGTTGATCGTCCAGTTATTCAACTTATCGTAGAAGAACTTGTTGCTGCTGGGGTTACAGAAGTCATTATTGTTACAGGCAGTACCAAGAGGGCAATTGAAGATCATTTCGATAGGTCGGATGAAATGGAGCGTGAACTGCGCGAAAAGGGCAAGGACGATAAGGCGGAAATGATTCGAGAGATCGGTGAATTGGCCAATTTTATTTATGTGCGTCAAAAAGGCTCGCCTAAGGGGAATGCCCGACCGGTTCTCAATGCGCGTCACCTTATTGATGATGATGAACCGTTTTTCGTTTATTTTGCAGATGACTTTTTCCTTAGTAAGGTACCAAGAGCCGTTCAGTTGAAAGAAACGTACGAAAAAACAGGAAAATCCGTCATTACTTTGACTGAAGTGGCCAAGAAAGATGCTGACAAATATGGCATGGCAGCAATTGATAAAAAACTCGACGATCACACTTTTCAATTATCACAACTTGTCGAAAAGCCCGGCGAAGCCAATGCTCCAAGCAATTTTGCGTCAGTCGGGGGCTATCTACTGACTCCTGAAATTTGGAAGTACATTGGTTCGGAAAAGGTTGATGCACGTGGTGAAATCACCATGGCTGATTACATTAATGAGCTTGCCCAGGACGACGAGGTATACGGACGTTTTATTGAAGGCACATGGCATGACACCGGTGATCCAATGAAATACCTGTTAGCCGTACTTGATGTTGCACTCGCCAATCCTGAATATGGCGACAAGCTAAAAGACTTTCTTCGCGAACGACTTGAACGTTAATCATGGTATACTAACCTCATGGATTGGGCATACGTTTTAGTCATTATATTGTCAATTTTCCTTGCACTATTTTTGCTGCTGGGTATCGTACTTGTGATTTTATTGATCCGTGTGACTATACAGATAAAATCGGTAACTGAATCGGCTCAAAAAACAGTCAGCAGTATCGAAGGACTTGTCGGGAATGTCAGCAAGTTTAGTTCGCCCGGACTCGTGGCGCGCATGTTGTTCAAACAAGCAAAAAAGTTTAAGAAAAAGAAGGATTAACATGGGAAAGAAACTTCTTCCATTTGGAGCAATCATTGGAGTAGTCGCTGGTGTTATCGCCGGAGTATTAACAGCACCAAAAAGCGGCAAAGAAACCCGAGCAGATATCAAGCAAAAGGCTGAGGAGTTGAAAGATAAAGCAGCCAAAGCCGCTGATGATACCAAAAATGCCGCTGGCGATGTTGTCGATGACCTAAAGGACAAGTTGAAAAAGTAGTTATGGCCGATCAGTCACCCGTCAAAGACATTGTGCGCGGCGAACGAATGGGTGCGCGACGCGCTATTATTGAAGAATTGTTTAATGATTTTTACGATGACCGTCGCAATATCTACAAAATGAACTTTTTGCGAGGCATATTCTTTGGCCTCGGCAGTGTATTGGGTGGCACGATCGTGATCGGATTGATTATTTGGGGACTTAGCTTTTTTGTCGATATTCCAGGTGTTGGCGACGCAGCTCAAAAAGTCCAAAACACTCTAGAATCAAAATAATATCAGTCGAGATTATAATCCGCGACAACGAGCGGGAGTGCTACTGATCCCAGGGGATTAAACTTTCTTGTCAGTTCGGGCTTCACTCCCAAACGTTTTGCCTGGTCGTAGACTTTATTTTCGATATCAACGGCAAGTACTTGTATGTGTTCCGGTATTCCAAGCGCTGGATCAGCATATACATGAACAGCGCCAGTCCGATTACCGTCTTCGTCGAACTGAACATCCTGAAACATGCGCGTGCTGTCAGAAGTAATAACTTCGTGCATTGCAGCATGCGCCGCCATTCGGTGTTGATTCCATTGGTACCACTCCGCGCGGTCTGTCGGCTCTTCGACATCAACAAACGCACCAATAAACGACATATGTTCAGATGGAACTCGTGGCCTACCAATCTGCTCCAGGCTCAATTCGGTCATATGTATAACTTAACTCGCAGGCAGTTAATAAGTCAATGGTATATGCGGGCAACAGCTAAGAGGTGCGGTATTCATGTATGATTGATCTTGCTTGAGACTCCCAGCCCGTTCGGTGTACAATACGTTCGAACTTCTCGTAGGAGTTCAGGAGTTGTAACCGCGACATTTTGCTTAGGCGCTCCCAGTCTTCGAACATTATGTAAAGAGCGTTGCCGTAGCGTATGTTTTCAAACGCAATTAGTTTATCGCCGTACTGTGCGCCGACATAACGTGCAAATCCGCTAGTACCTGTTATGAAATTACGTGGCCTTAGCCGTAGTAGTAAATCCATACGTTCATCAATAAGCCGAGCTTCCTTTGGGCTTGGCGAAAGTCGTATGTGAATCTGACGTATGACTTCGTCTCTCTCTCCAACTGGCAATATCTCCCAGTCAATTTGAAGTGAGCTAATGTAATTTTCAATTGGCATTTCAGTAGGTCTAACGGCCGTTGATCCAACGGCTTCCTGGAAGACATTAAGTGCAAATAGAAACTCCCTTGGATCAGGTGATGTATCATTGAATACTCGGTTCAACTCAAGCCCCAGGGTAATATATTCGTCTGTTCGTTTCAGCTCAGTTACCCTAATTGCAGATGCATGTCCAGGGAAGAAATCACGTGGATAAACCTCTCGTTCTATTGTGACCTCGTGACTTCCGAGCGACCAATCACCAAAATTAGGTGATTCATGGCTAAACGACTTCAGGTATTTTGGTTCTTTTTTGAGGACGATTTCCCAACCCTCAATATTTCTACGTGCCCAAGTTCCCTTACTTGAGTCCGGAAGCGTTTCAAAATTTTCGATAGGGTTCGCATCGAATTTTAAACCTGGTAGGTTTGGTAGTTTCCCACCAATCCGTACCTTCACTACTGAATAAATGACGAATGACTTGTCGCCACACTTTTGAATATCGCGTTTTATGCCGTCGGGTACTTTACGGAAGGATTTTTTCATAGTCGTTCTCCTATTGGTTAGATGCTTACTTCTTTAACATGTGACGAGTAAAAGAAGAACCCCGATCAAGGGGGTTCTTCTCAATCTGCTAGCACTCTGGCAAGTTCAACAGGTTGTTGACACTGGTTGCATCTGCCTCAGTTTGCAGATACCTGATATGACCATTATCCTTGATCATGCACCAAGCACCTTTACCGTCCTCATTAACATACGCGCTTTCGTTGTGATCGATCAGGTTCTGAATAAAAGCTTCTCGCTCTTGAACAGCAACTGTACCATTAGACTGGCGCTGGCCGTAGTGACTGATCGCCTCATGACGATTGTCTCGATCTGGTTTACGAATGTGTGTTATTCGCTGTGACATGGCTCTTCTCCTTTCTGTTTCCGCATTCTACCCTCCAAGACGCAACGCGGAAGCCCAGTCACGACAGGAGTAATTGGCAACCTCGTCCCACTTCACCGGGGTAGCTAGCATCATAATATCATGAAAGACACGAAATAGACAGAAAACACAGCTTTTTTCTGTTACAATGATCATAGTGAATACAATACAACAAAAGTTGCTTGATCTTGCACGCGTGCATGATATACGCAATACCAAACGAGTTGACTTATTAGAGATGGTTGGTTGCGAGTACCCGTCTCAGATCACTCACCACATGAATCAGTTGATCAAACGTGGAGATTTAGTTTTATCTGGTAGCCGACTGATTCCCTCGATAAGGCTTACTGCTGGGTATTTTACCATTCCAGTTTTAGGGGAGGCTGATTGTGGTGAGGCAACTAAGTTTGCGGACGGTGCAGTAATAGACAATATTGTTCTTTCACCGTCTCTTGTTAAGACAAAGCATCCGGAGCGTTTATACTCGCTGATCGCAAGAGGTGACTCAATGGACAAGGCAGTGGTAAATGGCAATTCTATTGAAGACGGGGATTTTGTGCTTATTGAGAAGCTTGAAGGTTATATACCCGAACAGAATGACGTGATTGTTTCAAATATAGGTGGACTGGCAAATATTAAAAGATTTCATAGAGAGGCGGATCGTATTGTTCTGCTTCCGGATTCGTATCGAAATGATTACTATCCAATCTTTATCGACTCAAGTGACGAATTTGCTATAGAGGGTCAGGTTATTGGGGTCGTAAAGGCAGTAAAACAGCAGACTTAATCAAATAGGACTACTACGTGGTAGCGGCCATAGAACTGCTATAATGGATATTAACTATGGGGAAAGAAGATGCTGTGACGACAAAAGGCAAGGCTGTATTAACTGCAGCTGATTTTGTCCATTTGCATAATCATACCCATCACAGTTTGCTCGACGGTATGACCAAGATGCCAGATCTGGTAGCGAAAGTCAAAGAGCTGGGTATGAATTCGGTTGCCGTGACCGATCACGGAACGATGAGCGGCGTTATTGAGTTCTACAAAGCTGCCAAGGACGCTGATGTCAAACCAATCATCGGTATGGAAGCGTATGTCGCTACGCGTAGCCGTCATGATCGTGACCCTCAAAAAGACAAAGCCCGTTACCATCTGACAATCCTAGCGATGGACAATACAGGTTACCAAAACCTGATGTTGCTCAGTACAAAAGCCAACCTGGAGGGTATGTATTACAAGCCGCGCATCGATCACGAGCTGCTAGAACAATATAACGCGGGTTTGATCATCCTCAGCGGTTGCGCCAGCGGCGAACTAGGTGAAAGTTTGCAGGGTGATGACTATGAAAAGGCCAAAGAGACCGCCGCGTGGTACAAATCCGTTTTTGGCGATCGTTACTACCTGGAACTACAAGATCATGGTCATTTGGAAAGCCCCGCTACCTGGGAAGTACAGACCAAACTTAATAATTATCTGGAAAAACTATCAGCCGAGTTGGATATTCCAATGGTTGTCACGAGTGATGGTCACTATTTGGTACATGACGACAAAGAAGCACACGAGATATTGCTATGTGTCGGAACCGGTGCGTTTTTGAGCGATGAAAAGCGAATGAGCCTGAAGGATTTTGAACTGCATGTGACCGAACCAGCCGATATTATCGAACGCTGGAGCAAAACTCATCCCGAAGCAGTATTAAATACCAAGCGAATTGCCGAACGCTGCAATGTCGAGATCGCACTGGGTGGGATATTGATTCCAAAGTTTCCTGTGCCTGCCGGCGAGGACGAAAAATCGTACCTGCATAAACTAACATGGCGCGGTCTGGCATGGCGGTACGGTGGCGTTGATCTTGAAAAGAGCAATAAATTAACAATAGCAGATGCCCAAGAAAAACTGACACCAGAGATTATCGAACGCACCGACTACGAACTGTCGATCATGGATTCGATGGGCTTTAACGGCTATTTCTTGATTGTTCAGGACTTTATGACATGGGGCAAAGACCGTGGTATCATCTTTGGCCCTGGACGGGGATCGGCTGCAGGTTCGATTGTTGCGTATTCACTACGTATTACCGAAATCGATCCACTGCTTTATAACCTGATGTTTGAACGATTTCTGAACCCTAGTCGTGTCAGTATGCCCGATATCGACATCGATATCCAAGACACGCGCCGCGATGAGGTCATCCAATACTGTTCTGAAAAATATGGTGAAACGCGCGTAGCCAATATTGTGACGTTCGGTAGAATGGCTGCTCGTGCCGCAGTGCGTGATGTCGCACGTGTGTTACAGGTGCCCTATGCCGAAGCTGACCGATTGTCCAAAATGATCCCGCCACCTATCCAGGGTCGCCATATCCTACTTGGAACATCAATCAAAGATGACCCTGATCTGAAGAAAGAATACGAAACTAACCCAACTGCTACGCAAGTATTTGATTTTGCGATTAGACTAGAAGGCACGATTCGTAGCCACGGCGTCCATGCTGCCGGTGTCGTGATCGCACCGGATGACATCGTCAAATTCGCACCACTCGAAATGGCGCAAAAAGGCGTTGTCACGACACAGTACCCAATGGGACCGATCGAGGAATTGGGTCTGCTCAAAATGGACTTTTTGGGTCTGTCCAACTTAACAATTATTAACAATGCGCTACGCATCATTAAAAAGGTCTACAAAAACGAGATTGACTTGGCTGCAATCCCAAATGACGACATGAAAACCTTCGAACTATTACAACGCGCCGACACAACTGGTGTCTTTCAGTTGGAATCGGCCGGTATGAAACGTTATTTGCGCGAACTAAAACCAACGTTATTCGAAGATATTATTGCGATGGGTGCGTTATATCGTCCTGGCCCAATGTCCGAAATCCCACGATTTATTAAAGGCAAAAACGACCCGTCGTCAGTTCATTATTTACATGAATCACTCGAGCCAATTCTCAGCGATACCTACGGTGTGATGGTCTATCAGGAACAGATTATTAAACTGCTACAGATGGTCGCGGGCTATACTCCGGGCGAGGCCGACCTGGTACGTAAGGCGATCGGTAAGAAAAAGCGTGAAATTATGAATGCCGAAGAGCCAAAGTTTATCGAAGGTTGTATCAAACAAGGCCTGACCAAATCTGGCGCCGAAAAGTTGTGGGCGCAGATCCAACCATTCGCCGATTATTCATTCAACAAAGCACACGCGACTTGCTATGCCCAGATTTCGTATTGGACTGCCTACCTGAAAGCTCATTATCCTGATGCGTTCATGGCAGCGCTGATGACCAGCGACCAAGACGACATCGACCGGCTGGCGATTGAAATCAACGAATGCAAGCACATGGGACTGACGGTCATGTCACCGGATGTGAATGAATCGTTTGTCGAATTTGCCGTGGTGCCCGGTGAGAACAAGATCCGCTTTGGCATGGCCGCGGTCAAGGGTGTCGGTGTCGGCGCGGTCGAGGAAATCCTCCGTGCCCGCGAGGACGGTAAATTTAAAAATGTCGAAGATTTTGCGCGGCGTGTTAATGTCGGTAAATTCAACAAAAAAGCCTGGGATTCACTGATCAAGACCGGCGGTTTCGATAGCATGGGCGACCGATCCGATTTGCTATTCAACCTTGAAGCGATTCAAGCATTTGCCAGCAAATTGCAAAAAGAAGCATTAAGCGGGCAGACTGATCTATTTGGATTACTGGGAGAATCATCGGCCGCTTCTATCCAACCGTCAATCACACTGCAAACGGCGCCCGCACGCCATACCGACAAAGAGCGATTGATGTGGGAACGTGAACTGATGGGGCTGTATGTCAGCGCCCATCCACTCGATAACTATGGAGCGTATTTTGAGGAGCAAACGATAGCGCTCAGTAGTCTGTTGCCAGAACATAATGACAAACAGGTGACTATCGGAGGTCTGATTAATACCATCCGTATAATCATTACCAAAAGTGGCAAGAAAATGGCTTTTGTCGGTATCGAAGACAAATCAGGAGAGAGCGAAGTCATCGTGTTCCCGACTGTTTATAAAGATGTTGGTGATCTGTTGAAACAAGATGTGGCAATTCGTGTCGAGGGAAATGTGAATGCCCGTGACCGTGATGGAAAATTGACGAGTGATATCAAAATTATGGCCGAAAAGATCACGGTCATAACTGATAAAGAACTCCGTGAATACCAATCAACCGGCCAAAAGCCATTGTCGCCAAAACAAGGTACTGTCAAAGTAAACCGTTTTGCGAAGGCAAAATCACAACCGGCTGCCAAGTCGGAATCATCGGAATCGTCATCAACAAGCACAGCCCCTGTCGCCATTGCAATCAAAAAGCTATTCGTCCATATCAAAAATCCGGATGATCATGGCGCTCTGTTGGCGTTGAAACAAGTCTGTAGTAACTATCCTGGTGTCGACAGCATCGTTTTGGTACTGGGTGCTGATAAAAAATCAGCCATCAAACTGCCGTTTTCAGTCGATGGTAGTGATCTGCTGGTTGGCGAACTGGTCAAGTTGCTGGGTGAAGACGCGGTGGTTGTGAAATAACATTCATGAGCGAGCTAAGAAAAAATAATCCGGACACAGTACTCGTAAAAGAATTAGCAGATAAATTAGGCGTAAAATTGATTTTAGTAAAAGGAGCTGGGCATTTTAATATTGATTCTGGGTACAATAAATTTGAGCTGTTGTTGAAGGATGTAAAAAAAGAGTTGTAGGAATTTTATAGATTAAACTAAAGGC
>CAYIQY010000016.1:0-19738 GCA_964365665.1 uncultured Candidatus Saccharibacteria bacterium | reverse complement strand
AACAAGAAAATCATTACCATAATAATACCATAAGCCTTGTACTCAGCTAAAATGTGTGGTAGAAAAAAGCATGGGGGAACGACTTACGACACACGGTCGTCATCTTGGCCGAAAGGCAGGAGCTATTTTACTAGGCGCCAGTCTAGTACTAGGACTTGAACAAACGTCTCACGCTGAACCACCTACTGGTAATCACGAAAGGACCGCATATGATAGTGATTTTAAAATCAATCGGACGTTGAGCTCTCAAATTTTAGCTGCAGCCGTCCTTGATAGAGATACACATCGGTACGTCGTCGTACGGGACGATATTTCTCCTGCCCACATGAATGCATTTCGTGAAACCCTCCGGGATCCAATAGTCGAATTCGGAGCCGAAATGGATGTAGCACCCAATATATATATCACTCGTGCCAATAATGATAACGATTCTCCTTTTGATGATGCAAATGGTATATTCAGCCTCGTTGATAACCACATAGAACTCCGCATGGAGCTAGAACCAGACGGAACTCCCAAGGGTCTATACCAAACGCCAGACGCGATAAAAAATATCCTCCCGCATGAAGAACTCCACGGCCTTAATAAATGGTGGTATGCAGCCTTGTTGGATCGTCAAGATCGTAACGACCCTGATTTCCTGATAAAAGCAAAGAGGCTCGTGAAGGCATGCGTCGCTTTAAATAAAGATATCGTACGCGATTATATGTCTACGAACGCTGACGACCTCGCGGACTCATTTGAAGAAAGCGTTGATATAAAAAAGGTGTATCCAAATTACGAGACTGACCCTGATTCCAGGGAAGATGCCGACAAATACGGTCGTTCTTTATCTATGGCAGCTACCACAATTCGCAACAATGACCCAAGTATATATGACTCTAATGTATTCGTTTATCCAACATGCCAGGAGGTCGATGTCGTGACACTTCTTTCCAAATTGGGAAACATAGATGAAGAAGAACTATACGCTTGGATAGCTATCAACGACAACTACGAGGACCTCGAGAAAGCATACAAAACCCTCGCCGGGTCGTACGCAAACGCCTATTCGTGCGTTAATGAGGGCAATGTGCTTTCGCCCCAATCCAAATCCCTAGCTATAATCGGCCATGCGCAGACAAATACGAGTGAAATGGCTTCTTCGCTTCCACAAACACTGAGAATTAACCCCCGTTATATCACAACCTGTCTAGACCAACTACCACCGCGCCGCTCTGCGTTGCTGCGAGAATATATTGATGCAACGCTTGAAATAGTGTTCTCGCATTCTGAAGTCGAGGACATTTTACGCAGTAATCCAGAAACAAGCCTTGTTATTGATGAGTTGCGGGCAACACCTTGACACCACTGTCCGTATAACATATACTTACTCTTGACAGTCTGCTAACAAGGCAGACTTTTAATTTGGAGACGTGTTTTGGCCAAAAAGTCAGCATCAGCGAAAAAAAGCAACAAAAGCAGCAACGATTCGAACGTCGTTCGTATCAAAGCCACTCCATCAGCGCCCAAAAAGCGCGAGACAGCGACTGAAGTTGTCGTTGAAAAGGTAGAAGCGACGAACGTTAAACCCGCCCGAAAGCCGAGCACAGGTATTCGCGGTGGCGGTGTACCGAAGGCAATCCTTAATTACTTTACCGGCGCATGGTTTGAACTACGCCAAGTTCGTTGGCCAGACCGCCGCGCTACCTGGAGCCTGACCGGTGCCGTGTTAATCTACACCGCGTTCTTCGTGGTCTTGGTATTACTACTGGACGCATTCTTTAAATATGTATTTGAACTGATTTTAGGAAAATAAAGGAGCAATATGTCAACGAATCGATACGACAGCACAAGACAATGGTACGCAATCCACACGTATAGTGGTTACGAGGAAAAGGTTGCTGATAGCATCCGTCAGCGTATTAACGCCGTCGACATGGCTGACAAGATCTTTGACGTTATGGTACCCAAAGAAAAGCAAATCCAGATCAAAAACGGCAAACGAAAAGTCGTTGAAGCCAAAATCTTCCAAGGCTACGTCCTTGTCGAGATGAAACTGACTGACGAAACATGGTATATCGTTCGTAACACTCCTGGTGTTACCGGCTTTGTCGGTAGCGGCACCGAACCGACACCAGTATCTGAACCGGAAATCGTCAAAATCAAAAAACGCATGGGCGTCGAAGATCCAAAACACCACATTGACTATGCCGAAGGTGAAGTCGTATCAATCACCGACGGTCCATTCAAAGGCTTTGACGGCGCAATCAGTGAAATCGATACCCAAAAGGGCAAGATCAAGGTCATGGTCAGCATGTTTGGCCGCGACACTCCAGTAGAACTGGACGCATTACAGGTCAGAAAAGTTTAATCACAGAAGTCCGGTCATCCCGGGCTTCTTTTTTATAAGGAAAAGTTATGACACAGCCAGACAAGCTAAAAGTAAGAGCAATCATCCCAAGCACACCTGTAGAAAACGAGGACAAAGAGTTTGAGGTTCGCCATATAACCGACGCGCACGGCCTTTACCCGGAAGTAGAAATCGATCAATTGAGTGCTAGTACGGAGCATATTCTGCATGAGATTGGTCGGCTCGTAGCCGGCGTCGCGGTTTCGGTCGATAGAACAATACGGGGTAATTATCAAATTCCACACACAGAAGATGTTATCAATATTGCGAATGTACATGCTAAACCCGTAAACCCAGCTACAGCTAAGTTGGCAGAGGGCTATGGCTGGAAAAAGGTTTAGCTTCTAGCTAAATCCACAAAATTATCATATAATGACCTTGCTCCCGGTCGGAGAGGAAATTATGAGCAAAGGCATAACAGCAGCGTTGGCAGCAGCCGGCGTCGCAGTTGTTTTATCTGAGAAAAGGATCTTGAATGGGCTTGCTGAAGCGCAGCACAAGAGAACGAAAAAGAAAAACACCTTCCACTACGAATGCATCTCACGCACCTAAACCGTTACAATCCAGACCGGGAGCGTAACAACCCGCTTGAATTAATCCCTCTCATCTGTTATAATGATCTAGTTACGCACTAAATAAGCTTCAAAATTATTTAGTACAAGGGAAAATCATATGGCAAAGAAAATTATTGGTAATCTAAAACTACGCATTCCTGCTGGCCGCGCGACAGCAGGGCCTCCGGTCGGTTCTACCCTCGGTCAATGGGGTCTGAACATGATGGACTTCATTAATCCATTCAACGAAGCTACCAAAGGTGACATGGGCAAGGACGTCATTGTTCACATCCAAGTATTCGAAGATCGAACATTCGCCTGGAAATCACTTGGTCAACCTGTTGACGACGCTATCCGCGCCGCAATCGGCATCAAAAAGGGTAGTGCCAAACCGCACACTGACAAAGTTGGCAAAATCACTCGCGCTCAACTAGCCGAGATCGCGGAGTCGAAAAAAGACTTCCTGAACGCCAATGACGAAGAAGGCCGTATCAAGGTCATCGCCGGAACAGCACGCAGCATGGGCGTCGAAGTCGTCGAATAGTATTGCAATATTCTTCAGAATAGTAAATAATCTCCTTTACCAGAGGGGATTATTTATATGAAACAACATGACAATGTGACTATAGATGTTTTTAAGGACTCCGTAACTCCTTTTGCATCTCTTGAATATGTCATCGAAGGAATCGAACGAGTTCGCCAGTATGCTGGAAGGATTGCCATTCATAACATCGGGACTGAATACTTTCTAGATCCTGACATGTGTGACGTACAATCATCCAAGGATATCGACTGGCCTGAATCATCTGCAGATCTCATCATCGTTGCGTCGTCACGACGGCTTTCGAACAAGGACCCACTCGGTGGGAAGGCATGGGTGAGGGACGGCAAAACTCCATTAGGAAAACGTCTCTCGATTACTCGCATCACGAGCCCCGAACAAACAGCATTAGCAGTCGAGCATGAGATTGGACACATGCTGACGGTCGCAAGGAGGGGGGCTAAGACTGACGGATCCGGACATTGTGTAGACTCAGACTGCTCTATGTATTGGAAGCCGAAGATGCATGCATGCGCATGCACCGTATGTGCCGACCAATATGCTGCGCAATCAGCGTATATCGTCGATCTTAAAAATGGCAAGCGTGCGCCTTCCTTGCTCTTGTACTAGAAGCGCTCGCGGATGTGAGAATAGCTGTAGTCCCAGTCAGCATTTGCCTTTTTGTGCGGGTTAAAGATATGCTGTGGGTCAAAGATATCTTTTGTTTCACGGAATAAATCAACTATTTCTTTGCCGTACATTTGCTCCAACCAAGGCCCACGGATAAGTCCATCGTTGTGCTCGCCGCTCAGACTGCCTTTGTACTTCAGAACCAGCGTATTAACTTCTTTCATGGCAGGCAACAGCTTTTCGCGGTCACGAGGATCTTCTAATTTCATAAGTGGAATAATATGAAAGTTACCATCGCCCATATGACCGGCGACTGTCGCGAATAATTTATACTTTTTGATAACATCACGGATCTGCGGCAAGAACTCGGCCAAATGCTCAGGATTAACGATCAGATCGTCAATGAATGGCGCCGTGTGTTTGTCCTTGACCTTGCTGCGCAGCAATTGGAAGCTTTGCCTGCGCATGACCCAGAATTTCTCACTTTTACCTTCGGTTGGATCCTCTTCGAATCCATTGATCTCGTAACGACCTTTCAGATGCGACAGTTCTTTATGCAGCGCACGGACTTTGTCGCGGACTTCTTGTTCGGTGTCACCGTTGAACTCGACCATCAAAATCAATTTTGGAATGCCGCGAAGCAGCTGCAAGCCGTCGGGAATCAAACTAAACAGCAGGTGAATGAACTTCACCAGTCCTAGAACTTTAAGGAAACTCGGCATGAACCGAATACTCAGCCATAGAGTTTTATCATCAAAGCTTTCGAATGTCGCAGGCTTGTGCTTCAGGACTTGCGGAATTAATTCGCCAAGGGCATCGATGTCATGCATGAATAGTACCAGTAGGCCGGAGTGTTTACGACGTGGCACCAGTTGCAATGTAGCCTCCGTAACGAAGCCTAGCGTGCCCTGCGCGCCGATAATAACCTGCGTCAGGTCAAATATACCTGTTTCCGGGTTCCAAACGTCCCACAGCTTGTAGCCGGTCGAGTTTTTACTGACCTTAGGTTTGGCGGCCTTGATTTGATCGTAATTACTATCAATCAAATGAAATAGTTTTTTGTAAATATTGCCTTCGAAATCACCCTGCGCCATTTTGGCATCAAGTTCTTTGCGGTTTAGTGGTTTGACAACACGCTCGACACCGTCAGAAAACACAAATTTGAGTTGCGGTACATATTTTTCAGTCTTGCCGAATTCTAGCGACTTTTCACCGCCCGAATTGTTATTGACCATACCACCAACACTCGCAAGATCACGGCTGGCAGGATAGGATGGCAACAACAAGTCGCCTGTCTTTACATCAAAATCACGGAAGAATATACCCGGCTGAACAGTTGCCTGATTATCTTTTAGTCCGATGAATTCATTCAAATGACGTTGAAAATCGACAATAATCGAATCGTTGATAGCCGCACCGCTCATGTCCGTACCAGCACTCCGAGCCGTCAGCGATAGCTCTGGCTGCTGTTTTTTGCGCTCGGCAACCACTTTAACTGCCGCAGACACGTCTTTAACACTCTTCGGTGCAATGACAAGCTTCGGTATAATTTCGAACATACTGGCGTCATGTGAATAAGCTTCTAGTGTTACCGCCGCATCATCTATTTCGCCCGCAAAACCATGTTGAGCAAGCGCTTGTTTGATTTCATCCATCCGTATAATCATAGAGCTTACGCTAGTAAAGGACAAGTCTGAACAAACAAAAACACCTTTATAAGGTGTTTGATTCTTTACTATTTGACGAGCGGAGACTTTGTCGAACGGGGTGTGACATATCGTGCCACACCCCGTTCGAGAGCCTCTAGGCGACTTGCCCCGGGCGATAGTTCGGGTAGGGGTAGTGTCCTTTGTAGAGATGAGTGCCCGTGTGGTCGGTGATCGAACCGTCGTCATGGTAGGTCAGTACGCATTTCGACGTGCCCTGGTCACCCTGGGCTACCAGCTGAGAAGCATCGTTCGTCATTATATCTCCTAGGTTGCTCCACTCGTCAAAGATCGACTTTGATGGTCCTGACGAGCAAAATTGGGTTTACTTGTCACAAATCAACGAAGTAGCTATATTTTATCATAAAAATAATAAAAAATCAAGTATTTGCATTTACTGTTGGCATTCCCTATAGACACTCGACCCCTGTTATGCTATAGTGTATATATTAAATCAATGTTGGGAGGCCGAATAGGTCGTTTGCACCACAGAAAGGGTTACACCTATGGCTAAAAAAGCCGAATTATTGGAACAGGCTGCGAAGTTGAAATTAGACGTTAGCGCAAAAAACACTATCGCCGAGATCGAAACAGCTATTAATACTGCCGACGCTCCAAAAGTAGAGAAGACCGAAGAAGTAAAAGCTGAAAAGACTACCGCGAAAGCTGGCAAACGCAGTGAGAAAGCCATAGCTGAAGTCGCTGAAAAACTGGAAAAAGAAGCTCGTAAAGAAACCGGCGATACGACACCTCAATCCGAAGAAGCTGAAGCTCGTGTCAAAAAGGGCAAGGCACCTGTCGTTCGTCCCAAGAGCGAACGCCGCAGCAAAAATTACCGCAAAGTCGCAGAACTCGTCGAAAAAGGCAAAGTTTACAACTTGGCCGATGGCTTGGCACTTGCCGTACAAACAAATCCCACTAAATTTGATGCGAGCGTCGAACTACATGTACGTTTAGGTGTTGACCCACGTCAAGCCGACCAGAATATTCGTGCGACTGTCAGCCTGCCGAACGGTACCGGCAAAACAATCCGCGTAGCCGTCTTTGCACCCGAATCGGACCACGCTGCTGCCAAAAAAGCTGGCGCTGATATCGTCGGTGACGAAGAATTCTTGAAACAGCTCGACAAAGAAGAAATCAACTTTGATACACTAGTTACCGCACCTGCATATATGCCAAAACTTGGTAAATACGCACGTCTGCTTGGCCCACGTGGTCTGATGCCTAATCCAAAGTCCGGCACCGTCGCAGTTGATGTCGCTAAAGCTGTTACCGACGCCAAAGCCGGTAAAGTCGAATACCGCGTCGACAAACAAGCCATCGTTCACGTTGCCATCGGCAAAGTAAGCTTTGGTGCCGACAAACTGACTGTTAACGCAACTGCGTTCCTCGACAGCCTGAAATCTCAAAAACCATCAAGCCTGAAGGTTCAGTACGTCAAATCGACCAGCCTCAGCACGACAATGGGACCGAGCATCAAGCTCGAAACCGGCCTTAACTAGGCCAATCTCATTCGTAAAAAGCCGCTCGCATTGTCGGGCGGCTTTTGGTATACGCCACTCTGACAGAATAATGATATGATAGACAGGAAATGGCCACAGACAGATTCGCGGCTCGTCGGCAACGACGCTTGGCTCACATAACCTATATGCACCACGTCGGGTGGGGAGTGGTGTGTTTGCTACTCGTGGCAGTCATGTTTGGCATATGGTCATACGCGCAGTCGCTGAGCAGCAAAAACGTCGTCCTGGAACAGCGTCTGGCTAGTGCCATCGCTAGCAAATCGACTTGCAAAGTCGTAGGGCAGTGGCAAAAAGGCGTAACCAAACAGCAATCGATCGCAACACCGAGTGGCAGTCGCGACTTTTTAGTGCATGTTCCCGATAATTTTGCAGCTAACCAGTATTATCCCCTCATGTTGTTCTATCCGGGCAAAGGTGCATCGGCATCAGCCGCCAAAGCAGCATACGGTCTGGATAATCTGCCAGCGATCGTTGTCTATCCATTCCCAACAGAGGGCAAGGACGGCTTTTTGGCATGGGAAGGGGCGCCATATTCATCCGGTGCTGATGATGTTAGCTTCACGGCTGCTATTTTGGACAAAGTTCAATCCGACCTATGTATCGACCGCACGCGTGTATACGCGGCTGGTATGTCCAATGGTGGCGGTTTTGCCTCGTTGCTATCATGCAAATTACCCGATAGGTTCGCTGCCTATGCGATTGTCTCCGGTGCGTTCTATTCGCCTGACGGTGATTGCGTACCTCCACGACCGGCTCCTCTCATTAGCATTCATGGTGACAATGACCCAATCGTGCCCTATGGCGGATCAATCATACGCAAATTACCTCCGATAGAGGCATGGACCGCCAAACGAGCGTCAATTGATGGTTGCAAGAGGCCGACAACCACGTACCCCAACGTCAACACTATCACCACAATCTGGGATAGCTGCAATGGCGGTGCCGTCGTGCAAAACATTCGCATTCAGGGAGGCGTTCACCAGTGGGGGCAAATCTCAAATGATCTATTGTGGCAATTTCTGTCACGGTTTTCACTCTAGATCGTTGAATCAATGCAACAGAGTTGCTACACTGAATGGAAGAAAAGAGGAGAGGTAAAATGGACACCCAAGCAGACGGCTATTATGATGAGCCAGAACTAAACTCTAGCGAGCTGGATCTTAGCTTTCTAGATGACGACGAAACCAAAAAATAACAAAGAACCAACAATGCCAAAACTGCGTGTTGCCTTTGTTGTTCCGCATATCTTTGTGAAAAAAGACATCCTCCCGCATGTCATTTTTTCGCCTGGACGGTTGGCGCTTGATGTAACGCAGGAAATGGCTCGTCAGGGCGCGGATGTAACACTCTTCACTCCCGGCGCAGCTGACACGACACTCCCGAATGTCACTGCCGATCTGTCTTATTTTGAACAAGAACTGGCAGGCCGGGGCGATAGCTACATGGATCTCCTGAAAAAGCATCCTTTTACCTTTATTACACTCAGCCGCCAGGTACAGTCAGAACTGATTGCCAAAGCATTCCAGATGGCCAATCGCGGCGATTTTGACATCGTTCATATCTATACCAACGAAGAGGACACCGCGTTGCCATTTACGGAACTTTGCCGCGTCCCTGTCGTTTTCACACATCATGACCCATTTAATTTCCTAGTGAAATACAAAAACCTCTTTCCCAAATACAAACGACTTAATTGGCTGTCGATGTCCTACGCGCAGCGCACCGGAATGCCTAATGATACGAATTGGGTAGGAAATATCTATCATGGGATCGATCCAACACTGTGGAATCCGTCGTACGACACGGACAGTGATTATGTGGCATACCTCGGCAGGATTGTCGAACCAAAAGGTGTCCACCACGCGATTGCAGCCGTCAAAAAGTATAATGAAACAGCACAAAAGCCATTAAAACTAAAGATCGCTGGCAAACATTACACAGGACACAGTAAAGACAGCTATTGGCAGAACATTATTCAACCGGAGCTGGACGATATGATCGAGTACGTCGGACATATTGCAGATCATGACGCCAAACAAGCCTTTCTGGCCGGTGCCAAGGCTCTCATCGTTCCATCGACATTTGACGAACCTTTCGGAATGGTTACGATCGAAGCATTGGCCTGCGGAACGCCCGTTATCGGATCATCACGCGGCGCCACACCAGAGATTATCAACGACGGCGTAACAGGCTTTGTCGCCGAGCCTGGGACAATCGCCGATGCAATTACCAAGATGGATTCAATCGATCGTCATGCCTGTCGTGCCGACGTCGAAGAGCGCTTTACGCTTGAGCGCATGGCACATGGACACATCGACGCGTATCAGTCACTCATTAATTAAAGAACAACGAGTGGCGCTTTGATATGTTCGTGGGACTCGTAACCTTCAATGACAAAATCTTCAATCTTGAAATCATCGATCGTTTTTTGATTGCCATTAACGGCTAGCTTTGGAAATGCAAACGGTTTGCGCTGGATTTGCTCTGCGGCTTGTTCGAGGTGATTAGTGTAGAGGTGGGCATTTCCGATAGACACTACTAACTCACGCGCTTCGAGACCAGTGACTTTTGCGACCATTTCGAGGAGTAGGGCGTACTGGGCGATGTTAAACGGCAGACCAAGGAAAACATCGGACGAACGTTGATAAAGATGCATACGTAGCTTCCCTTTGGTTACATCGAACTGGAACATCGTATGACAAGGCGGGAGGCGCATTTCTTCCAAATCTGCTGGGTTCCATGCACTGACGATAATCGCTTTGGAATTCGGGTTGTTTTTGATCTGGTCGATTGCCCATTGCAGCTGATCGATTTCACCGCCAGTATTCGCATCTTTCCAGCGTCGCCACTGGACACCGTAGACCGGCCCCAAGTTCAGATCTTTGTCGGCAAAATCATCCCAATAATGAATTTTGTTATCTTGCAGGACTTTGATATTCGAACTACCTGATACAAACCACAGTAATTCATTTGCCATGATCTTGAATGGCATTTTCTTCGTGGTCAGCATCGGGAAACCATGCCGCAAATCAAAATGCATCTGATAGCCAAAAATCGACTTGATCGGAACAATGCCGCGGGTTGGCTTGGTCTTGCCATCTTTGAGGATTTTGGCGAGCAGTTGCAGATATTGGTATTCAGGATGCGTTGACATAATTTTTCCTTTTCTATATTTAGTATAGCGTATACGGTTTGGCTATGTCAGTCGTTTTACTTTTTTACCACATAATTTTAAAAGTTCCACGGCATAACCATCGGAATGATCATTTCGATAGACAATACCATCAATATTCGTCTGGCTGAGTGTCCGCGCGCAATTCGGGCAGGGAAGGAGGTTAATGAATAGTGTCGTGCCTTCAAGATCGAATTCACCGGCGGCGGCTTGGATCAAAAAGCTCATTTCGGCATGGACAGTATCGTAATGATTAGTGTCATGCGGTCGCGACAAGTTCTTTTCGCGAGAATTGCCATGGTGGAGCGCGTAGGTCTGGTACGGAATAACCCGGTTGAAATTACTTGTAATAAACTCGTGCTTGTCGCCATTCTTTTTTCCGAGTGTCGCCCCTGTTTGGAAGCTATAATCAAATGACTGGAGCGAAGCCTTATCTGCCGTTTCAAACATCTCTTTCTCGGACAACAGTTTACCGCTTTCGGGTAGATCAACGACGGGGGTATGTGACGCTTCATAAGCTTTCGCTTCATCCTCATCGACAAACGGAGAGATGAATTTAATCGGAACTTTATTCGTTGTCAAAGTTTTGTATGCTGGAAGATTATGAAAAGCATACTTCCATGATCCGTTGACGAGCAAGATTCGCTGGCTCGATGTTAATTTGCCGACGATAGTATCAAGATCATTTTGTGAATAGGCAAGTGTGTAAACTTTGTTTAGTGATGATGACACCATCACTTTATCGACGACCGGCTGAATTTCGGATTGCTTTAGCATCAGGAACTGAGGCTGGTTTTCAAACCCGACGACACAGTCTTCTTTGGAAATTCCGATGACTATGTTGCCCTTGGGTAAATAATGTTTAACTATTTGCGTAAATCGTTTAGCCGACATTTCCCGTGGCGCGGCAATAAAGATTGCGATGTCAGACCAGTTGAATTCACTCATCCTGGTATTTCTCCGAAAACCTTTTCGCAAGTTTTTTCATTTTATCAGAGTGTTCTTTGTACTTATTCGTGTTTTCGATCGGCGTGTTTTTCAGCTGGCGGTAATTCCAAACTGATAGATCAGGCTGATCGAATGGAACGCAGTGGAAATGAATGTGTTCGACTGTACTTTGAGCGCCTGCACCATCTTTTTGGACGATTTGCATGCCTTTAATGCCATACGTTTCACGAATCATCTTTTTGGCAAGGTACATGAACTTGCGCATCGTTTCCCATTCATCCGGAGTCAATTCTTTGACCGATTTGACATGCCGACGCGGGACAATCATCATGTGACCGTCGATGTAGGCAAACAGCGCGATAGTGAGTACGATACCGTTTTCCTCAAAGATAATATATTTGTCATTAAGGTCGCAGAAAACACATTTACCAGTTGACTGCCAAATTTCGTCATATTTACCCGTTACCCGGGCGTCGCGGTAAAGAATTTGTTTATCCGCTTCGTTCATGACTATTTCTCTTTAATTGGGTCTTTGCGATACTGCATGAAATCTTTGAGAACATCGTTCAGGTGACCACCGACTGCGCGTTGCAATATCTGAGTTGTCGAGACGCTGGTTGATTGACGGTCAACGACCAATACTTCGCCGCCATATTTGTTAACGGTTTTATATTCCTGCGAGTTTTTGTAATCTTCGGTCCATTCTTCTTTGACAGTGACGAACACATCAGGTTTTAGCAGTCCTAGTGTCGGAACGCAACTAGGTTCAGGAAGAACAGTGACAAAATCAACACTACGCAAATAAGTCAGCATTTCGGAACGGATTTTTTCATCGAGAATAGGCTTGTTCGGACCTTTGACACGGCTAATGGCGGAATTGCTGCTGACACCGACAACCAAGACATCACCGTTACTTTTGGCCTTTTCAAGGTAGCGGCACTGACCAGCGTGGATCAGATCCCACGATCCAGCTGTAAAGACAATCTTCTTGTCTTTTGCTTTCAATTTTTCATGCAGATCAATCAAATCACTCTGCGAAATTAGCCGCTTTTTCCAGTCCACACGAGTCTCCCTCTCTCAGTACTTTCAACTTATCATACCATAAGTTTTGAGTAGGGCGCACGTTCTGATGTAGTGATAATTATCCTTTAATGATTCATAAGGGGTATGGCGAAGGAATTTATAAAAATCATGCATCAAAAAAAGTCGAATCAAACCATCGAGCAGTCGGGGGTTGGGTAGTGGTTGATTGGCACGTTTATGATAACCTGAATCCAAAAAATAACGATAAATTTTGTCTGTGGACTTCGGAGAATCAACGAGCAAAAAGGCGAGTGTCCGAGCAATATCAAACGCTGGATGGCCATAGGCTGCCTTTTCAAAATCAATAATACCCGTCAGTGCCAATTCATCTATATATAGCGTGCCATTGGGCTGAGCAGTATCAAACAGCACATTACCGCGCACCATATCCATGTGCAATAGTTGTTGACTAGGTAAATTATTGGCTCGCAGCACCAAGTCTCGAAATAGCGAAAGTTGCGTGGGATCAATCGCTACACCCAGTTTTTGGCTCATAGCTGCAGCCACTTCCGGACGCTTGAAGTACGTTTCCATCCGATCAATCAACGGCAATAGTTCATCAGCAACCGTGTACGTATCGATAGCAGGCTCGTCCCGCAAAGCAGCGTGTAGTTTTCCCATTGCCATACCGAGTAACTTGATATGCTTCATCGAAAAACCTTCCCATGGCTCTGTCTTGCCAGGAAGATAGTGATATACGCCCGCATACGTATCGTTGGCTACGCGAAGTAACCTATCATCATATCGCGTTCGAACGGGGAGACCGGCAGCCGCTGCGGCATTTGCTGCGTGGTCGGCACGATTAACGCGACCGACAATGCCAGGTTCTCGCTTGAAAAAGATAAGGTTCACCTGTGCGCCGTCATCTAACTCGACAGGGTAGGATTCGCTCCGATATCCTTTTTGTGCTGGCTTGACTTTTTTGGCCGCCAATCCGTATTTGTTCAGTACCTGCGGAACGACACGGGCAAACATTACTTGACCCGGTCAAGCGTCACGTAAGTGTAATCGTATTGGTTTTTGTCGTCCTTTTGATGTGATTCGCGTTCAACTTCTTTCCACTCATCCCGATCATATTCAGGGAAAAACGTATCGCCATCAATATCGGCATGAACCTTGGTAATATATAGTCTGTCAGTCCGGGGCAGGGCAAGCGTGTAGATCTGCTGGCCGCCGATAATAAATGAATCATCGTCAGTTTGCGCAAGAGCTTCGTCGAGTGAGCTGACAGCGTTAAAATCAGGTGCTTGATACGAATCATCTCGTGTAATAACAATATTTTTGCGGTTGGGCAGCCCATGTCCCAATCGAGCAACGATCGAATCAGCCGTTTTGCGACCCATAATAACTGTATGCCCGGTCGTGAGTTCCTTGAACCGCCGCAAATCAGCAGGCAAATACCATGGCAAATCATTTTGCTTGCCAATCACCCCACCGTGCGCCATCGCTACAATCGCTGCAATCATATACCTATGATACTGCATTAGCGAGCAGTGAAGAACTATTTCTTCTGTGGAAGAACTGGTGGTGTCCACACATCCAGGTTAGGGGAGCCGTGGTAATGCTCAGGACTTAATCCCTTCAATCGCTGAGGGTGAATGGCATAATACGTTGTTAAGGATGGAGTAAGCCACTGCGGTGTTTCCTGGTGGCCATTCACGGAATCCAAAACGATTGCTTCCAGGGCAGTCATATCATCTAACGACGGAGTGTCGGAATGGAGCCTGTCGACGAGAAAAAGAATACGCATAGATGTTTGTATACTGTTCTGAACGTGTGCCATTTGCTTCTGTTTCACTTCCATGGCCACCAACTCTTCAGACACGAAGGCTGGTTCTTGCTTTAGGCGTAATTCATCGCCCAAAATAACAGTACCGAGCGTGCCACTACCCTGTAAACTCTGCTGCACGGGCTGATGAATCATTTGGTCAGCCTGAGATTGTCCAAGTTCAGTCCAGCGACCAATTTCGATGGCACGTATAATCTCGTGATCCGCCATTAATTCTAGTAGTCGATCAGGAGCGTATGTCCCACGCTTAGCGGATTCATCGATCTGGTAATTATCCGGTATCTTATTGCGAATTACCTGCTTTGTCAGTTCTGCATACAGAGCAACCTTGCCCAATGACTGAACATGCAACGGTAAGTCCTTTCGGTGATCAAATGCGAGGTCGATCGCTTCCATCGACTTGCTGAATTCAGACCTGCCGTCAGGACCCGGCTTATCAGGATTAAACCCTAACGGGGTATATGGCGGCTCAGCGTCACTCTCAAATCCTGGATAAAGACTCATATTATCTTAATATTGTACCACTGTTTGAAAGAAAAAGCAATAGATCTACAGATCAGGCTGCAATTTGTGACCATGCAGATTGAGCGCGGCTGAGAGCGGGTAGTACCGTTCGTTTTACGACAGCGGTACCGGCTGATATCCCCGCATGTGACAGACGATCTGTAAAGTTTTCGTGTTTGCCGTTATTTTCACGCAGGCGATCATCGTACGCAGCCCCTAGATACTGGACAGGGGCGGGTAGTGGACTCAAAAACGTCCTCGCAACATCCCGAAAGTCATCCAGCCGTTTCTGATCATCTTCAGAGAAAGGTATATCAAACCGCTGCCTGATATCCTCTGGCAATTCTCCGATCGTGAGCATACTCATCAGTTCTGTCACGGGCGTCAGGGCAACTTTCGCCAGCGCCCAAACTTTTTTGGGTACAGCTTCAGGACGTGGTGGATTACGATCGAGAGCCATATTAATTGCTCGGTCAAAAGCCGGCGTCATTTCCAAGACATTGTCGACCATATCTTTACGATACTTCAAATACGCATGGTAATCTTCTGGTACCATACCCATCGGCATATTGTAGTAGTTGTACCAAGTGTTCGATTCGTCCTGTAACTGGTCATTATCTGTGTCGATAAACGGCTCTGAGCTATAATGCAGGGCAGAGTTCTCGACCTGTTTTTTAAACGTATCGTGCGCCCAGTAAAAAGCATCCGGGCTAAGGGCGTTGAAATTACGACCCTGGTGATCCTTGCCATGAATACCTTGATGCGCGCGCCTGACGTAATCACCGGCCGCTTGTGGATCCGAGGCATATATAACGGCCATGATCGGACCCATCGAAACCGCAGTGCGCCTATATGGATTTTTCCAAAACTCTCCCGTGTGTTCGACTGCGGCCGAAATTTCAGGATGCGCCAATTGCGCGGGGCCCGCCGCGAGTTCAAAGCCATATATTTTCTTGCCAAACTCACGCTTTACAATTGATTGACCGTCCAGCGGTAGGCCTACCAGCTTTTCGCCTTTGTCGTTATAGACCACCTGTCCATGTCTGTCTCTGATGAGAAAATGTCGTCCTGATTCACTTTGCCCTGCAGCTGACACGTACTCTCTGTTCGCTGTCATAGTGATCTCCTGTATGTGCCCTCATTATCCGCCGATTCGCTATTTTTGCAACATGCTATACTTCACACATCACTATAACCTGAAAGAAGCATCATGAATAACCTCTGGATAGTAATACTTCTCGTAATAATTACCGTGCTCGTCGGTTACTATCTGAGCCAATTCTGGATAGGGCTCGGATGGATCGGGTTCTTTGTAGTACTCGGTATCGTCGGTACCTATATCTACAATATAAACAGACGCATCCAATAGCATTAGCGGTAATTTCTGCTACTATTAAGGCATGTACGGAAAGCAAAAGGGCTTCCATGTCATCGAATTGGCCATCATTGTGATGGTCATTGGTCTTGTTGGGCTGATTGCCTACATGTTTATAAACAACGCTAACAAGGGCACAGAATCAATGACCGTCAAAACAAGTGACGGCGGCAAAAAAGATATAGTTACCTGGGCATACAATGAACAAAGTCGTGAGTGGTTTGCGAAAAGCGGCACGCCGCCCGAGTGCCGCGATCCGTTCAAATTCGATATGACCCCAATTGATATGTCACAGGTGTGGGTCACAGGACTACCGGGCGCATATAGAGGATTTAGCTACAAACCGCATGGCGCTTTTCGTTTGCCGTTTGAGAGAACCGACGGCAACGTTGATATAAAGATGCCTATCGATGCGACGTTGGTAGGGCTGACACGTTATTACGAACAGGATGAATTGCAGTATCTACTGACATTCGAAACTGATTGCGGCATCGCGTTCAGATTCGATCATTTGCAGGTGCTTGCCCCCAAGTTCCAGGCAATCGCAGAAACAGTGCCAACACCAAAAGTGAATGATACACGAACCAGCCCGGACGATGCGCCCGATCCAGTTGCATTCAAATCAGGTGAAGTCGTCGCGACCGCCATCGGATTCCCCAAGACGAACAATTATGGATTTGATTTTGGCGTCTACGATTACCGGGAACGTAACGAAATCTCAAAGAATTCGAAGTGGGCAGCAATTCACCGCCAGTACTCATCACTTGATTGGCACGGTGTCTGCTGGTTCGATATGCTACCTGGGGGCGATGCGGCAAAAGCTACTGAACTTTCAGAAATAACGATCAACCCGCAGAAGCCAAACCTTGTAGTCAGCGACTATTGCAAAAATGCCAAACACACCACTCTGGATTTTAACAACGGACAACCTGTCGACGGCTAAAATACTGACTGAACTATGCTGCTTGCATTAATCTGCCGCTTTTCGACAATTCCGGGTCGGTGCAGGCGGCGAGGTTAAAGCAACACGGGCGGCGGTGCTTGCCGTTCAATTTCGATACGGACTTTTCAATCCGAACCGCACGGGTATCCATGTTGCCTGTCGAATTGACCCAGCGTATCCACTCCCAACGCGCCATCGGCGTGATGTCTTTCCACTTGTCTTTGACTTTCTGCGGGGCAGCGTCCAGACCCTTTGCGAAATCCTTCGGCACGACTGGCTCTGGCCAGTCTTTGGTCGATTCAATTTCTAACGAGGCGGTATCGCCAGCGCTGATACCGATTTCTTTTTGCAAATCTTTATCGACTCGCATCCAATGACCCCAATATCCGTCCGGTTCCAAAACCGTCCGGAACTGCCGGCCGTTGATCGTCCCTTTTACCGCGACCTGTCCGCGCGATGGCAACATCAAACTCTCTGCCTCGGGCAATCGTAAAATCGTTGATTTGCCCAATACGTAGAGAGGGGCATCAAATTTGATCGTGGCAACTGCTGTCTTCATATATCCAGTATAGCAAAGGGTGGCTACGGTTAACTTTTCGTGCTGCTTGTGCTATAACTTGACCTATTACATATGAGGTTATCCAAAATACTGTCAAAAAAGCTTTCAAAGCATTTACACCGATTTAAGCGTCAAAAACCAAAGACGACGTATGCACTGATTGCGCTCGTTGTTCTTGCTTCGGTTGGGGTCGCATTGGCAGGGTATTTCTATAAAAACAGTACGTATCCGGCGAATGTTAGTCGGTTGGTCACATTTCACGACCGCGGCAAAGATCATGTCATTCTGACTCATGCCAGCTCGGTGCAGAGCGCATTGAAAGACGCGAATATTACTGTTACCCCGCAAGACATCGTAGAACCGGCGCTCGGTAGCGAACTGTTTACAACAGACTCCGCGGTGATCATTTACCGTGCGCGGCCAGTGCTTGTCGTTGACGGTGCCTTGCGGCAAAAAGTCGTCACACCGGCGCAATCACCAAACGAAATCGCCCTTGCCGCAGACATGGCTGCAATTGGCGACAAAGACAAAACCTCGATTAACGAAGGGAATTTAATTACGGATGGCGCCACAACTGTGCTGACTATTAAGCGCGCGGATCTTCCGCCATCCGTACCGATCGCGCCCAAACCTACTGCAAACGCGCTTACCAAATCAAAAGGTGCACAAATATTCGTTGATAGCAGCGGCGTAGCGCACCGCGAAACGTATTACGATCTGCCGATGAACATCGTCATAGGTACATGTGGCCCCGGCAACTACACCATCCGCTACGACGGCGCCAAAGTAGACAAAGACGGTTACATACTCGTGGCTGCAGGCTACCGCGCTTATCCGCGATGTTCGATTGTCGAAACCAGCATGGGGTTAGGTAAAGTATACGACACAGGCGGCTTTGCGCTCAGGTATCCTCACGGTTTTGACCTGGCAACCGACTGGTCATACGGCGACGGCAGATAGTAGCTACAACAAACAAAATCATACATCACTTGGATAACTTTGTTTGTTGCCCGAGATTATGCGCTCGGGCGACGCACTGTAGCGTTAGACTACTCCACTAGCCATGGTCATCAGGTTGTCGTATACCAGCATGCACTGGGCAAAATCAGCGACGTACCAACTGAAACCAGTCGCACCAGTCATGCACGACAAGTTGAGACACCAGGCTTGCTCGTTGCGCATCTCCTGCAAACTATTGCAAACAGACAGCTTTTCCATACCGTCCGCAAAGCTGACACCGAAGACAACGACATCACCATCACCAACATCTGGCATTATGACTGGCCATCCGTCCTCAAATGGAACTACGAGCTCCGTCAGCTCCAGTTCCGACTCGAGCATATCAGTTCTTCCGAGAGCTAGCATTTTGAACCTCGTTCATTCTCGTCAGGCACGACAGCCTGAAAACCTGTTATGACAGTGATCCGCGGGTTGGAACTTGTCCTGCCGACAACCTGGTAATCCAAGGCCAGCAGCATTTCCATCTTCTTTCATTCCAGTGTGGTTAGACTGGTCGAACAGTATAATTATGACACAATGACTAGATACTGCAATATAAGGCTATGTCTTCGTGCTAAAATGAAAACATATGAAGCAAGAAGGCGGCGTCATAAAACCTCGGATCTATAGGATAAACTTCGCAAGTGTCTATCCGATGTATATTGCCAAGGCAGAGAATAAGGGGCGCACAAAAGCAGAAGTCGATGCAATTATCTGTTGGCTGACCGGATACAGTCAAAAAGAGTTTAAAGCCCAGTTGGCGAAACAACTGGATCTTGAAACTTTTTTCGCCGAGGCACCAAAGCCTAATCCCGCACGCTCTTTGATCACAGGTGTTATTTGCGGTGTCCGGGTAGAGGAGATCGAAGACAAAGTCACACAGGAAATCCGCTATTTGGATAAGCTGATCGATGAGTTAGCCAGGGGTAAAGCCATGGAAAAGATTTTGCGGAAGTAATATGACGAACTATTCAGTGAAAAACGTTGATGAATTCATAGCAGCTTCTCCGGAAGTAGCCC
>CAYIQY010000015.1:0-20164 GCA_964365665.1 uncultured Candidatus Saccharibacteria bacterium | reverse complement strand
GGCAAAAATATGGATTTCCCCGATGAAGAAATAAACACGGCATATAACGAAAAAGATTATGAAAATCCATACGATCAATTAATGAAATATGAAAGCACTGGACATCCAGAAGAGACACATCAATACATATGGGAAATGGGACAGGTGCTTTTGGATGAAAAATATCAGGGAAGAGATTTGCGCCTAATCCTGGAAGCATATATGGGCGAGTCGGAGCTACATGATATTAACAGGATAATTCCTCAAGTGGCCACCACGTTTAACTTTGTTGCGTTTCGGCTTGATTGGAAAGCAATTGATCATAAAATCCATACGGATTATTATTATCAGAATTTAGACAGTAGTGCTGTAGGTAATCAATTGAACGGTAATCATGACAACTTGCGACTGGCCTCGAGGTTGGGTGACAAGGCGGCTCGCTCGGCTGCAGTGATGAATTTATTTATGCCAGGAATGCGGTTCATTTATAACGGCGAGGAACTTGGTTTGCATAATGCTGAAATACCAGCTGACCGTATGCAAGATCCGAACGGACTGCGTGACGGGGAACGGACACCGCCCATTTGGGATGATACACAACCAAATGCTGGCGTTTCAAACGCAGATCCTGCAGACCTGTGGCTTCCATTGAATGGGGATGACAAATATCTATCAGCCGAAAGGCAAAAAGTTGACCCAATATCCTCTCTTTCTCTGTATAGTGCTGCCATACGATTATGCAACGAGCTACCTTCAATTAAAGAAGGCAAGTATGCACCTATTCACACCGATAATGAAGAAGTTTTTGCATACGGCAGGAGCACGGAAGCCGAAAAGGCAGTTGTTTTAACAAACTTCACATCATATATACAGCATGTTAAGGTTATCGATGCTGAATTTAGCGAAGGAGAGTCAGTCCTCTCTAGCGTAGACGTAAATAGGAGTCTTGGTAGAGTGAACCTGGAAGCAGGTCTTATTTTGCGGCCTTCCGAATCGCTAGTTATCGTAGGTGATTAAAATATTTTTCGATCTTTTAATTCGTCTGGTAAAAAGCCTTGTTCGTGCTTGAAATCGGCTTCCCATTTGTAATCTTTGTTGTATCCCAAATCTTTCATTAGTTTGGTCGGAGCATTACGCAGATGAAGCGGGACGGGCGCGTCAGGATATTGTTTGGCTAGCTGTTGAGCACGACCCATCGCATCAGTTGTTTGACGTGACTTTTCGGATTTAGCTAGGGCGGTTGCGACGTGGAACAAAGTATAGCTAGACTCGGGCATGCCGACACGTTCGACTGCTTGAAATGCATTCAGTGCTAATCCCAGTGCTCCATTACCAGCCAGTCCAATGTCCTCGCTGGCAAAAATTACCATTCTGCGAGCGATAAATTTGGGATCCTCGCCAGCGTCTATCATTCGCGCCAAATAATAGAGAGTTGCATCAACATTGCTGCCACGCATGCTTTTGATAAACGCCGAGATAACGTTATAGTGCATCTCACCCTTTTTGTCATAACCAGGTATGCGCTGTTGAGCGGCGGTCTTAATAACGTCTGGTGTTACTTTTGATTGATCCATGTTCAGCGCCAATTCCAAGTTACCAAGTGCAACACGAGCATCACCGCCAGATAGTTCGGCAAGATAATCGATTGCAGCAGTTGTGACGACTTTCGTCTTCTTTAGTTCTTTGAGAGCATGTTTAACGATGCCGATAATCTCGTCTTTGGAGAGTGGCTGCAGTACGAGTACGCGACTACGAGAAAGCAAAGGATTAATGATTTCAAAACTCGGATTTTCAGTCGTGGCACCGATCAGTGTAATGAGGCCAGATTCGACGTGCGGCAAAAAGGCATCCTGTTGGGCTTTGTTGAACCTGTGAATTTCGTCGACAAATAATATTGTGCGTAGTTGCAAGTTCCAGTTCTGCCGGGCATGCTCAACAACCTTTTCGACATCCTTTTTACCGCTCGTGACGGCAGAGAGTTCAATAAATTCAGCTTTGACCTCGCGGGCAATAATCCGCGCAAGTGTCGTCTTGCCACTGCCTGGTGGCCCCCATAAAATCAGGCTGACTGGTTCTTTTTGCTTTACGATTTGACGCAAAATTTCGCCCGATCCTAATAGATGGGTCTGCCCAATCACCTCATCCAATGTCTGCGGCCGCATTCGCTCCGCTAGTGGTACTCGCTCCATACCTTCATTATAAACTAGCAGTGCTACAATAGACGCATGGACCGTACGCAAGTGCTCATGCTCTTCGGCGGCGAGTCATCCGAACACGATGTCTCGGTTTCTTCTGCACGTAATGTCTACGCAGCGATTGACGACGAGAAATATGAGGTAACCCTTTGTTATATCGATCGTCAGGGCAAGTGGTGGCTATTGGAAAGCTTTGATATGCAAGTCGATACACACGGAGCACCACAACTCCTACCAGTGCTTGGTGGAAATAGTTTCGTGACAATCCCAGACAATAAGGTTATTGCACCGGATGTTATATTTCCGATGCTTCATGGCCGCAATGGTGAGGACGGCAGCGTACAGGGGTTGGCGCAGTTAACGCATATTCCGATTGTTGGGTGTGATATGACAGCGAGTAGCATTGCAATGGACAAATTAGCCAGCAAAGAAATTGTATCTTCACACCACGTCCTTGTGGCACCGTATGTCGTGCATCATACAGGTGATCAGTTGCCTGATTTTGACAAACTTAGCATGACGCTAGGGAGCCCGTTATTTGTCAAACCATCGCGTGCTGGTAGTTCAGTTGGTGTCAGCAAAGTATATAGCGATGATGCGTTAGTAAATGCCTTAGCGGAAGCGCATCATCATGATAAGACAGTGCTGGTTGAACAGGCCATTACTGGTCGTGAAATAGAAGTTGCTGTTCTCGGTACGCCACCTAGTCATCGGGTGAGTGGTATTGGCGAGATCGTCCCTGGTGCCGACTTTTATAGTTATGATGATAAATACGCACAAGGCAGCAAAGCATCAGTGGTTATTCCAGCTGATGTTTCGAATGATACAGCCAGGCATATTCGGACGGTTGCAGGGGATATTTATACAATGCTTGGCTGTAGCGGGCTTGCACGAGTTGACTTTTTTTTGACCGAGCATGATAAAGTCTATTTCAACGAAATTAATACGATGCCAGGCTTTACTAACATCAGTATGTATCCCAAATTGTGGCGCCATGAAAGTATCAGCTATCCGCAGCTGATCGAAACACTCATCGAGGACGCATTACAACAAAACGACCACAAGGGTCGTTAGGTTGTAATGGTGCGCAGAGCGGGAATCGAACCCGCACAGCCGTGAGGCCAAGGGATTTTAAGTCCCTCGCGTCTACCAGTTCCGCCATCCGCGCATAGTTTTGAATTGTAATTATAAATGTGGAGGCACGTACGGGAGTCGCACCCGTCTACGCGGTTTTGCAGACCGCTGCGTAACTGCTCCGCCAACGCGCCATCTTGGGATATTATAGCAGAGTAGTGGTAGTATATGTGTAGATAGAACTAAGATAAGGAGAAAGCATGATTCACATCAATTACTTAGCGATAGCTGTCGCGACGGTCCTGGCATTTTTGTTTAGTGCCGGCCTTTATATCCTTTTGAACAAACAAGTCATGGCTGCAAGGGGAGTCAAACCGGACAAAGACGGTAAGTTTAAAATGGCTATGACACCAAATAAAATCTTGGCGGAACTCGTGCGGACTTTTATATTAGGTCTCGTTATTGCCTATGCAGTGGCACTGTTAAACTTGTTGTACTTTAATCAAGCAGTTCTGTTGGCTGCATGGCTATGGATCGGCTTCCCAGTTGTACTGTTGGCCGGATCTATCATGCACGAAAACTTCCCACCACGCCTGGCTGCGATTCACGCAGGCGACTGGTTGGTAAAATTGATGATCTTCGCCGTTATTTTGACACTTTGGCGCTAGTAATCCCTGCTGCCATTGCCATATCGTAGTGCGAGGCCATCATATTTGAAACGGCAACGACTCCAAGTGCTGCTTCCCTAGGCTCAAGGGCCAGCTGCGAGTGTTCCCCTGGTTGTATGCTGTAGTAATCAAACATGTCGATAGTATCTTCGGGGGGAAATAGACTGTCGTCCGTGTAAAGATTTCCTCCGTAGAGACCACCTGCGTTACGAATGTCCTGAACGAATTCATGAACCCGCGGTCGCCATGCGACATAAGCAGCTTCTCCGATGATTCGTCCCTTGCCGGAAACGATGTGTTTGATAGCATTGCGCTTGAATTCTTTCGGATCCTGCGAAGCACGGATCATTCGAGGGGCGCCTTTCCAGACATCCCGTACTAGCAGCCCTCCGATCGATCCGGCATGATTCTTGAGTTGTTCCCAGCCTTCTCTGTCATCGTTGCCCGCTCCGGCATTCGATTGCACATTGCGAACTGTGACGTCTTTGCCGCGTGGCTTGCGTAGTAACCAGCTGGCAGCCCCAGCTGCAACTCGGTTTCCCCATGACCATCCAACTGTATCGTAGATGTCGGCTTCGTTACCTTCACCGCCACGGAATTTCGTTACTTCAGGGTTATCGCGTACTGCCTGCATAATCTTGATGACAGCTCGTTGTTGCAATCGAGCGGGGTTAAGGGCGTTAATAGGGTGTAGGGCATCTTGCCAAGCCTGTTCGGTTGCTGGATCGTAAGTGACAGCGTGTCGACCGAGTCTTGCTGTTTCAATTGCGGCAGACTCCATTGCTGCCTTGAAAGCGCCAAGTCCTGGCACTAAAAGAATAGGCACAGGATCGGTTGCATCTTCTGAGTGGTAGTAACTTGCGTTCAATGACGCATCACAAAGCTTTGATTGCAGGTCTATCCGACGTACTTCGCTTGTTTCCAGGGCACGCAGTCGCTCTATCTCAGTCTCAACGCTGGGGGTAAACTCTTGTATGCTCTCACTGGAGCCGATTGCTAGAGTCATGTGTAATTTTTATTTAATCATATTGTGAAATATTTCACAATCATGAGCGGTATGTTTATTTATGATATAAAGTTAACTACACCATAGAGTCAGTTATTGTATAGTTATCAAGCCTCGATTACTAGCGTTCAAATGATTATGAAAACCAAAAGTACCTGTTTTCATAACAGTGAAAGTTTTTGTCTGCCCCGGACTGACCAAACCAACATTCAGATCCGTATCATCAGTGTGTGCGGGGTGGGGGTCGGATTGGAACTGCAGATCGGATGATGACGTGTTCGTAATTGCTACGCTGTCTCCTGATTTCACGGTTGTCGTAGCCGGACTGAACCCACTATCAGAATAGGTAATAGTTGCCGCAACTTGCGGGCTAGTACTGGTTGATGGTGAAACGGATGACGAAGAGGCCGGAGTAGGCGAGGGTGACGCTGCCTGAGGGGCGTTATAATACAACACGTATGCGCCTGCACCCAAAAGTATAACTACGACGACTGCGATGATGCCCCATATAGTATTTTTCTGCATAACCACCTCCTTTATAACCTATTTTTATTATAGTCCTAAATATAAGGTTAAACAAAATAGTTGGATTAATGGGATCAGCGTTTTTTAAAATCTGTATATGAAAATTGAGTTGGCGTGATACGGAAAGTGACGAACTGGTCACCGCTCTTCCGCATAACTGGAGGCAAGTGGCTACCATCTTCATAAGTGCGCGGACGGATGATTGAATCTAGCACTTTTCGTTTTATTTTCTCGTCGGATTCAGGTTCAACAATACCTTGCAACTGGACTGTCTGGAGCTTGTTTTCATCAAACACTGTCAACGCTATGTTCCGATTGCCTAGGATATTGCTAGCCTTGCGAGTGCCTACTTTGGTCATAAAGTAAGGCCGTTCATTGTGCATCGTGTAATAAATGACAGCACCACTGACAGTACCCGTCCTCTCAATAGATGAAATGACGCCGGTTTCGTGCTCATTCAAAAATGCGAGCGCGTCTTGGTCGATAACAGTTTCGTGCTGGGTCTTTTCACTTGACTGTGATTTCTCATTATCTATTCTTCGTCCTTCGATATAGTCGGCGAACCTACGGACGCAAAAAGGCTTCGCGAAGGATAGCTCATAGTTAGCGACTTTCGTGTAAAGCGTTAAACTGGCGTAGATTGCAGTAGTCGATACGTTGACGCCCGATACCACTTCATATGTAATCTCATCCATTGACGTGTAGCCTGGCTGGTGGTCAATATATAGAACTCGTTTGTCGGTTGCGACAAGCATGGCTTCAACAAGCCCAAAGATACCCTCGCTTTCTTTGTGCCGACCCATTACAGCAGCCATGATATGTTCGTCGGGATGAATGACTCGATGGAGGTACTGAGAAGTAGACTTATGGAGCGAAAGGCCGGATATACCTGCCTCTTTTAATTCAGACTTTACTCGTTCTACGTGTTGGCTATCGCTCATTATCAGTAAGCTCCTTAGGAATCTAATATCCCTTACTCACTATATAATAACTTACTTGGTGCTGATCGACACGCTTTTAATATATGCGAATCAGTGCGACAATTGGTACAGGTATAAACACTTATAACTGGAGTAGAGATGAAAATACAATCAACCACATCACCGGAAAGCGCCGATCTCATACGTAATTTTCTGAATGGACGGTACAGCGGTGTTCTCGCTACGGCAGACGGGGCAGGTAACCCACACGCTGCCGTTGTTTACTTCTCTTTTGAAGATGACTTCAGCCTTACGTTCGGCACGAAAAGCGAAACGCAAAAGTACAAGAATATCGAAGAAAACAAACAGGTGGCTTTTGTCGTCTATGATGAGGTAGAACAAACCATTATCCAGATTACAGGACACGCTGAAGTGATTGAGGATCAGAATAAACGCCAAAAAGTACTGAACAATATGTTTAGGTCTTCGGCCGAGCGTAGCCTGACGGCGACGCCGCCTGCCGAGAAGTTGTGGGCCGGCGACTACGTTGCCGTTCGTATTATACCGATGGTCATCAAAATGGCGATCTATGCCCGACCGGATTCTGAGGGCGACGATTTGTACGAGACACTGTTATTCAGCGAATAATTTATCGACGCGCACGGGATTTTTTCATATCGTAATTTGGTGCAACAACGTGCTGTCGCAGTTGCAGCAAGATAGCACCACTACCGTACCAGACAGCCAAGAGCCACACTAGGGCATTGATGAGTGGAATCATGAGAAGGATCACAATGATCACCGCACCGACAAGCATGATAAGTACAGCATTCGTTTGCTGTTGCCACACGACTCTCCCTAGGTAGTAGGCCGCGAACGCGCCGCTAAGTGCAAGGATGAGCAGCCATCCGATTAATGCAATGAGCGCAAATGGAATGCCGAGGACGGTTATCATAACGAGAACAATTGCGAACGGCATGACGATACCGGCGATCAATCCAACGAGCATAGCGAGTAGTGCGTTTGACGGTGTGGTAACCGACGCATTAGTTGTCCTGTGTAACTGGTGTGGAAAGACCAGAACAAAGAGTATAGCGCTTGCAACCAACATTGCTGCCCACAAAAGGGCTCCGGCAAAGCCGAATGTCGCTACGTCACGCTTTTGGTCGATCTTTTGTTCGGTATAGGTAACCTTGCCAGCAACCTGCGCACCGGAATTCATGGTAAGTTTCTGAGGGCTAGTATAATCAACGGTACCGCCAATAACAGCACCATTTGCGAGTGTTAAACTTTCAACCGTTGCAGATACATTACGACCGACATTGGATCCAATCGTCGCGCTCATTGACCCAATGAGTACGTCGCGTCCGATTTGTCCGTTAACTGTTGCACTTTGCCCTAACAGCTGTGCATCACGCCCAATCTTTCCTTTGCCTTCAAGTGTTACCGCCTGGCCTGCTGCCGAAGCGCTACCATCAACGCTCCCGCTGATAGCAACCGTTTGTGCCGCTAGCCTGACATCACCCGAGACCGTACCGGATAGGGTAATGGTTTGGGCGGCACACAGTACGTCGCCGTCGATCCGTCCACTGATCGTGATGTTTTGTCCGGCACAGAACAGGTCACCGTTTACGGTTCCAGCGACGTCAACTGTCGATCCGGCAATATATACCGAGCCATCGATAGTTTCGCCTGACGCTACGTTTGTCGTTGACCCAGAACGAAATGTCTGCGCACTAGCAATACCAACGAATGCCAGCATAGGTAGTACCGCTACGATCAATACGCCAATTAATTTTGCTTTCATATCACACCCTCCTTATATTCTACTTATAATTATACGCCGCCGTAACATGGAAAGCTATGATTAACAAAAAACGACCTGAAGGTCGTTAATTGTTAGTTGCAAGCAACTATCTACATTGGCAGTGCTTCATAAACACAGACAGCACCGTCTTGGGCTGACATCAATGGACAGCCTTTGGCTAGTTCAGTTGCCTCATCCATGCTATCAGCGGTAATGATAGAGTAGCCAGTCGCAGGTTTTTCCTTAACGGGCATAACGCCGCCTGCATGTACGGCTTGGCCGCCGTCGTTAAACGGATTGCCACCATCAACCAACTTGTCACCTAATTCACCGAACCATTTGCCCCATTCTTCTGCGTTGCCACCGTCAGATTCTGAACCGGCGTAGTAGATGTATACATATTTTCCCATTTTATTCTCCTTCTGACCATTGAGGCCACTTATTAATAATGCTATTTCCAGAACTCATTCTCGCATCCTGGAAATATAGTTTTCCAGGGTTGCCTCGACGCTACCCCAGTTGGTGTTATATTGTGTGATCCAGCTTTGAGCCAGACCGAGCGTTACGCTATTAAGAGCGATAAAGTTAGTTCTCCCGGCCTTTTTACGAATAATGAGTTCCGCGCCTTCGAGAATATTCATGTGTTTATAGATAGCGGGGAGGGAAAGGCTGTGACGGCGAGCAAGACTGCCTATCGTATCAGGGTGCAAAGACAGATCATGAATAATAGCTCGACGCTTTTGATTGGCTAATGCCTGCAGTGTGCTATCTAGTTGGGGTGAATCGTAAGGAATATTCATAATAGTTAACCTATAAGTTAACTATAGGAGAAAAGTTGTTTCATGTCAACAAATGAAGAAGCCCCCGCAGTAGCACGGGGACGACTTCATCGGAAGACGTGCAGTGCTGCGCGGGGGCAGGTGTTACGTACTCACCTTTTAACAGGCGGTGTTCGGTTCGTGCCAGAGCAGTTCCAGTGCGAATTCGGGCGGCTCAAGGCCGTGACCTTCGCGGAACCAGGTTCGTATACCACGCGCGAGTTCACTGTGGAGCTCCGCTCGCAGCGTCTCGCTGGGTGCTTGCCTCGGGAACCTGATATAGATCAGGACTCCGTCGTGGGTGATTTCGCCGGGGTGTGCCAGTCTGAACTCGTCGACGACGATGTTCTCGGTGTCCAGGTTCAACAACTCCGTATAGGTGTCGTTGAGAACCTGCGCTACGAGCTGCGGAAAGTAGCGCCCGAGCGTCTCCATGAGATGCTGGTACTCGTTGTCGGCGTTCCCGTTTTCGGCTGGGAAATAGGCGGGTGTCGTAACGATATTGATGGTGATGAAGAGGGGCATTCCCTCAACCTCCTTCGGTAGGTACATCTACGGATACTGCCATAGCAGATTACCTCGGGTAGAGGCTATAAATATATGATAGCACAAATAGCGGCTATAGTCAATGACATCAAAGCGTCGTCAGTAGTCTCTTAGGCTTTTTTCTCGATTGTGGCAACAGCTTTGAGATTTATTCGGCGTAAAAGCTGGGCATTAAGCGCAACAATGATAGTCGAAAGTGACATTAGCACCGCGCCAAAAGCGGGCGAAAGAATAAAACCAAACGTAGCAGTCACGCCGGCAGCGAGTGGGATTGCTACTGCGTTATATCCTGTTGCCCATGCCAGATTCTGTTGCATTTTGCGATAGGTAGCCTTGGATAGTTTCATGATACTCGCAACACCTTTAGGGTCGCTACTGGCGAGGACAATACCGGCAGATTCGATAGCAACATCAGTACCGGCGCCGATTGCTATCCCGATATCGGCTTGGGTCAGTGCCGGGGCATCGTTGACGCCGTCGCCGACCATTGCAACTTTGCTGCCGTCAGCTTGAAGTTTTTTGACCGTTTCGGCTTTGTTTTCTGGCAGTACTTCCGCGAAATATTCATCCAGCCCCAGTTCACGCGATACCCATGCCGCAACGCCTCGGCTGTCGCCGGTCAGCATAGCGACCCGCTTGCCCATTTGCTGCAGCGTAGCCACAGCATCTTTCGACTCTTCCCGGATAACATCCGCGAGCATGATTGCACCAAGTACCTTTTGACCGTGGATGACGTACACAACCGTCTTTCCGTCTTTGGATGCTTGTTTTTCTGCCGATTGAATTTTATCCGACATCGTTGCGTCTAATTCTTCGATCAGTCGCGGTCCGCCGACATGAATCGTTCGGCCGTCGATCGTGGCTTCGGCGCCGCGCCCCGAAAGTGCAGAGAAGCGGTCAGCGCGAACAAGTGTCAACTTTGCATCTTTTGCAGCCGTAACAATTGCACGCGCGATAGGGTGTTCAGATTCTTTTTCGATACTGGCTGCGAGTTTCAGCAGCTTCTTTTCATCCCCGATGGCAACAATATCCACAACTCCTTGTTCGCCTTTTGTGAGCGTACCGGTTTTATCAAATAGCACGACATCGATGTTGCGAGCTGATTCGAGGGCTGCACGCTGCCGTATCAGTAGGCCGTTATTGGCTGCCTTAGTCGTCGATATCGCTGTGACAAGCGGGACTGCAAGGCCGAGCGCATGTGGACACGCAACGACAAGCACGGTGACGATCCTCTCTAATATAAAGCCAGCTGATTCCCCGGCAATGGTCCAAGCAATACCCGTGATGACCGCTGCGCCTAATGCGAGAAACGTTAAATAAAATGCCGCACGGTCGGCAAGTATTTGTGTTTTGGACCGACTGGCCTGCGCATCGGCAACCAGTTTCATGATGCCGGCTAGCGCCGTATCGCCACCAACTTTCGCGACTTTGATGGTGAGTGAGCCGCTGCCGTTGATAGTACCGCCAATAACCTCCGACTTTACATTTTTCTTTACCGGTTTTGATTCGCCGGTTAGCATTGATTCGTTGACATTTGATTCGCCCTTTGTGACTTCGCCATCAGTCGGTATGCGGGCACCGGGACGCACCAGAACGACGTCGCCGAGTTTTAGTTGGCTGACAGGAACCGTCTCGCCAGTACTTAGCTCAGCTTCGTCAGGTAATAATTTTGCCAGTTCATTGAGAGCGCCTTGGGCGTTTTGGATGCTGGCCATTTCCAGCCAGTGACCCAGCAACATGATTGTGACCAGTGTCGCGAGTTCCCACCAAAAGTCCATGCCGTCAATCAGCTGTAACGTGACACCGATACTATAGACAAAGGCAACCGAAATCGCCATTGATATAAGTGTCATCATGCCCGGGGTACGATTTTGCAGTTCAGCCCTCGCGCCCTTCAAAAATACCAGGCCGCCGTAAAAGAAGATAATCGTACCGAAGACAGCTGGAATATATTCACTGCTCGGAAACGTCCATGAGATATTAAACCAGCTTTGGACAGTCTGCGAGAACACCAGCGCCGGAACGGTCATCGCGAGTGATAGCCAAAACTTCTTTTTGAACATACCAGGACTATGCCCGGTATGTTTGTCGTGAGAACGTTCCGTATGTTGGTGTCCGTGCTCGTTCATTCTAGTGGCTGCCGTGCATCATTTGCATAGAACTGCTTGGATAATTCCATTGCTCTTGCCATGATTGCATTTCACTGATTTCTTTTGTTTGGGCGATGATGATAGCATCTGCAAGGTTTTTAATTTCATTGTGTTTGGCATTTTGTTTTGCGAGAGTTGCCATATCGATAGCGCCTTGATGATGGATGATCATCTCGCTGATAAACGCCTTGTCAAAATCATCGTCGGTTTTATCCTTTAGAGAAGATGTCATGTCATTCATGGACATATCCATATCGTTATCATTCATCGTATCTTGACTCGATGAATTGGTATGCATGCCCATCATATTCATCATGCCTTGATTGTTGCTATTGACGGCAGTTGTTGCCGCGAACACCGCGATGATAGCACCGCCCAGCAGTCCGATGACGCCGTAAAGTATATTTTCTTTTTTCATGTAACCCCCTTCGTTATTTGCTTCGTACGTTAGATAGCTCGTACAGGCTGAGCAATTCCTCGACTGCTTTTTCTTTGTCTTTTTCCGAGCCGGAACTTAATGCTTCTGTAACATGTGTGCGGATATGATTTTCCAACACGAGTTTGTTGAGGGAACTAATAGACCTTTGGATCGCCAGACTCTGAGTCAGGATATCCATGCAGTAGTCTTCTTGTTCAATCATTTTCTGGACACCGCGCATCTGGCCTTCGAGGATTTTTGCGCGGTGTAATGCTCGCTTTTTAATATCGGTTATCATACTCATAGTATATACCCCCCGGTGGTATTATGTAAAGAATAACCAGGAAGAGTAGCTGTGACCAAATTAAGGACAGACTGTCAATTAGTTATGGCAACGCAACTGACGAAGAACTGCAAAAACAATATAGTTCGATTCCGACTAGCGCAGAAAAATACGATACGTCACGTCGTAGGATACCGCTACAGCTAGCGGTCATGAATCGGTAAATGCCACCGACTGACTCACACATCTGTTTTAACGGTTTTTTACTCTCCAACAACACCAGTCTCAACTTCACCGCCTCGTTGATAGTTGGCCATGATGACACCGCTTGGTGTGATTGTGCCCTCTGTGAGTGTGAATGCTGCCGGGATTGTACCATCACCAAATAGCTTTTGTCCCTGGCCAAGTGTCAATGGGTAAGTAACGAGCCTCAGTTCGTCTACTAAATCATTCTTCAGTAGTAGCTGAATGAGCTTGCCGCTGCCCCAAACATGGAGGTTGGAACCTTCTGAATCTTTGAGCTCTTTGATATCATCCACGTTTTTGAGAAACACAGTATTCTCCCAATCAGACGTATTCATAGTGTTACTCAGGACGTATTTTGTACCATCATTGATACCTGGCCAAACATCTGCGTGCTTGGGCCAGTAGGGTTCCCAAATCTCAAATGTTTTTCTGCCTAACAGATACTCTGCAGGCAACATATTTTTTTCGAAGAACTCACTTCCGTTGGCATCCGCAAACGGTGCTGTCCAGCCACCGTATTCGAAACCACTCGATGTATCTTCCTCAGGCCCACCAGGTGCTTGCATCACACCGTCTAGGGTAATCATTGATATGACGATTATTTTTCTCATGTAATGCATCCTCCCGTGTTTACTACTTGATTATATTTTAATCTTTTATTGTGTTTTTGTCTGTGAAGAAATCGAGAATTAATATATGTACTTGTACTGACTGGACGGAACGGTACGGGTGCCAACATTGCCATAACCTGCAGGTCCGTTCATTTCCGAAATCACCATCGTGCCATCTGGATTGACTGACTCAACATAGGCAACGTGTCCTGGCGATTCTGCAATCGCACCAGCACGTGGCGCCGACCCTGTAGCGTATCCTTGAGCAGCCGCATTTGCTACCCACTGCCCACCATTACCGAGCTTGTTTGGCAGATCCGCCCGGCGATTCTTGGCGTACCATGTGCAGTAGCCGTTGTAGTACGTGTTACCAGCGCTATCGACGTAGTGACCTTTCTGAGGAACATTACTGTAATGTTGACCTGCGTATACTACTTCGCTTGATGCAGAGACTGCCTGTACATTGGCAAATCGATCGGGGAGTTGCTCATCTGCAGCTGGAATCCGGACTTTGTCGCCAGGATTGATGATGTCCGGGTTGCTGATGAAGTCGTTCGCGTTAAACAGGCGAACGTAGTCGGTGCCGTGAGCTCTAGCGATACTCGTGAGTGAGTCGCCTGACTGGATGTCGACCATTACAATTGGTGGTTTTTCATCTTTTTTCGTATCGGTTTTTTCTTGTGCGTATGTCGATGGGGCAAAAATAAACACCATCGAAAAGACTGCGGCTAATGCCGTTATGCTTGATTTAATTTTCACAATATTCTCCTTTATGTACCGTGTCATGGCTTAGGTAAAAATGTTTGTATTAATGACACGGATGATTCTGCGTTTTGGTACAAATGTCCAAAAACACAAGTATAATCATAAGCAATTTTCTAGTGTGTGTCAATAGATTAAGACACTATATGTATGATTTACAGGGGTATTATCAGGGATGATATACTTGATCTATGAGCGAAATACTTGATGTGGTAAATGCACGAGATGAAGTAATAGGACAAGCCGAACGTGATGAAGTTCATCGCGTAGGACTTGTTTGCCGTTTAGCATATGTATGTTTCTATACAGCAGATAGGGAAGTGATTCTTCAAAAACGAAGTGACACAAAAAAGAATGACGCAGGTAAATTGACTACTACAGTGAGTGGTCATGTCGCAAGCGGTCAGGACTATTTAGAAGCAGCGGTCAGAGAGACTCTGGAAGAATCGGGCGTGGAGGTTGAAGCAAGCGATTTGACAAGCTTAGGTGTCGTGAGGGCTGACTATGTTCAGGGAACATATCTAAGTAACGCCATGCGCGGACTTTTTGCTTACAAATTTGACGGAAGTGTTGATGACCTTAAGGTTGAAGATGTTGATGGAGCAGGTTTTGTTAAGCTACCTATCGAGGAACTAGAAAGACAACTTGACTCTGAGCCTGAAAAGTTCGCGACAGTGCTAACCGACAAAGTCGGAAGGGATTTGGTCCAAGGGATCAAAAATCTCCTCGACAAATAGCTTGTAACTTACCTACTCTTTCCACAGTATTCGGTCTATAGGTCCGTCTTTGGCCTTTGACTGTATGTACTCATAAGATTGTTGCATGATTTGCTCGAGGATTGGCAGTTCTATATCGCTCAGCTGTTTGATATATAGACAGTACCCAGTAGTGGTATGTTTACCTAATTTAGCCAGTAGCTCTGAGTATCGTGCTGTGCCGTCCATCAAGTAAACGGTGATCTTGCCTTTTCTTGGATAAAAACCAATAACAAGACCGTCGCCTTCACGCCCGCTGTCGTATTTGTAATGATAGGTATCAAACCCGATAGTGCCCGCATTCCACAGCCTTGGCTCATGCCCGCTTATTCGCTGCATCATTTCAATAAGAGCATGGCTGTCTTTTGCGGTCTGCTCGTCAAGTGAAGCAACATAATCTTCGACTTTATCCTTCAACTGCGACCTCAAACCCACCATATGCCATTTTCCTCATATCAACAGGCATTGAAAAATCACTTTGTTCCTTTGCCTGCTCATTCATCTCTTCTATCACCTTTTTGTTTACTTCATCACGATGCTCTTTCGAGTCAAAAACAATAAAAGAAAACCATACGTTTTCATCACCGTTCGCACTGGCCATTTCAGCAAAAGCACGTGATTTTTGATCACCCATTTCTTGTTGCTTGAGGTCATCACCTCTACATTCAAAGTATTGAAGCGCACCATGCTTCATCCAGGAATCTCGTCCTTCTTCTGCCATTTTCTGGTAATCAGCTTCTTTGCCTTTAGGTACTACAAGTACAAAACCATCGACATATTTAGACATATCAAAAATCCTTTCTAATTTAATAATTTCCTGTAATAATTTTAGCACTAATGCTAAACAACAGCATATTAAACACCGTCAGTACAATAAGCAAATTATATAATACTATTGCAATAAAATCATTCTAATGATATGAATAATATAACGTTTTTCAATACGTCATATTATCTAATTTGGGAGAGTCCAAGTGAAATCATTTGTAGACTTGGTGAAGTTTCCGCAACCGTTTGACAGTTCAGACAAACCAACCCATGTAACACGCTTTGCGTTCCCGGCTACCTTATTTGCAGCGCCGGTCGTTGCACTCATTATTACTGCAATCGGTCTGACGACACCGGCACAGGCACAGCCGCTTTCGGCAGCGAATCGGGCATTTGTCGACGCCACCGTGACCGACGCGATGAAAGATGGCAAAAAACCAGGCGTTTCGATTATGGTGAGCGGGCCAGCAGGTACGTACTCCAAAGCATATGGTGTCAGTAACCGCGCAGGGATACCGCTGAAAGTCACCGATCACTTCCGTATTGGCAGCATCACCAAAGTCTTTACCTCAATCGCTGTCCTTCGCTATGTAGACAGGGGAGTCATCAATCTCAATGATAAGGTTTCCAAATACGTTCCAGGCATGCCAAACGGCAACTTGATTACCGTCCAGCACCTCCTCCAGATGCGATCTGGACTATACGACTATACAGATGATCCGCTCTTCCAGATACCATTTGCCCTGTATCCGCAGATGCCGTTTTCACCGCAAAACGCGCTCAATATCACCAAAAGGAAACCAGTCCTATTTGCGCCAGGTACGAAATACAAGTACACCAACACCAATTACATTTTGCTCGGTTTGATTCTTGAAAAAGTATCGGGCAAACCAGCATCAACGGTTATCACAAACGAAATTATGCGGCCGCTTGGTATGACGGAAACAAGCTTCCCGACAACAGCAGCTATGCCGGCGAATTCGTCACGAGGCTATGGTCCGAACCCGATTTTCCCTCGGTTCTTCAAAGACTATACCGCGGTCAATCCATATATCGTCTGGACTGCAGGTGCAGTCATATCAACGCATGCCGATCTTGCGAAGTTTTCTAATGCGCTCAGGACGGGAGTACTACTGAAACCAGCGACACAGCAAAAACGCCAGTTCTTCTGCGCGATGCCATACAGCGGAGCTAACGGCATGCCGACGACGGCTGGTTACGGCCTTGGTAATTTGAGCCTTGGCAAATGGCAGGGGCACAACGGTTCACTCCCAGGCTTCGGATCAGTAATGTTCTATAACCCGCAAACTGGCGCGATTATCACAGGCATGACAAACACATGGCGAGATGACTTCGGAATATTTACCAAAATATTCCCGAAGGTCGCCAACCAACTCTATCCAGGCTCATTGGTCGCTCCGCAATACCCAGCTTGCTAATATATATGAAAACGGCCCCCGAAACGGCTTGATGAAGGGCGGGGCCACTTCGGTGCCGTTTTCGGGGGCAGAATTGAGAAGATCAGAACGTGAGGCGAAACACGCCCGTGTCCCGCAACTTGTAACCGCGGTCGGTATACAACTGGCGAGCACCGCCTCTATGGGGGTTTGATGTGAGGTTGACACTCTTGGCGTCACGTTCCCAGCTCGCTCGCTCTGCCATCTCCATCAATTGTCTGGCAATACCTCGATGCTGGTAATCCTGGTCGACGATGACATCTTCGATCCAATCTTTCTGACCGACCAGGATGACCATCGGCACCAGTAGTACCGTACCGACGATCTTGTCGTCGTCGAGGGCAGCGAACAGTCGCGTGCCGCTGTTGAACACGTGGTTCAACCATTCGCTGGTACACGGTTGTGCGCTGGTGGAGAGCTGCGGAAGAAGGTTATTGATGTCGACTACGTAGGTCGGCTTCATCATCTCCTCCGTTAGCTCCTTGAACTGAAGCTCCATTGTCTTGCTCCTCTCGGGTACGAGCGTCTTGAGGAGACGCTATGCCTATCTTTACGATTATATAATAATACAATATTTATTAAATAAAATCAATACATGGTGCGGGCGAAGAGACTCTAAGCTCCCGGGCGTTTGGAGCGCCACGAAAGCTGGCTCTCGACTATTTTTATCAAGAGGTCGAGAGCTAGAGTCTCGCATGCTATCGGGTGAGCCGTTTACTTGAACCTGTCAAAAGCTCTACAGATTGCGTAGCTATACCACAGCAGTAGATCATGATAGCGGTCTTTTAGTAAATGACCAGTGAACAATCCATCGGGTTCCTGATGTTCAACGAACCACTCTTTAGCCTTTATGATTTTCTGGTGACTGGATAGTTCGGGTGCTGTCAGTCCAACAATATCTAAAGATGATAGTATATCTGTCTGCCAAAAAGGAAAGCTAAATCGTGTCCAATCATCAACTCGGTTCTTATCGGGGTAACAGTCCTTCGTGAAAAAACGCTCAGCGAGTAGGCCTGCGGCCTGTTTCGCCTCCGGGCTGTGTCTATAGGTGTCATGAGCGGCAAACGCTCGCAATATAACTCCCGTTATGAGGTGTGAGTATGGTTTGGTTTTATCTAGTACGGACTGACTTTTATCATAAATAGCATCCAAATTGCGTCCTTGTGTGCGCAGTGCTAGTGCCCAACCACCATCATTGACACGATAGCTTAGCAGCCAGTCAAATGCTTTATGTATACGCTTGTCGTCAGCGTAGCCAGCTTTTACAAGTAGCTCTACCAGCGCAGCAGTATAGTTGGGAGTATATTCATTAGCGTATATGCCTCGGAAGTCGCCGTCAGACGTCTGCTTGCTAAATATGTATTCCGCAGCTAGTTCAATGGTCTTGTGTTCTCTTGTAAATCCAAACATCTCAACTAAGAAGCCAAGCTGCCTGTATGTCTCCGTCTGGTCGTAGTCTACACCGTTCCACGCGCGTCTGCTCGGGTATATCCACGAGCCATCTGGCCGCTGCTTCCTGATGATTCTAAGTGGTATCGGCAAGTCCCACAGTACACTTTTTGGATCTGGCACAGTTTCGCCAAGCAAGTCTCGCTTTGTCCAGTACACGATAACAGTATGCTCGCTGGAAAGCAGTGGCTTGATGGGGTCGTACTTAAACTCGTCTAGCCAACTCATTTTTAACCTATCAGTCGTGAGAGAATAAATGCTGATAACGGGAAATAAACTGCCTCTGAAATAATTCCTGCCACGGCCTCTTTCTTTGAATAGTTAGGCATAAATGTCTGCCCAATTTCAGTGATGGCAAACATTACGAACCACACCATGCTGTACAGCAACCAGTTGTCCGCAAAGTAACTATGGCCTAGGTAGAATAAAGCAACAAACCCAATAGCCGTACCAACCTTTTGTAGCAACACGCCGACAAAGAAACCGAGCTTTTTCTCTGGCTCTTTCAGGCCAAATACAGCGGTAAAAATTGCATACACCAGTACTGGTACGACAAATATAATAGCCAGAGTAGTGACAAAACCAAACAGTAAGCCCATAACCTCATCATAACAAAAAAGATCTTTTGGTGTTCGAAAAGCCCTTTATGGTGCGGGTTAAGAGACATCTAAACTCCCGGGCGCCTGGTGTGTCCGTTCGTTTTACTCTCGACTATTTTTATCTTTGAAGAGGTCGAGAGTGAGAAACACTTAAACTCAGACCAATAAAATAGCCCCGGAAAACCGAGGAGATTTTATTGGTGCGGAGCTACAGAATTTACTTAAACTTTTTGGAGCATTGGTTGACGGTAGTCTATCAAATCTACCTAGCATCCCAACTTCGTTCAAAAGTAGGGAGCTTGTTATCTATTAGACTTTAGGCACTGCTCCTAATATATCTTTTAAGATAGTTTTGAGTTCACCCTTGTTTTTCACCTTACTCCAGTCGTCAGCCTGTATAAAAGCGTACATATCAGCAACTTTGTCAGACCCAGATGAATAGTAGCTCTCCAGTCCACCCTTTGACAAAACAAAATCTCCTTTTGCGTTCTTACGCTTAATTGCTTCTAATACTGCGCGATGCTCCGAACTATCAATCTGTGACCAAACCAATGATACTCCATCAACTTTTTTGGCATTAGACTTGAGTTTTATATCTCTCTTTAGCGCTCCGTCAAGGTCCGCAATCGTATAAACCTGTATGCTAAAACTCTCTATTATTCTTCGCCATATTGGCAACTGATCCTTAGTTCCAACACCGATTACCTCAATATCCGCTTGCCCATATAAATGTCTTATGTACCCGCTATAAAAAAGTTCATCCGTCATACCTTCAACCAGTAAAACTTTATTTGCAAAAAATATACGAGCGCTTTTTGTAAGGCTAACAACATCTATGATTGCTCTTTTGTATTTATTGCCCCTCAATGTCACATTACAGTTATGTACGCTGCTTGAGCCGTTAACCATATAAACACGTAAGGTATTCATAAGCGTATCCTTATCAACAAAGACCGATGAATGTGTTACTGCAATAACTTGACAGCTCTCATTAGACAATTCTACTATCGCCTCTCTTAAGCTTGACTGGACTATCGGGTGAAGGTGGTTCTCAATCTCGTCAATAAGGACAAGTGCTTGCGTTTGGCTACCAACGGTTAAAGTTGCTGCGATATTGATGATTGCTCT
>CAYIQY010000014.1:16735-21338 GCA_964365665.1 uncultured Candidatus Saccharibacteria bacterium | reverse complement strand
AAATAAATGCCCGTGGCGGACATGTGCTGGTGATTACAAATAGCAAAAAACAAATCGATGCTGAAGTGATTATTCGTGTTGAAACCAAACTTGAAAAGCTCGCACCAATTGTTATGAATATTGTACAGCAACTATTTGCCTACTACGTTGCAGTTGCACGCGGTAATGATGTTGATCAACCCAGGAATTTGGCGAAAAGCGTTACCGTTGAATGATTATTTGGTGTAATCCTGTATTTTATTATTGCCAGAGATGTCTAAAACACTTATGATTCAATAAGAAAGAGAAGACTTATGGCAAAGATAGATGTAAAAAATGAAAAAAAAGTCAAGAAAGTAGTCGACGACTCAATACGGGCAGAAGTCTCTGATAAGGTTGGGGAAAAAAGCTTCAAACAAAAAATACGGCATCTGCTAAGGACACGAAAACGAAAAGTATTTGTAGCTATTATTTTTCTATTACTTATTGCAACTATCCTTTTAGCTGTTCCAACAACGCGATATGGCATAGTTGGCTATTTCGTGAAGAAGGATGTCAGCATCATTGTGAAGGATAAGGCGACACATAAGCCGGTGAGCCAAGCAGTCATAACAATTGGAACTAAAACTGCAGTAACAACAAGTAAGGGTGAGGCAAAGGTTAGGGGTGTGCCTGTTGGCGAATACACTGTTAGAGTGAGCAAGAAATACTATAAGGATGATTCTCAGACATATACGGTGCCTATCATTGGGGATGTAAAATCTTTTGATCTACAACTCACTGCGACAGGGCGGCAAGTGGGAGTAAGTGTGACTAACAAGGTTACGGGTTCGCCTCTCGCGAAAGCTATTGTGAAAGTAGGCGAAACGTCAACTTCAACTGACGAAAAGGGTCTGGCGACAATAGTGTTGCCTGCCGACAAACAGGCGTTAAGTGGAACTGTTGAATTGACGGGCTATAACAAGGTTGATATTCAGGTAAAAGTGAGTGATCAAACGGATGTCAATAAGTTCAATATAACACCGTCGGGATCACTATATTATCTGAGCAAGGCAACGGGCAAGATTAATGTTATGAAGTCAAATCTCGATGGTAGCGACGCAAGGGCGGTTGTTACTGCAACAGGAAATGAAAATGATCGGGAAACTGTCTTGCTTGCTGCTCGGGACTGGCAGTTCCTCGCGCTGTCTGCGAAGAGAACAACAAATAAAGGGGGTGAACTATACCTGGTAGATGCAAAAACCGATCAACTAAAAACAATTGATGAAGGTAACGCAAGTTTTCAACTTGTAGGCTGGTCAGGCCATAAATTTATTTATATTGTAAACCGTAATACGACAAACTATTGGGATCAAAAGAAACAGACTATGAAAAGTTATGATGCCGATACGGGAAAAATTACAGTCTTGGATGAACAGACAAGTATAGGTACTAATGGCTATGATTACGAAGTTGAGTATATCGGCAGTCCGTACATACAAGACAATAAGATCGTTTACTCAAAGTCATGGTCTCGTGGAAATACCTATACTGTCAGTGATAAAAAAGCGGCAATTATGACCATTAATACTGATGGCTCTAGTAAACAACGTGTCAAAGAGTTTGCTGTGCAAAGGAGTTTAGGTATCGATGCAAGGCTGTACGAACCGCGTGAGATATATTTCAAAGTAAGCGCTGATAATGCAACTTCATCTTACTATGAGTACGAAGACGGAGGATTAAGGTCTATAACGTATACCGATGACAAGTTCTACAATAGTGAATATTCAACGTATCTGATATCTCCAAACGGAGAAAAAACGTTTTGGTCAGACCCGCGAAATGGTAAAAACACGCTCTTTATAGGTAATAAAGATGGTAAAAATGAAAAAACAATTGTCAATGAATCAGAATATGCGGCATATGGATGGTATAGTGATGATTACATCCTCCTTTCTAGAAATGGAAGTGAACTATACATCGCTTCATCGTCAAAATCATTAGGAACACAGCCTCTTAAAATTACTAACTATCATAAGCCATCTGTCAGTTTCATTGGTTATGGTTCTGGTTACGGAGGGATTTAGTTAATGCTGCAACTGGTCGGCAACGATTTTGCGGATTTTCGTAATGAATAGGGACTTGTCGAAACGTTTGGCTTTGCGACGGAGGGTTGCGGGGAGGAAGGTTTGTGACTGGGCAATGCGGATTGCATTTGTTGCAGATTCGGTTGTTTGGTCACGGAACAATACACCGCTGATGCCGTCCTCAACGATATCTTTGGTACCGCCGCGGCTAAGTGCTATGACGGGTGCACCCGCGGCAAGTGCTTCGACGAGAACAATGCCAAAATCTTCTTCACCAGCGTAGATAAAACCTCGTGCGTGATTAAGCGCATCGGTGACAGCCGCGTCTGATGCATCAGTAAGACGATCGGTATAAAACTGCACGGTTGGTCCTGCCATTTTGACGAGATGTTCGTGATCACTGCCATCACCAAATACTTTCAGTGGAATACCTAGTTCCGTCGCGGCGGCAACGGCCAGATCATGACGTTTGTAATGAACTTGTCGTCCGAGTGTCATGTAATAGTCACCTCGTTCACGTGCAGGATCAAAGCGGTCAATATCGACTGGAGGGTGAATGACAGTCGATGGTTTGTTGTAGTATTTCTTGATGCGGTTTTGGACTTCGGTACTATTGGCGATAAATACATCGATGTCTTGGGCGGCTGCGTAGTCAGCTTTTTTTAATGGCGGGATAAAAAAAGGCATGCTCAAGCGAACAAGCCAATTGAGTTTGCCAAAACCAGGATCACGTTTGTATTCACGGTAATGCGACCAATAATAACGAATCGGCGTGTGGCAATAACAAATATGAACCTGGTCAGGACGAGTTTTTCGTACTTGTTTGGATTCGGCACTGCTGCTGCTGATGATGATGTCGAATTCGGATAGATCAAGATCACGGAAAGCTCGCACACGAAGCATCGGAAAGAATTTATGCAGTTCGCGTAGCGGTCGCGGAAGGTTCTGAAGGCTGGTAGTACGAATATCCAGGCCAGCAAAGGCAGGCATTTTTTCTGGCACGTACGTGCTGGTATAAATAGGCGCGTTCGGGAATGCTTCGTGGAGTGCCAGCACGACTTTTTCTGCACCACCCATGTTGGTCAGCCAGTCGGCAACGATGGCAATTTTGGGCGCGGCCACTATTTTGCTCCAGTCTTACGGAAGACGACGGCGACGGTTTTGAACAAAATTTTGATGTCTAACCAAAATGACCAGTTCTGCGCGTAGAAAAGCTCTAGTTCGATGCGTTCTTCGAAAGATAAATTACTCCGGCCACTAACCTGCCATATGCCGGTAACACCGGATTTGACGCTGTGCAAAAGGGCGGTACGAGCAGGTGAAAAGGTTGCTTCTTGCGGGAGGATTGGGCGAGGACCGACTAGGCTGAGATCGCCGCGCAGGACATTGAATAATTGTGGTAATTCGTCGAGTGACGTGTCGCGCAGGAAATGACCAAACTTCGTCACCCGTGGGTCGTCGGTTACTTTACGGTTCTTTTTGTATTCCGTGGCGAGGTCATCGCGTCCCATGTCACGGAACTCGTCAGCCGCATCCTTTTTGCCGTATTTTGGACGCATGCTTCGGAATTTGATCAGCCGTACTGGTCGGCTAAATTGGCTGAGCCGGCGACTGACATAAAAGACAGGTCCAGGGTTAAAAATCATCTGCAAAATGATAATGATAACAAAAACCGGTGACAATAAAATGACTAGCAGAAGTGAAATAATACCGTCAAAAATACTTTTTGTAATAGCGCCCCAACCAACAAGCGGTGTTTGACTGACTGAGATCATAGGGTAACCAAGAAAAACGTCGACAGTATTTTTGCCAGTGTAAAATTCGGGCTCACCCGGAATGAAATTGTAGCTAATATGATTGGCCTGGGCTGCGCCAAGGATTTGCTGGTTACGCTCAGCGCTATCGTAAAGATCGGTTTGAATAATTGTCGTAATACGAAGTTCGCGGAGTTTTTTCAGTGCTGATTCAACTGTTGAAAAGTGTTCTACATCTAAACCAGATGGAATAATCTTGGCGGGTCCAGCGATAGCAACGATTTTGTAACCACTTCGGTGAGTGAACGAAAGATTATCGGCAATATCACGAGTGGCAGCACTGTTGCCGACAATAAGTACCCGGTTGATGCCACGTCCAAAACGGAATAGCAGACTTCGCATAAAGCGGAGGATTTCACGTCCCAAAACGAGCAGAAGGAATGAGCCGCCAAATGAATAGACGGCGACCAAGCGAGCAGGAAAAATGTGTTTGCCACTGATGTATTCCCAGCCAATAACAACCAAAATACCGATAAAGGCGCCTATAGCGATTTTGCCCCACTCTACAAGTCGACGGTTGTACGTGCTCGAACTATAAAGGCCGAGCGATGCAAAAATCAGAATCCAGACCGGGAGAATAACTGCAAACGCCTGCAAATAGTCGAGTGCGTATACAGTACTGAGGAGAGGTCGATTATCGAAGTTAACACGGATGACATAGGCGAGCGAAAAAGCTGCGAGGAGTATCAGCGTATCGGCTAGTACCAGAATGAGGCTGTAATACTTGGTGTTTTTGGTAGGCAT
>CAYIQY010000014.1:0-16635 GCA_964365665.1 uncultured Candidatus Saccharibacteria bacterium | reverse complement strand
GCGTATCGGCTAGTACCAGAATGAGGCTGTAATACTTGGTGTTTTTGGTAGGCATTGTTAGCCAATAGTATACCATTTTCTGGGGTATACTGGGAGTATGAAGCCAAGTTTGGTTGAGCGCGCACTCGTCATCATTCTATTAGTGATTGCTGGTGGTATTGTACTGCACGCGCCGCTGACAGTGTGGTTGGGCACAGTTTGGCCAGCCTATGACCAGGTGATCAAAGCCTGGAAAGAGCTGTTAATGGGTGTGGCACTCGTTCTGTTGCTGATTGCTGCAGCCAAACGACGAATGATCGGAACATTTTTGAATGATCGGTTGATTCAGCTCAGCCTGGTCTTTGCCGGACTTCATTTTGTGATGATGGCAGTATTTCAAAATGGCCTGCAACAGGCGGGCGCAGGGCTGCTGATCGATCTGCGGTTTGTTCTGTATTTTGCGTTGGTGTATGGGACAATCAAACTATTGCCACAATATCGGCGGCTTTTCATACAAGTAATGGCTTGTGGTGCAATTGTCGTGTTGGTCTTTGCCCTATTACAGCTATTTGTATTGCCACGTGATTTTTTGACCCATATTGGGTATAGCCGCGAGACGATCGCACCATTCCTAACGGTCGATGAAAACCCAGACTACATCAGGATTAGCAGCACGCTGCGCGGACCAAATCCGCTTGGGGCATATATAGTAATCGTATTGTCGCTCGTGCTGGCGACTGCGATCAAATATGGCAATCGCCTTCGCCGCAATCTGCGCTGGGCGTTAGGTGTGATAGCAGCGGTATCAAGTCTGGTACTTGGCGCTTCGTATTCACGGAGTAGCCTGATTGGTGTGTTGGTGGCACTCATCATTACTATCGGAGTCGTCGCGTCAGCCAAAGCCCGGCAACATCTTGCGGCCATAGTACTTGTCGGCATACTCGCTGTCAGCATGGTATTGATTGTTGGCCGTACGAATCCGATCATATCGAATGTTATCCTGCATGATAGCCCGACGACGGGTGCAATGGTTGATTCAAACCAAGGTCATGCCGAGTCATTGATTGATGGAGTGAATAGAATGGTTCAACAGCCGCTAGGGGGCGGGGTTGGTAGCACGGGATCGGCATCACTGAACGGTGATCAGCCATTAATTATTGAAAACCAATATTTGTTTATCGCGCATGAAGTCGGTTGGGTAGGATTGGGGCTATTTGTTTGGCTGTTTGTCGAGATAATGCGGCGATTATGGCAACGGCGGCACGGGGCATTGGCTCTGGGTGTGTTCTCCAGCGGTTGCGGACTGGTGGTGATTGGACTATTACTGCCAGTGTGGGTTGATGACACAGTCAGTATTATCTGGTGGGGATTAGCAGCAGTGGCCGTCGGAGGGAAGTATCATGCGCGAAAAAACCACTAAAAAGCAGCAAGCATTATTCCAATACATCAGTGATTTTTTGGCTGAGCATAACTACGCGCCTAGTTATCGCGAGATTATGGCAGACCTCGGCTACAAATCGGTATCAACTGTCGCCGTGCATGTTGACGGTCTGATCGCCAAAGGTTATCTGACCAAGTCCGATAAATCAGCACGCTCAGTCCGAGTTGCCGATGTGGCAAGTAGCGTAGATAGCAATCATCTGGCGTGGCTTCGTACCGAAATCGTCAAGCGTGAGGCGCAAGGCGGTGATGAGACGGAGCTGGAAATGCTTCGCAATGCTTTGGATATCCTCACATCGAATACTTAGAACCTGAGTATTGATTCCGCCTCAACAGACCACTTCCGCTATGGTCATTAAAATGTACCATAGCTCGCGTTACGCCTTTAGTCTGTTTCGGTGGAATCAATACTCGGTTCTAAGTGATGACAAAAGCATAAGCATCACCTATACTGGACACATATGAACACTCTACAGCTGAATTATTGGCTGAAACAGCACTGGAAACTACTGCTTTTGATTTTTATCGCAGTTCTTGTCATTGGACAGACGATTTTTCAGATTGTCTATCCTAGCAGCAGGCTGGCACCCGGAACCAAAGTCGACGGTGTTGATGTAGGGGGTATGAAATACGAAGAAGCAGCCAAAAAACTTGATGGGCTGTACGGTAATCTCAAACTTGATATATTCTTTGGCAAAAATGATGCCGCCTTTCAATCACCGAAAATGAGCGAGGCTGGAATTGGTGTTGATAACAATGCGCGACTGAGCGTCCTGAATTATCCGTTTTATCTACGGATTATTCCAGGTTCAATCTGGTGGGCGCCGGCAATCAGTCAGCCCGGTGAAATATCGTATACCTACGACAAAAACAAGATATCTGACTATACGCAGAGTAAAGTCGGTACCGATTGTAGTATTCCGCCACAAAACGCGTCGTTAAAACTAATCGAAAGCCAGTTGCAATTAGTGCCATCCGCTACAGGTGGCAAATGTGATATCACACAGTTCCAAGAGACACTTGCGACGGTCAAACCAAGTCCGGATGAAGCAAACAAAGTCCGAATTGCGATCGATGAGACGCCCGCACCTATCAGCGATGATATGGCACGCGATTTGGCGGCCAAATTGAATGGACGGCTTGCCGTCCCGATGCCAATTACGGTCGACGCCTCAACAGTTACGATTCCCGGCCGTGTCGTACTCAGCTGGTTGGATTTCAAAGCAATCGTGCCAATTCAGACGATCGACAATAGCTCTAATCAATCAGCCAGCCTGACGTTCAGTGTCAACAAAGATCGTATGGAAACCTTTTTGAACCAAGATATTGCCGCAAAGGTTATCAAAAAACCGGGTGTCAGCCGTGTCAGCACATCGGACTTTACTGAAACATCGCGCGTCAATGGCGCCAATGGTCGGGCACTCAATATGCCGCAAGCCGTCCTATCGGTCGAAAATTATATTAACAATAAAGCCACCAAGGCAGTCGCCGCTACCCAGGTTGTCGGTCCAACGACTGTTTATACCCGCAGTTATAGTCCAACGAGTGTTGGATTCTCGGCGCTGTTAGCGCAATATGCGCAGGACAATCCTGGTACCTACAGCATGGCATTTACCGAACTGAGCGGTGTTGCTCATCCGCGTAGCGCGACCTATCGCGGTGATGCGCGCATGCCCGCTGGCGGTATCCATTCGTTGTATTTGGGCTATACCAATGTCATGGAAGAATACAGTGGTGCCGCACGGCCAGTCGACAAAATTAGTGGCGACACCAATGCGATTGATTGTTTCAAACTGATGTTTCAAAAGTTCGACCAAGGTTGTACCAAAGGATTCTACGATTACTTTGGCTTTGCCAAATTAACATCACGTGCGGCAGGTCTGGGGCTGACTAACACGGTCTTTGCCGGTGAGGGGACTTTGACATCAGCAAGCGACTTGCAAAAATTAATGGTCGGTCTGTACAAGAACCAGATTGCTCGTATCGAAGGCGGCTCAAAGATTCTGAGCACGATGCAGGCTGTCCGTGCTAATGATGGCATTCCTGCTGGTGCCGGCTCCGGCCAAATATCGCATGTTATCGGCGAAACTGACACTGTTCATAACGACTCTGCCATTGTCTATAGCAATAATTATGGCGCCTATTCACTGACTGTTTTATCCGACGGTGCTTCTTGGGACAAAGTTGCTGGCCTAGCCAAAAAGATCCAAACGCTCAAGATGGTTAAAATCCCTGCAAACGCTCGATAGTCTATAAATGAAAGCAACCCCGTCTCGACACGAGGCAGACGGGGCTGCTTTCATGGAAACGGGGTAGGTGCTTGCCCTACTTGAAGGCGAGCGTTCGGAGTGCGACGACCGCCGGTGTCTTGTTGCGGTCGATCCCCTCCTTCTTCTCGGGTTCTGCTTTGTCGTAGACAGGTTCGACCTTGGTCCACTGACGATCATTGATCGTCTTGACGAGGTAGCCTGGACCGGCCAGCCCAGCGAGCAGTACTCCGACGAGGGGACCGAGGAACAAACTCACCTTCGATCCTGTGTTCAGTTCGACACCAGGCGCGATGACCGTGCCGTACAGCACGAGCCCTGAGATTGCGCCCATGAGGACTTCTTTCAGGATGCTGTTCGGCCGGAGTGAGACTGTTACATCACCTCCTGACACCATCTTGACCTTGTGACTTTCCTTCTTTGCGGTCGCGGGTGCATCGGTGAAGAAATTTCCGTGCCCGAAACCTCCTAGTCCTCCGACGAATGCGACAACGAGTAGTGCCCAAAAAACATTCACCATGATCTCCAATCATTGTAGTGGCAGAATGTTAAGTTATTTATATCATTTTTATTGATTTTTAGCAACTAATTATAAGCATGCTACAATATCAAAGTACATTATTAATCAGGCGTATCAAGAGTGCAGCGAGAGATCTAGCTCGTCGACCTGCCGGCAACCAGTTTTAACCAGGTGCCCCTTCTAGCCCTAACGGGAAGATAATATGTAAACTCCTTTATCTTGCCGCGCGGGTGGGAAGATACGTGAAAGGAGTTATTTTTATGCCAACTTTTAGAACAGCCGAGTCAGTGTCACCACTGCACCCGGACAAGATTTGTGATCAGATTTCGGACGCAATTCTGGATGCGCATTTGGCGCAGGATCCAAATGCACGCGCTGGCATCGATGTTACGGGTGGTCACGGCACAGTTTTCGTAACTGGCGAAGTGACATCACTTGCGACTGACATTGATATCGCAGCCATTGTGCGGCGCATTGCTGGCGACGTAGAAGTGATTGAACACATTGCTCAGCAAAGTACAGAAATTGCCCAAGGTGTCGACACCGGCGGTGCAGGCGATCAGGGAATTATGGTTGGATATGCCTCCAATGAAACAAAGGAATTGTTGCCGCTCGAAGTCGTCATAGCGAGACGATTGAACCAACACCTCTACGAGAAATGGCCGTATGATGGCAAGACGCAGGTGACATTAACTGATGGCAAGATCGTGTCTCTTGTTGCCAGTTTTCAAAATGCCCCAGGTACGGAACTCAAGGCTGAAGTGCAGAATTGGTTAAAGAATCAAACGTTGGCAAAAAGCGAGGGAGAAGTTGAACTACACGTTAATCCAGCGGGCGATTGGGCACAAGGTGGCTTCGATGCTGACGCCGGGCTAACCGGACGAAAATTGGTTGTTGATAATTACGGGCCACGAATTCCGATTGGCGGCGGTGCATTTAGCGGCAAGGATCCTAGTAAAGTCGACCGGTCTGCAGCCTATGCTGCACGTCGCATAGCAGTTGACTATCTAAAGAAAGAAAGTGCCAAAGAAGTCTTTGTTTATCTGGCCTACGCAATCGGTCACGATCAGCCGCTCGAAGCAACGGTAATTGTTGATGGCCGTGAAGAACGTGTCGAAGGTTATGACCTATCACCAAACGGCATCATAAAACTATTGGATCTAAGAAAACCGATCTATGAACAAACTGCACGTTACGGACACTTTGGTCACCCTGATTTTAGCTGGGAGATCTGATATTAGTGCTGCGCCGTCGCAAGATATATTGCAATGACACCAGCGCCGATTGAGACGACCACCAGTATCGATATCTGTGTCAGGTCATAAGACTGCACCAACTGTCCGAGCCGAGTGTTGCCCATTGAGATGATACCGCGACTATTCATAATGTAGGTGATGCCAATGATAATGGCCATCATGACAATAAAGATAATACCGCTGACTATGATCGGGAAGGTGTCGATCTCTTTGGCGGTAAAGCCTCTTATTACGTTTTGGAAAGCTGAAGGAATCGTCGATCCAAAGAAGTTTGCGACGCCAGTAAGCACAGGATCTAGTACCGTGGCAGCCACTGACTTTTCCTCATTGCCTGTTATCGCATCAGTCTTGTTTATTTGTGAGCTGATTGCGTTGATATTATTTTGTGTTGTTGAGACAGCAGATGATTGGTTGGTAGGCGTGACGATTGGGGTGGCCGGAGGGAGGACAGTTGTCGTGAGTGGAGCGACCTGACGGGCAGTATCGGTAACGGCCGGAACAATACTGTTCAAAGTCTCCGGAACCACTGATGGTAGTGAAACGTCAGTAGCTATACGAAGCGGAGCCGCCAATGACGAAGGACTATCAGACAATAAAGGTAAGGAAATCCCAGTATCGATGTCTGCGCCGACTGTGCTGGGGGTATTTTGAAGCGCGATAGGCACGGGCAATTTACTTGTCACGTCATCGAGAGTATTCGTAATCGGAGCTAGCGCGGTATCACTCACCGGCAAATTGACTGATACTGATGGCAGAGACAGAGCCGCGGCGACGGGAGCATGCCAGACGGCTAGTATGAGGCTGATAGTCAACAGGGCAACGATAATGTACCCGAATCGTACGGTTCCATCCGTTCGTCTCGCCCCTGTAGGTAATGTCATTGCTGTCCCTCTATACCTTGTACATCTAGTATATCAAAACTAGCCGGGGAGGTGTAGCGTTGCTGGCATTATGCCACTTATGCTATGATAAGGCGAACAGATGTTAGGTAAATGGAGAAACAGACATGGATGAAGGACCGTTTCGAATGCCGCGATCAGCGGACAGAAGCGCAAATAATCGGCCGGCAGTCAGTAGCCGATCAGCCGAAGAGCCTAAAGTACCTACAGAGGAGCCCAAACCAGTACACCGAAGTACTGCGTCAAATCATCGTATGAAAGAATCCAAATCAAAAAAACCACTCATCGTATCGATCGTTGCCGTTGTCGTAGTTGTTCTCGCCGTCATTGGCGGTTGGGCACTGTGGTCAAACATGAATAACAGCGGTAATGCGATTGACAGTAGCAAATACCAGGCAGTATTCTTTACGAACGGCCAGGTATACTTTGGTAAATTACATCCATTCAGTGACAAGTACATGAAACTGACAGATGTCTACTACCTGCAGACTAAAGCCACAGAGCCGGCCGATCCAAAAAATCCACAAAAAACCGCCGATACTTCAAACGATGTTCAGTTAATCAAGCTTGGTGATGAAGTTCATGGTCCGACTGACGAAATGGTCATCAGTAAAGATCAAGTGCTTTTTTATGAAAACCTGAAGTCAGACGGTAAAGTGACTGCTTCGATTGAGAAATTCAAACACCCTAACTAGTAGCAAACTCCTAGAACACAAGTATGCTTGAGATTAAACAGACGCCACGCGCCAAAGTGGCGCATCATAGCAACAAGACACTACGGCCAGTATTACGGGTACTACGAAAAACACTTATTGCAATTATGATACTCGCCGTGGTATTAGTTAGCGCCGGTGTTATCTATACCTGGTATAACGGCAAGTACGGCGAGCAGCCCAAAGTCGTATCTGTTATGAAGAAGCCTGCCACCTCGAAAGGACCAACCAAACCCTCGCCGGTGAGCAAGGTTAATGCATCGGTTCAAACGATAACGTCACCCATCGCACCAGGAGAAAACGCGTCAATTACCGTGCGTACTAATGCTGATGCGAAATGTACGATCAAAGTTGAATACGACAAAATTGCTGCGAAGGATTCAGGACTAGTGCCGAAAACGGCTGACGAATTCGGTATGGTGACATGGGCGTGGACAGTGCCAGTTGCTGCGCCAATTGGCAAGTGGCCGGTTACTGTTACTTGTGCCAACCTAAAGAACTCTGGTATGGTCATTGGTTATCTGATGGTCGCGAAGCACTGATTAATGCAGTGACTGGACGTATTTCGTCCAGTCTTTGTCGTCTATTTTCGCACTTGATTTGATAAGAATGAGGAGGTCATTTTTGTTAAAAATAACTGATTGCGGGCCTTTAGCTGAGGTACCGACGTAGAAAGTTGTGCCACCCGCATCTACTTTGTCGGTGGCAGTGTAGGCTTTGGCGAGGTTTTCGACCTGATGACTAATGTCTGATTTAAATTCTTTGGGCAAAGGCTGTTCACTGACATTGATTTGAACATCACCGATTTTATCGACATACGCAAATACCGGGTTTCGATTTGGTGGGCTGACGCGCGACCATCCCCCAAGCTGGTCAATCGATTTACCGGATGGCAATACTGTTGAGTAGGTGGGCTTTTCGGACTTTTTGGACGACACGCTGCCTGGGTCGCCACCACTCGCGATAATCGCCCATCGTTCCTCCAAATAAGGGACACCGTATATAAGGAAAAGGAGGGCGACCAGAATGCTAACGCCAATGTATAGTTGTTTTTTGGTACGCTGACGTACGAATGTGATAACAACGGATTTAATTTGCTTTAATTTATGTACCGAGAATTTCGGAATCGATCCGATGTTGATATTGATATCAATTGTTTTGTGCACAGCAGGTTCGGTCGGTTGGGCAGTGCTTTGTTTTTGCGAACGTGGTACATCCGTGATAGGTAGATTAGATGAGCGTAAAGTCTTTGGGGTGGGTCGCACGGGCTCATCAAGATCTGCCTGAAGCGCCCATTTGGCATCTTCTTTCCATGATTGAAGTCGACGTCGTTTTGAGGCATTATTGGGTCGTTTCAATCTTTTCTCAAGAGGACTATGTCTAAAAGCTTGTTTTAACCACGCCGCAAAAATAGCCTGGAAAGTGACGTCCGTCGAAATACCATCATCGATGGGAATGTCGTCGAAACCCAATCGCTCACGATCAGCTGCGAGCCTCTTTTTGGGCGTCGCAGATTCAGCATGTTCATTATTCTTTCTATAACCGTTACTGCTTGTGCGTTTAAATTCCATTTTGTAACCTAATTAGTGTAATATGGCGTATCAATAGGCATCTGTAGGCCGCCAGTAAAGGTTCGACCATGCATCAGGCGTTTAGCGGGGTCAGCAGTCATATTAAGGGTGAGGTCGGTGATAGTAGGACCTCGTGTTACGTCGTCAGGATAGCCGAATGATTGCAAGCTGTCGACTGTAATATTGAAATAATAGAATCGGGCACAGTTGGTATTGTTATTGCTGCTATCGCGCGGCGTATAGAGACCAGGGAGGGCGAGCGTCACATTGCCGTGATTGGTTTCGGACCCCCATGTTGTCATTGTCTCGGCTGTCGAGCAGTTGCGACCATCAGGTCCACCACCGACGGTTGCTTTGGTCGCATCAGTTGCCGAACGGTATTTTAATTGCCAACGTGCACCGATTGAGTTGTCGACACCATTTAGTAGCCAATGGGTAGGGAAGACATCTGAGTCTGTGTCAAACATGATTGAGTATTTGGCTAGCATTGGTTGCGAAAGAAGCGTAGTCTGCTGAGTGACCGGGCTCGCATAGGTCGTTTGGACACCACATCCACCACCATAGACATATGCCTTGCCGTCATTATATACGGCCGCATTACCATAACGAGCACCTGTATATCGCTTGTTGGTTTCATACCAAGCACCCACGCCTGTCGGGTTGTTGCCAGATGCTATCGTGGTATTAGCGCTCACGGGCGCCACAAGAGTTACGGGATCACAGGTAGTATCGGCCGATCTGCCTCCGATCAGATATATATAGCCATTGGCGCCAAATCCATCACCACCAGCCATCGCGACCGGCAAACTCTCGGAGTATGTCCAGCTACCAGCATTACCGGTGCCACTATTTAGTTGTGAAAATTGCGTATCACTGAGATAATTTGCCCCGTCGTAACCACCGAGAACATACAGGTTATTCGCATAGGCAACGACGGTTGGGCTGATGCGGGCGACATTGAATGATGTGCTGCCGGTTGACCATGCTGATGAAATGTTACCACCACTACTTTGCAGGGGGCTAACGTAGACGGTCGCCGCTGGGGTATAAGTGCCATATGTGATTGCTAGGAGACCTGGTTGGCCAGCGACTCCGGCAGAACCAGTTGCGCCCGTACCACCATTTCCAGCGTTACCACGCGCGGGATCATTGTTGTTACCGGGCGTTGTGCCAGAACCGGTGGTCTCAGTTGTGCTAGAACCAGTAACGAGGCTGCTACCACCGCCACCGCCGCCACCACCGCGGTTGGCTGTTGTTGTACTACCACCGCCACCGCCACCAAAGCGGCCGCCACCGCCGGCACCACCGTTTGCACAGGTAGTTGTATCGTTACCGCCACCGCCGCCACCACCAGTGCCGCCGGCACCACCGGTTGCGGACACCGCACTGTTACATGTTGCGGATACAGACCCGGCTGCATTACCACCGGCATTTGCTGCTCCAGAGGCGCCAGCTATACCACCAGTACCAGCGACTCCGCCATCACTTGGCGTTCCTGTTAGGGTGGTGCTACCTCCATAACCAAATCCACCCGCAGTTGTACCTTCGCCGACCACACCGTTAGCTGCTGTGGCGCCACCACCAGCTCCACCAGCTCCGCCATCACCAGCATTTGTGCCTAGGGAGCCTCCACCGCCACCGCCGCCACCCGCTTGGATCAGATAGGTACCACTGCGGAGCAAAGCCGAGAATCCGCCACCGTTACCGCCACCGCTACTACCTGAACCACCGCCACCGCTCGTACCGATGTTATAGGTTAATGATTCGCCTGCCGTCACCGTGAGTGTTGATTGGGCAAAACCACCGCCACCACCCGCACCACCGATTCCAGTGCTGGCACTTCCGTTACCCCCACCGCCACCTGCGCCCCATGCTTTGACCGTGACACTTGTGACCCCGGTTGGGACGACGAACGTACCGCTGCCAGCCGTGTTGTACATGACAGTATTAACAGTACTTGCCGTACCACCTGCAACATAGAGACGATCGTTCCAAACTGCCGCACCAAAGCGTGTACGGGCTGCCGGTAGGGCGTTGCTCGCTGTACTCCAACTGCTGACATTCCCCGACGAAGGTGTTCCATAGTAAATAGTTGACTGGGCGATTCCATCGCCGTCTTGGCCGCCCACATAATAGAGCGTACCTCCGGCCGCGAGAAGTTTACCCCATCCACGGGCTGCCGGTAATGCACCGGAGGTGTCGGACCAACTACCGATCGCACCATAGGCATCGATTGCGGCATACGAAACAGTCGTGACGGGTGTCATGCAGTCGGTCGCACCAGTACACCCACCGGCAGCGTAGATGTAACCATTAACTACCGCACCTGCAATGCCCGTGCGATTTGGGCTGGTGCCATACGTATTGGCCGATGTGGAATATGACGCCGGTGCGCCACTGTTGTTGTTGTATACCTGGAACGTCTGCGTAGTATTTGTCCTCGACGAACAGCTACTAGGCGCCGCTCCAGCGGTACAGCCGCCAATAACGTATGCAAATGAATTGGATACAGGTACGGATAGCCCCCATCGCTGGTTGATGGTAACGTCGGAAACTTCCCATGCTCCCCAACTGCCGTCACTGACATTAATCTTGGCAAATTCGATATCCGCCAATACGCCTCCACCGCTACCGTCATATCCACCGACAACATAGAGATATCCGTTATACCCGAAACCTGCTCCTCGTCGCCGTCCGGTCTCTGTAAGTTCGGCTCCTTCCACCCAGCCCGAACCAACGGTGACGATATTGTTGCTATTGTCGAATTTCGCGTAACGCGTAGACTTGAGGTCGGTACAGTTGGGTGTCAGTCCACCCATTAGGTAAACATAATTGGCATACACCGTCCCCACCATTGCACCCAGACCTGTCCCACAGTTGGTGGCTCCTACGAAAATGTTCTGCATTTGTACTTGCCCCGATTCGGTGCAACCCGAAGGAGCCCCGGCTGTATTAATGTCACATTTTACAACTGAATCTGAATAACCAGAGCAACCGACACTTGCGGCGGTACAACCACCCAGTATATAAAGATTACCAGGCACACTGCCTGCCGAGGCGGGGTTTGCCCGGGCATAGGCATAGGCATAGGCTAATATATTGGGTGCACCTATGGTGCTGAGATCGACGTTCGCAAAAGTGCCGACGCTTCCATCGGCATTCATGGATACGTAGTAAATCTCATCACCGGTAGTAAACCCACCAACCAGATAGACACGGCCGTTAAACACCGCGGTTCCAGTCGCAGCCAGGCCGACTGGCAATGATACCGAACTAGCACAGTACGAGTCATCATAAGTACCGACACAAGTTGCAGCTCTGCCCAATGTGCCATCACTGGCGATAGCTTGGTAGGTGATTCCGGTCGAGACAGTCGTACATGCGTCATTTGTACACCCACCCATAATATATAGATACCCATTTACAATCGCGGTTGCATTGAGCACGTTACCAACTACCGCGGTTTGCAAATCACAATTATACGGCGCGCCACCCGAACAAGGTGCCGTGCCACTAGGTACGGACTGGTCAACGGTCGAGGCATCGCCATCTGGGTTGATAATGCCGTAGTTAATCGTCGAGAGCATATTAAGCGTACAGACACCGGTGCTGGCGTCTTGGGCCGAGCACCCCCCAAGCTCGTATATGTTGTCACGCCAGGCAATCATATTATGACTAAACCTTGTGTCGCTGAGCCCAGCCATGTTGTTCCATGTGTCCAAACTACCGTCGGCATTGATGCTGGCTACCTGCGAATCCGACGCTACCGTTGTGCAGTAGCCACTGGCATTGAATGCCGTACACCCTCCCGATAAGTATATGTACGCCCCCCATACAACAGAAATGTTGGTGCCCCCACCTCTCCGGCCAGTTGCAAAGCTGGTGGTTTGGACCCAGGCATTAATCGTGCCATTACTATTTATTTTGGTGAATTGGGTGGTGTTTGTCGGCGCAGCTGTTGTGCTGGAGGCGCCACCTATGACATAGAGGCGATCGTTATATACCTGTACGCTCGGGTCAAATTGATTAGCAGCTGGCAGTGTATTGCCGGATGATGTCCATGTACCCAGTTTGCCGTTTGGTGTGACGTCGGCTATGTGGACTGCCGTTGTTACACCTGCATTTGTCCGTCCACCCATGAAATACATACGGTTATTGTATGCGACTGCTCCCGAGTACGCCCGTTCGGTGGGTAGGTCGGTATCGCGGTACCATGACACCCAGTTGTTGGGGTCGCTGTCAGTTGGATGCCATAATCTTGGCTCGCCGTTGGCACCTAGTTTAGCGATGTAAACGGTATCACAATAGCCGCTTGTTCCCGTGCCGTTACCAACCGTGCAGTTGGCGCTGGTGCCGCCCATAGCGTACAGAAATCCGTTGTAGGCTACGAGTGAGTAATTCGCTCGGCCATCTGGGAGGGCATAAGAGCTCGATGTACACCAACCACTACATGCTCCTTGGCCTGGGTTAGGACTATCGATAGTACCGCTACCGGTGTTGAATTGCGCCCAGTTGACAGTTGATGACGTACTTGTGCCACCACCACCAAATGTGATGCTGATGAGGCCGCTATCGCCGGCACTACCATTAGTATCGGCAGGACCAGCAGCACCACCGTCCGCAGCACCACCGCGATCAGAATCAGCCGACTCACCAGGGGTTTGACCACTCCCTGCAGTGTGTGTAGTAGAGGTTCCACCTGGGTCAATGTATCCAGATCCACCGCCTCCACCACTACCACCCCTACCGACGCCAGTGATATGCGAGCTAGATCCACCGCCTCCACCAAAATATCCAGATCCACCGCCTCCACCACCGGCACGCGTGGTTGTGGGTATACTACCACCGGCTCCACCGGTCGCGAGTCCGCCGTTTGCAGCACCACCGTCACCACTAGGACCTGTCGCGCCATTCGCACCCGTACCACCTGTTAGCGATGATCCCGCTGTACCTGGGTTGTTGCCGCCTGACCCGGCCGCACCTCCAGCGCTAGGTGTACCACCACCGCCACCATTGACAGCAGCACCGGTTCCACCTGCCGCAGCACCCGCTACTCCAGTTGTACCACCACCCGCACCACCCGCACCACCAGTCTGCCCAGCTACAAGACGGCCACCGCCACCACCAGCTCCACCAGCTGCAATAGCAAGCGGGGTAGAACTTCGATAAAGGCTAGAATAACCACCACCGCCACCACCAACTCCAGAGTTTGTGGCGCTACCTGCACCGAACCCACCGCCACCACCAACATAAAGATTTAGGACTTCACCTGGAGTAACGTTGAGGGTTGCCCTAACGAACCCACCGCCACCACCAGCTCCACCAGCTGCATTACTACCACCGCCACCGCCACCACCAGCTCCACCCCACATTTCGACGGTGATGCTGGTAACACCAGTCGGGACGGTAAATGTGTCTGATCCTTGGCTGTTAGATACCTGGCCATTGTACGACGTGCCACCGACGGTATAGACATAGCCTCCAGCTGGGACGGTTTGACCACCCCAGACTGCTCGCGATAGATCTGTAGTCGTGTTCCATTCGTCGAAACGAGCACCAGTTGTGCGACCCTTTTTGATCAGTTTGTTACTGACATCAAAGTTGACGTTGGTCTCGTTGTTGCCGGCCATGAACTGGGCAGCTGTAACGACGTAGATACTCGGGTCGATAGTGATCGGGTATTTACCCTTTTTCATACCGGTCGTGGTGATAGTCAGCTCGTCACCGTTCAGCGAATATTTGGCGGTGATGCCATCCGCGGGACCATGCTTGTCCAGTACGACAGGTTTAGGGATGACAAAAAGTAACGTGTCTTTTGGCGCATTTTTGCGAGCCTTCATCAAAAGTTCGGCATCCTTGTCGGTGCCCGTAGATACATTTCCAGATAACAGCGTATTGCCGTACACGCCCAGGCTGCCGTCTTTTTCGATCTTTGCTTTGAGGGCATTGCCCATATTCAGCGTATAGCTGTATGACGCGGTATCACTATGTGCATAGTCGAGGATGATGTCTTCTTTCACCCCGACACCCTGCATGGTATAGACTGCCCAACCCGTGCGATCGGCTAACGGATAGACGATACGGTTTTGGTCTTGGCGACCGTCGAGTAACTTGAATTTTGGCACCATCGTGAAATCAACTTTGTTTTTCGAGTCAGTGACAGTCACACCCTTCGTCGGGTCTTTGTGAGCGGTGGACGATGCATAGGAACCTGCGCCAACTGCACCTGGATCAGTGGCCGGGTCTTTGTTGAAATCAAATGTTTGTTGCGATTGGTCGAATTTTATTTTGCTCGCCATCTCGGGGCTAGTATCCGACAACAGACTAGCACCTTTGCCAAGTGCATATGAATTTTCTTGGAAATAAGGAGTAAGGACGTTGTATGCTTCGGCAAGGATCATTATGACGACAGCTGCTAAGAATCGATAACGAAACCGTGCATTCATAAGTCTGACAATGGCAGTTTTCGGCCACTTTAAAATAGCTTTGCCGATCATGACAAAGTCAAGTTTTGGGACCCTTATCCTTAGGACAATCTTTTGTTTGTCCGTACCTCTGTTTGTTTGGCTCATATCCCTCGCTAAACGCTATTGTTTAACTACTGTCGCTATTTTAACATAACGGGGATGGATGGCCAAGAGAGAGGACTAGCTATTGCTGTATGTAAATCCGAGGTTGCCGACATAGGCGTTGGCATTGCTGTTGCTGGTAATGTTTATCTTGAACACGACACTGTCACCACCACTAAATCCACAAGTCGAAGGATCTGCTGCGCCGGCTGCTGTTCCTGTTTGCCAGGTCGTTTGCACACCCGTTGATACTGCAACGGCTGATCCACACGCAGTCAGTCCCGAGCTGTCACTTCGATAAATCTGATACGTTACTGCCGAGTTGGCACTATCAGTACGTCCCTTTAATGACGTTTGTCCGGACGCAAATTCTTTGAATGTTGTCGGCAACTGATAGGTGACATAGATACCGTATGTTTGAGTAGTTGCCTGAGGAGATGTCCATTTGTAGAAGTTAAAGGTTTCGTTGGCACCGCAAATTGTTGGTTGACCGGAGCTGCCGTCATTAAGGTTCAGAGTATCAGAACAGATATCTGAGGTCATCGTACCAACACCGGTACCATGCATGACGGCGTTGGTGTATTCGGGCGAGATTGTCACGATATTATCCGGGCTGGAACCACAGGCTCCCCAACCGTCAGCCTCATAGCACTGCAATTTACCAAGTGACGTATCGTAGTACATCGATCCCAGAAGGGCATCGTTGTTAGCGGCAATTGGTGCAGATGCCCCTTTATCAACGGTGAAGAGTGTTGTCGGGCCACCGAGTACACCGCCACCGATTTGAACGTTTGGCGTGCTATTGGATGCTAGCGTCATTGAGAATGCATCAACAGAAATGGTGCGGGCGGCGGTTGCTGTTTGCACGAAGTAGACATACGAGTTGGTAGGCGTAGTACCATCAGTATAAATATAACAAGTAATGGGTGTCCAGGCAGAAGTTGATACCCTCTGAGTATTGTAGTCGGCACAATCGACAAAGTTGGTGCCACCATCACGTGAATAGCGTATCTTGAAATCTGTTAATGCCGTAGTGCTTTTAGCATAGACCGATACACGGTAGAGCGTGCTGGTGAGTGGATTAATAGATAACTTGTTGCGCATACCGGTATTCGCACCAGATGAGATAACGGCTTGAGCGCTATCGCTTGCTTCTTGACCGTCACTTGTATTACGTGTGACGGTAGAGCCTGCTCCTGAAGTTGTCCAGTTGGTACCGAAGTTGGTGTTATCGTTGACGGTGCCATCTGTTGCATAGTTGTAGTCAGCCGCGATCGTGACAGAAAGATTGTCGACATAGAACGTACGCGCGGTACCAGCGGCAGTTTGACGTATAAGGATGGCATTCGCTGCTGTTATACCAGATGCGGATGCTGTAAAGGCGCAGTTGACCTTTGTCCATACACTGGTTTTGACTGCTT
>CAYIQY010000013.1:0-22317 GCA_964365665.1 uncultured Candidatus Saccharibacteria bacterium | reverse complement strand
CCTTGGCTGCTGCCGAATTTGGTTGCAAACCCATCACCTTTTCCCCCGGCTCGGCCAACCCTAGCCGACGCTTCACTTCAAGTGTTTGATATTCACGACTGCCATAATAGTGCTGTTCATACTTCAAATTGTCTGTCTGCAATTCAATCAACTGTTGCTGACGACGCTTGTCATCGACTTCACGCTGCAAGGCATAGTTACGCTGTACAGCCTGTACTGACGCCCACGCCCAACTGATAGCAATCACCGCCGCAACCGCCAACACCACATTATTCATCGTCACATATTCGTGACGAACCTGGTAGATGAACCGTTTTATTTTTCTGTTTTGCATTGTTTCCTATAGTATAGCCCATCGGTGGTAAAATGGACAAAGCGGGGGCGTAGCTCATCGGTTAGAGCAGGCGGCTCATAACCACTTGGTAGATAGTTCGATTCTATCCGCCCCCACCAGAAATATTTTTCATGTTCCAGACCTTAGCCTCTTACGGATAAAAATGCATATGTTATTATACTTAATATGGCACGACTACCTCAGCCCGGCTCAGATTCAGGTATCTGGGGAAATGTCCTCAATGATTACCTTTCTCAGGCACTTAAACCCGACGGAACCCTCAAAGACGACGCTGTGTCCAACACGGCAATCGCCGACGGCACCATTGCAGAAGTTAAGCTTGACTCTGCCGCCCAAACCAAGCTGAACGCCGTCGCTGGTACACCCGATTGGAACACCATCACCAACAAACCGGCCGTTATTGCTGCCGGTGCCACCCAGGCAGCGGCCAAGGCTGTCGTTAGCCTTGATAATGTCGATAACACCAGTGATGTAACAAAAAATGCGGCATCGGTTACCCTTACAAACAAAACAATTAGCGGTGCCAGCAATACTCTCAGCAACATTCCCGAATCAGCCGTTACCAACTTGGTCAGCGATCTATCAGGCAAAGCCGCAACAGTCCACACCCACACTGCTTCGCAAATCTCTGACTCTACTGCGACCGGTCAATCGCTCATTACCGCAGCTAGTGCAGCAGGTGCCCGAACCGCGATTGGTGCTGGTACGGCAAGCACTAAAGCTGATGTTGGCCTGGGGAATGCCGATAACACCTCTGATGCCACCAAGAACAGTGCATCCGTCACCCTGACCAACAAGACAATCTCCGGCGCTGATAACACCCTCAGCAGTATTGGTATCAGTTCTATTTCTGCTACGGGCACACCGTCCAACTCCAATTTCCTGCGCGGCGATGGAACCTGGTCGGGCGCTGGCGGCTCGATTGCTGGGGTACTGAATGTACGCGATTACGGCGCCACGGGCGACGGCACTACCGACGACAGCGCTGCGTTTTTGGCAGCATTCAACGCGGCAGCTGCAGCCACAGTGACTACATTCGGCAATGATGATCGCGGTGCGACGATGATTTATATTCCACCAGGCACATACCGGATTGCCAATCCGGAATATGTCATCCCACCGAACGTAGTCTCACCACCGGCTGCTGGGTTCGCGTGGAAAGGTGCTGGTCGGCAAGCGACGATGCTCGTGTTTGATCCGTCCACAGCAGACTCTTATATGTGCAACAACCAGAATGATCTGCTGCACCTGACGTTCGAGGACTTGACGTTTTACGGCAACCACCCTACGGGCTCGTTCATGCTGTCGGACAGTCAGAATCAAGCCCAAAACTATGTGTTTAACCGCTGTAACTGGGACGGCACCTGGAAGTATGGGTTAAATCTGACAGGAGTGAACACCAACTCTGAGATAACTTGGTTCCACTGTGGCATTTACGGCGATTGGACCGCGTTCCTCTACTCATCAGCATCGGCGAGCGACCAGTTCCTGAACTACAGCTTTTATAGTTGCCAGAACGAAGTCACTAGCGGCGACTTCGTGAGTCTCGCCAAAGGTGGCAATGTCAACGTATTTGGTGGAAGTCTTATTCACATCGGAAATGGTACTCAAAGCTCCAGTTCCGACCAGTGTTTCTTCAAGCTGGGCGCGGGCGTGTCGGGTCATTCGAGTGGCGTGCAACGCCTACTGGTATCTGGCGCCAGGGTTGAGCACCGCCACGAAAACAGCTCGCTTATCCAGTGCAGCTGGTCGCGGGGCAACGTGTCGTTCATCAGCTGCGACACGGACGCTTGGACGCCAATATTAACCAGTCCCAACAATGTGACTCAAGCCAGTTTCGGTTTGGACAATAGTTTCTTGCCAAGCATCGTGTTTGACGGTTGCACATTGACAGGAAAGCATGAATACACCGTTAGCGCAGGCACGTGGTCGTCGCGGCCATCCGTCGATTACCGATCCTGTGAAATAACTACCCATACGACCGCGGCCGATTTCATTACTATGACCAACGTGGGCGCCACCGGCAACGTGTTCGGCGCACCTCCGATTCGGTTTATTAAATGTCGGGGTGATGGCAGCGGCGGATTGGAAAATTTCGACTGTACTGTGGGTGCCTTCAATGCCAACTCTGTGATAGAGCCCAAAGTCCTGTCCATGCAAAAGCCGTATGGCGGTATTGTTTTCACTGCCGACCCAACCTCCAACGCGAACCTCCCGCTCAATGCGGTAATTACAAGGGTTCGGGCGTGGAAGGGCGTCTCCGGGTCATCTACGTCGACAACCTTCACCTACACGCTCCAAGACGCAGACAGCGCCACAATCGCCACGGCAACCGGTGGAGGTGCAGAGTGGAAAGACGGGTGGACTTATGACAGCGGCCTGTTGTTTTACCGGTGCACCACCACCAATAAACGCACATTGACGCTCACAAGCGCTAACATCGACCAGAACCAATCAAATACATTCTTCCTCGTCGAATACCTAGCCTAGGTAAATATCAAAGGAAGTGGTCATGATTTATTTATTTTGCCCGATTGGGCTTTTTTCTTGTTAATTTATTGTTTTTATACTATAGTAACTTAGTTTGGCACATCTACAACCTACCGAAAGGCAAGCAGTGGAGCTTTCTACGGATGTTCCGCCACTTACGTGGACAGGTGACACGAAGTACGAAACACCCCTGAAACAAGTGCTCAGGCAGTGGCACAAAGATAACAAGGAATCTCCAAACGACAGCAGGACGACGATCATCACGCGGATAATCGTCGTTAGGATCCTCATGAACTTGGACAATGCCAATCTCCCCGCCTACGACCCTCAGGTCAGGTACGAGACAATCCTCAAAACTCTCACTCGTGAAGAAGGTGTCCCCGAGGAAGATCTCAATGAGTGGATCTATGACTTGGCGGATGTCTGGGAGATGTTCGACATGGTGCTCGCACTCGGATTCACCAAGCCAGACCCAACCCCCTCCGACGACTGACGGTTCTCGCCCCTAAGGGCTAAAAGAACCCCGCACAGTTTGTTGGTGCGGGGTTCTTTTATTGGATATGGAGGCTGGCTATTTCTGTCCACGTACTCTTAACATCGTATCTTTTGCCTTTTTAAGACTTGCGTTACGTTTTTTAGCGCCTGCACTAATACCAAAGTTCTGACGTATTTGGTGAATTGTCTCTTGTTCCGCTATTTCAGCGTCTACAGGTTGGGTACCAATTTGAACCATTTCATCTGCTTTCAGTAATCCATGTAATATTCTTTTTTCATCATCCTGAGTATAGCCAGCCTTGGCTGTCGTATTTGCAACGAGTGCATCAAGATCCGGATACCTTTGCTGTAGTTCTTCTCGAAGGCCAGGAGTTTGGGATGCCTCAGATAGACCCTCTGATCGCGCTCTTCGAGCATAAAGCCGTGACATCGCCGCAAGTGCAAAATAGCGCTCATCAAAACTGACGCTGACGCCCTTTTCTACCGATATAGGGTCTTGACCGGGTAAGTCTTGTACATAAGGGAACTCATGTCCCTCATCACCTGAATCGAATTTGCCACCATAGTCATGACGAGAGGTGGGACTACTGTAAATATTAAACAAGCCAGGCTGTTCAGGGTTGCTCATACGATTATTATAACACAAGCGTAATAAAATATCAAGGACAAAAAACTCCGCAGGGCGATTTGCGTATCCCCGCGGAGTCAAGTTAGCACCTGTTTGTTTGGTATGAGTGTAGCACCAAACGTATTTAAACCGCAAGTGTTTTTCCACATATTATTCACATCAAACAAACCGCCCCAAAGATGGGGCGGCTGTTGTTGTACTAAATTAGTACTATTTTTTCTTTGAAATAGTCAGGAAACCGTTTCGTGGGTTTTCCTTCACTTCGCGGTCTTCTGGAAGATCGGTTGGTTGACCTTTTTCGTTTTTCTCTACCTTAGCGAAAAAGTAGATTGTCTGTGGTTTGCCACCACGTAGGGTAACTGTGGTGTTATGCAAGTAGTATGTAACGCCCTTTGAGTTAGTGTGACTGTAAGCCATGGTCTTATACCTCCTATTAATGCTATACAGGAGTAAGATTACCCCCTTAGCCTGACGGTGTCAACACCTACGGCTATCTGTCATGCATTTTGAGCATCATTCTCAGTGCAAAAAGCCCTAGGAAACGGGCAATAATCATGACAACAATCAGTGTACAAACAAGCACCGTCCAACCCGCAAAATCGGGTGACCACAGGGGCGATGCAAAGCTGTGCCGATAGGCGTCAGCTGGCGGCAACTTGACCGTGGAAGCCGGATCACCGGCTGGTGCATACTGCGCCAAATAGTTCACTGTACACTGTAAATACGCCTGTGAGTAGCCGCTAAAGCGTGGCCGGCAAACATCTTGGGCTTTTTTATAAATATTGCCATTGGGATTGTTGTCGCCACTCGCGGCATCAATAATTTGCTGGCTGTCACGCTTGTACGTATTCTCTAGATAGATCGTCCCCATGTCGGCATTCATATGTGCCGTAACGTAGCGTTGTAGATCATACAACCTCGCTTGGATAACCGTGCCGTCTCCGGCCTTGTCGGCCGACAGAACAGCGTCACGCCGTTCGACCATGCCAATATTGTTCAGCCGCAAAAAAGTCGCTGCCACAAACCCGACAAGCAGCAATACAATGACAAGTTGCCACGTTTTAACGTATTGCAACTGCCTGATACTGCGCCGAACCTGTCGTTTGTCTGCCACTAGATTTCCCACCGTGCTATTACTGATAACAGTATACCATTACCATGCAGGTTACGACCGATAGAGGTTGAATCGAGCACCAAGTAACACGAGAAAATAGAGGCCGGTAATAACAAAGAACAGCTGCATCGCGAGAACGACATCAGGGAGCAAGAGCACAAGTGCGGCAAGTGTGAGGCATCCGAGCATCGCGCCAAGATTCAACGCGACTTCGATACAGAACAGATAGACGATGCGGTGGCCGGAGTTGTCGGCCGTATCGAATATGCCGCGTATAAACGCCATCGAGTAGCCGGTCGTCGCAATTTCGTTAGTTATATTAGCAGCCGCAACTCCTACCGGCGTCGCAACAAACGGCCTAAACAAGTGTGTCGCTGTATTGGCAATCGCAGCAACCCACAGCAAATCCCCTCCTCGTCGCCAGTCAATGATCCGACCGAACGAATAGGCAGCGATAAAGGACGTTACTGCTGTAATCGAGGCAAACGCACCAATCTTTAGATAAATATCGTTGGTAGAGCCTGCAAATACCACCACAGCGAGGAATAATACCCACACCGCGTTGCTGGCAACAGCATCAAAACCAACTGCTGTTTCGGCCATTATAGTGCGCCAAGTTGCTCGCCACGGAAAACCACGAAATTCCAACCGCTGATTAAGTCTGGTTTGCTCGTTCGTTCGCAGGAGCGGCCAACTAGCGGCCGCAAAAAGAATAGCCGATAGCCACATCGTTGCCTCGGGTGCAATCAAAAACGCTACAGCCCCTCCTATTAATGGGCTGAGGCTAGCAGTCAAGCGCTCAAAAATCTGCATATAGCCAATTTCTTTACCTGCATGCAATACATGTTTGACCTTGGAAAAATCAACCAGATATGACAAATCATAAATAGTCATCGACAGTGACTGAAACAGACCGAATAACGCGATCGCGATCACACCGTAGTGCGGCACCAACGTAAAGCACATCAGTGCTGGAATATAGAGGAGGTTCCCGACCAAAATACCGTGTTTGGGACCAAAACGCGCAACAAACCGAGCTGCGGGATATGAAACCAAGGCTCGAAAACCAAAGTAAATCCCAAAGTAACAAGCAATGAAAAGAATCGAGTAGTGCTGCTGATAGAGATACAGTGCGACAAACAGCGAAATCATATATTGCGCCAACAGCCGCATCATCCGTGACGCGTACAGTTCGGCCACTTCGTCAAAGCTAGCATAGCGCCAAAAGTGACGGCGCTTCAGCAGGCGATGAATGAGTGATTGAATCATGTTTGTTTCGATGCCCCTTTTCTCTATTAGACCATGGCGATCACGCTTGTGGCAAGGTATAATGTGACTATATGAATATCTACTTCTCCGGGATCGGTGGCGTCGGCATTGGGCCGCTCGCCGAAATCGCCCTGGACGCCGGTCATACTATCCAGGGATCTGACCCCTTGGATACACTCATGACTCAGCACCTTGCATCCCGTGGCGTCAAAATCACCGATAAGCAAAAAGGAATGTTTTTGCAGGAAACGCACGCAAAGCAGCCGATTGACTGGTTTGTCTACACATCGGCGATGTCCGAAGATCATCCGGAACTTGTACTGGCGCGGATGCTCGGTATCAAGACGTCAAAACGCGACGAGTTGCTCAGCCATATCATCGACGAGAAAGGCCTTAGTTTGATTGCCATTGCCGGGACTCATGGCAAAACCACGACGTCAGCCATGATGGTTTGGACTTTGCAGCAACTGGGGGTACCGATCAGTTATTCGATCGGGACGACGATGTCTTTTGCACCCAGTGGCCACTTTGACCCTGCCAGTCAGTACTTTATCTATGAATGTGACGAGTTTGATCGTAACTTTTTGCAATTTCATCCATTTTTGTCACTCATTACATCGCTTGATTACGACCATCCCGACACCTTTGGCGCGCCCGAGGATTATATTGCAGCTTTTCGTCAGTTTTTGGAACAAAGCGACGGTAGTATTATATGGCAATCCGACGGCAATTTGATGGGCGAGCTGCGTGATACGTGGCTGCTCGGTGAACATGACATCAAAGGTATCACACTTGCCGGTGAACATAATCGACGCAATGCCAGCCTGGTTATCAAGGCATTGGAGCGTATTAATATCGAAGGCGATGCAGTTGAAGCAATTAATCGTTTCCCTGGTGTTGATCGACGTTTCGAAAAAATAGGCACGAATCTTTATAGCGATTACGGCCACCATCCGACTGAAATCGCCGCTACACTGCAACTTGCACGCGAAATGAATGATAATGTCGTGCTTGTCTATCAGCCACACCAAAACCTGCGTCAACACGAACTACGGACTCAATACACCGACTGTTTCGAGCAGGCAAACGAGATTTATTGGTTGCCAACCTACCTCACCCGCGAAGACCCCACTCAAGAAGTGCTCACTCCGAAAGACCTCACTGAAGATATCACCAACCACAATGCGGTACATCTTGCGGATCTCGATAATAGTCTATGGGAGAATATCCAAAAAGCCCGCGATCGCGGTGCGTTAGTGCTGGTCATGGGTGCTGGATCAGTTGACGGATGGCTACGCGAAAAATACGCAACACAGCATGGTGCCAAGGTACTTGTTATAGACCAGGAAGGTAACTTTATTCTGCAGGAGCGCGATGACAAGCCTGATATCGACAGTCCTGGCAAACTATCAGCGTTTGGCGGTGCTGTTGAATCAACTGACGCCTCACTTCGCGACGCAGCAGTCCGTGAACTACGTGAGGAAACGAATTTGCAATTTGAAACAACTGATCTTACTTACTTCAAACTACTATCAAGGACTATCGCCGATTCGACCCCAAAATTCGTTGCCTATTACATATTAACTGGCGTCGATGTGAGCAGATTAGAAGTGTTTGAAGGAAAAGGATTCGTTACAGTGAATCCAAATGAATTGAACCACTACCCTCTTACTATCGGTGTTCGATCTGTAATTGCTGAATACACTCACCCGACGTATATCTAGCGATTGTCGCCGCTACCACTGATTTTTCCACGCTCCAAACGACTAGCAAGCTTTTTGATGTTCGTCTCGCCTATATCATCCAGTTTGATATCAAAATAATCACCTATTACTGCGATATGCCACAGTACATCGCCCAGTTCTTTCGTTAAATCATCGATATCAACGGTAGAAAAATCGCTATCTTTATCACGTACGACCTTCTTCATTTTTTCAGCAATTTCACCTGCCTCACCGTTAAGTCCAAGCAACAGATGAAAAAGTTCGTTCTTTTTGTCTTTGGGACTCGCCGTGCGTAGCGCCAATTGCTGATAGTCGTTTAAATTCATTATCCTATCTTACCAACTTTCCTCGAACTCCTCAAAAAAGAAAGGATCACGAAAGAATGTTCGCGCAGTGATTCGTTCGACTGCCGGGGCTAATTCAAGATTATGTAATTTGTGCGGTTGCACCCACTTGGTGTTACTATCAATTGGAAAATCATCTCTATTAAAGGTAAAGATGTGGGCAAACGCAATCGATATAGGTGCATCTCCCTGATTAATACGAATATAACAATCGCCCGCATGTTTAATATCTTGTTTATTGATATTTAGTTTTTTGTTCATCACCCGCCTAGCGCCCGCGACGATCGATTCGTCATCAATATGTATTTTGCCATTCGGAAGGTTCCAGGTATCGATGTACGGTTGCTTCATCCTCTTTTGCAGCAGCAAATCTCCATTGCTATTTTGGATGATAAACATCGTAATTATCTTGGGCTGCTGATAAACAACCCGTCGTTCTTCGTTGACCCTATCAGCATATGCCAAACCAAGCGTGCTCAGCGTGTATCCATCATCGTCCCTGTCAATCATGCCACCATTCACTAGTAGTTTTAAATGGTAGCTGAATAAATTCGTCGTAACCTTGGGTGGTTTAAGGTCTCGAAACCGTGCCGTGTGATGATATGTCAAATAACTCAAAATATATTTTTGTATTTTATGTTTTGCTACTGTTATATGCATAGTATTTGAGTCAAATTATACTTTTCATATATATACTTGTCAATCAGTTTCAATAAGATTATGCCTTGATGTGTATTACGAACGAGATGAGTTGTGCGTTACTTTAGAGTGGATTTTACAAAGTTTGTCACAAGACCCTCGCCTAGCCAGCGTGTTTCGTAGGCAGTTTGGATTTTGTAATCATCATGCAAATCAGAATCATGCAAATCAAATGAAAGTTTCTCTATCTTCCAGTTTTCTAAAACGAGTTGCTCGAGACTCCAATTGAAAAAGTCTGGATTGTCATGCTTAAGATACAAAGCGCCATCTGACTTTAACAGTTCTACGTATATTTTCAGAAACTGCGGATGTGTCATGCGCCGAGTTTCGGCGCGCTTTTTCGGGAACGGATCGGGAAAGGTAATCCAAATAGATTGCACTGAATGTGGCTGGATCATATCTTTCAATTGATCCTCTACCCTCGCACGAACAAAATAAATATTCGTGAGACCCAATTCTGCCGCCCGTTTAGCGCCTTTTTGCAGACGGTCGGCTTTGACATCAATCGCAATGAATTGTTGGTCAGGATAACGGGTCGCCAGTTCGACACTGAACAACCCATTACCCGCACCGAGTTCGATAACATCAACAGGCCGGGACTTCCACTCATCAAATTCAAAACAGAGTGGTGAATTGGCAAACAACGCGAACTTGTAAAGTTTACGTTTCTTTTTGATTACGAATTCTTCAGGATTCACTACTGTCACTTCATGATATACTAGCACATATATGGTGGAGTCTTTGCAGGTGTGGTTAAAAGCTCATGGCGACGTATGGAGTCCGTTCGTCGATTGGTTTAATCATCACTTTACAGCACTTACGGTAATCGTGATCGCTGGCGCTGTCGCCTACTATGTCGGCGGTCGTTTGTTTGCGCGCGTAGTCAAACGTTTTGTCCGCACTGCACGCCACCGTGAATGGCACCACAAAGACATTGAAAAACGCCAAACAACACTTGCGGCAGTCGTCAGTAATGTATGGCATATTTTTATCATTATCGTCGTATGTGTGGCGCTGTTCCGTGAAGCGGTTGATCAGGCGGACGCATTACTCGCACCACTATTTGCCAGTGCCGGGATCGTCGGCGTCGCACTTGGCTTCGGTGCCCAGTCAATCGTCAAAGATTTCCTGGCAGGATTATTTGTGATCGGTGAAAATCAATACCGCGTTGGCGATATTGTTGATATCGAAGGCTCCACCGGCACAGTCGAACGGATCGGCAGCCGCAGTACAGTGATCCGAGACGTTGATGGCAACGTCCATTACTTTCCTAACGGAATGATCGATCATGTTGTTAATAAAACAATGGGTTATAGCATGGCGCGATTTGTCATTACTATCAACCCGACATCCGATATTAAAAAGGTAGCTAATATAATCAATCATACGGGTCAAAAGCTCGCCGCTGAAGATAAATGGAAAGAAAAAATCATTGAACCACCGGCATTTGTGTCGGTCGGTGAATTCACTGGAACTGCAGTCGAGATTATTATTGCGGGTAAAACACAACCATCCGACCAATGGGCTGTTGTTGGTGAGATGCGACGACGGCTATTGGAAGCGTTGGAATCAGCTCCTGATATTGACCTGGCGCCTTAAACTAAGGAGCCTATTCATCTGCTCCTGGTGCATCAATGCCGAGTGCCTGATCGTCAAGCGCACTGGCATTAAAGACATCGCTGCTATCCACTGGTTTGACTTGCTTTTGGAAAAGCTTTTGAAATTGATCAAGCGTCGACGTATTAACAGAGCCGTTCGCTGGAAAACTTTCGAAGGTATCTGATTGATCGACTTTATTTTGAACGGATTTATAGCCTGGACGGCTGAGGTCTAGCTGCGCGGCACCGCTGGATGCATATAGCGCCATACTGACGAGCACCAATATAATAGCGACGACAATACTGCTGGCAACAAACAACGTAAACCGATGGCGATAGAAAGGTCTGTGTTCTGTCGGCTCTCCCGGGACAGTGAGGGGATCATCACTCACGCGGAGCTCCTGTCAATTGGGACAAATGCTGAGCGCGGAACGTGTCTACTCCTTGCCGGTATTGGTCAATCAGATTCTTGAGTTGTACGGCTGTGTCATGTACCTTTTGACGTTGCTGACGAACACTAGTGACCTTGTCAAAAAAACCAACTGGCTGGCGCTTGCAGTCCATCCGAATCAGTTCAGCCATTGAGTCATCATATTGTTTATAAACGGTTCGGAACTTCGCGAGCGCCATATTGTAATTACTGGCGGTTTGAACCAATTGAGTCGCGTCATAACGATTGAGTGTTAGCCGACTGTTCAGGCGCGCCATCAATTTGTCGCTGATTGAAAAATATGTCTGATTACGATTAATGAAAACAGGCGCTTCATTAGTTCGAATCTGTCCTAATGTAACTAACGCCGATTGGCAATTGGCTTTGATACGAGCGATATGTTCATCAGTCATGGGTGACGATTGCTGAGCAAAGACAGGCACACTCGCCAGCACAGTGGCGACGATCGTCAAGGCGATCAAACTGTAAACAACGGACTTCATTATCGTCTATTATCATGCCTGGGCGCTATTTGGTCAAATAGACTTCGCCGTCGTGTATCATTATCAGTCCGTCACTGATGAGGCCGTCAAGCGCCACGTTGAATCGATCATCGTTTTCGTATCTTTTTTCGAGCAGTGTCATCGATGTATCGCCCTCTGAAAGTATCGTCAGAATTTGGCCGCGGACTTCGCGAATACTACCTTTTAATGGAGCTTGCTTTTTGTAATGACGACTACGGTTTGGCGTCACGCCCTGACTTTTCAAGTAGCAGCCGTAATCCATAAGCGACCAGTAAAATTCACGCGGATGTTCATGGTCGATCGTTCGTTCTAGAAGCGCACGAATATCGCGATCATCAACTAATGGAACATCAGCAAAAAAGTGATGGATATAGACCGCGCGGACATTGGTTTCGATAAAAATAGCCGACTGATTAAAGGCATACGCCCGTATTGCACCGGCTGTATTCTTACCGACACCAGGTAGCGCCATCAACTTTGCTTCGTCCGGCGGAAAGCCCCCCAGTTTTACAACCAACTTTGCTGATTCATGCAAGAATTTTGCGCGCCGGTTATAGCCGAGTCCTTGCCACATGCGTAACACCTCGGCAAGCGGCGCACTTGCTAACACCGTTTCGTCTGGAAACCGTTCAATAAATTGTTCGAATTTGGGAATGACACGGTCAACCTGTGTTTGCTGCAACATCAGTTCCGACGCGAACACATAATACGGCCGTGTGTCCCGTCGCCACGGCATATCGCGGTATAGTTCTTCTCCTTGCTGGCGAATAAATCGCCGAAACTCGTCATCATGCATTAATCTCAGTATAATAGATGTATGACAACATATGTACTTGCTGGCGGATGTTTCTGGTGTTTGGACGCCGTCTATCGTCGCATTCGTAGCGTAGCACATATATCTAGTGGCTATACGGGAGGTGATTTACCTTATCCAACCTATGATCAGGTTTCATCCGGAACAACTGGTCATGCCGAAGCAGTGCATATCTCTTTCGACGAGCGAGAAATTCCGGCGGATGTCATTCTTGATTTATTCTTTTTGATCCATGACCCGACAACTCTCAACCGGCAAGGCAATGATGTCGGAACCCAATATCGATCAGCGATGTTTTATATCGATGATGACCAGAAAGCTGTATTTGAAGCGGCCGTCAAGCGCGCCAAAAAGCATTGGGGTGATAAGATCGTGACCGAAATTAAACCTCTCGATACGTTCTATCCTGCCGAAGATTATCACCAGGATTACTTTAATAAAAACCCGGGTAACGGCTATTGTTCAATTGTTATCGAACCAAAGATTGTCAAAGCCCGATCAGAATTTAAACAATGGTACGAAGAGGATGCCTCATGAAAATTACCAAATTCGAACATGCATGCTTTGTCGTCGAACAAGACGGAAAGTCATTGATCGTTGACCCGGGCGGATATACGACCGATCTTGTTATTCCGGATAACGTTGTTGCTGTCGTTATTACACATAATCATACCGATCATTATAATGACGATCATTTACGTCAGATTGCAAGTAAAAATCCGGACGCTGTCATTGTCGGGCTTGCTGAAGTTACCTCCCAGTTTGGAGATCTCAAGACACAGCCTGTTGTTGCGAACGAGGGAATAAAAATTGGTGAATTTGAATTAGAGTTTTTTGGTGGACAGCATGCGGTTATCATTGATGGCATCCCTGTTATAGGCAATCTCGGCGTCATGATCAATAGTCGTCTTTACTATCCTGGTGATTCGTTTAGTGTGCCCGATAAACCAGTTGAAATCCTTGCGCTGCCTGTCGCGGCACCATGGATGAAATTCAGTGAGTCAATCGAATTCCTAAGATCCGTTAAACCAAAGCTCGCCTTCCCGACGCATGATGCGATTCTTTCCACGGATGGTAAAAACCTCCCTGACATGATGACGCCACGCTTTGCAGAAAAGATCGGAACCGAATACAAGCGGCTCGTTGAGCCGCTTGAAATCTAAGTTTTAATAAAATTATCGTAAGTGCTTTTCGGCATCTTTTTGGATTGTGCCGGCAGTCTTTTTAGCATCGGCAGCAACACGGGCAGCACGAGTGCGGGCTTCGCCGCCTAGTTCGGCTGCTTCAGCAGCAATCTTTTCGGCGGTAGCCTTTGCACTACGACCAAAAGCAACTGCCTCTTTGCTTGCAAGATCAGCACCTTGTTTAAAGGTTTCTGTCCCTTCGTCAGCTGCAGCTTTTAATTCATCTGCTTTTTGCTTTGCGGTTTTTTTGGCTTCATCAGCTTTGAGCTTTAAATCTTTGCGAGTTTCTTTGCCACTTTTTGGGGCTAACAAAATTCCAGCAACGAATCCACCGGCAGCTGCAATTGCGAGTTTGATTAGCTTTGACATATTACTCTCCTTTATCTATCGCCGAAAGATATCAGTGATAGTTGAAATTAATTTTACTGGGGTAAACCATTCTGTAGCCTGAGCAACATGATTGCTGACTGATTCGATGTGCTTAACGATACGGTTAACACGTAGAATCAGAACCGTAATGGCTGCAAGCAGTACGACGATCACAATCGACAGCAAAATGACTGTAATTGTTAGAAGGACAATGATTGTAGATGATTCGCTCACATATTCATTATAACGCTTCGCTATTACAATGTCATTGTTATTATGACATCATTTGATGTAATAATAACAACTAACTATGGAGTCAGCCGGTTGATGTCCCGAGGGAAAAGTGTGGCTTCTTTGACGTTTGATAAACCTATTGTTTTTTCAACCAAACGGTCGATACCAAAGCCACAGCCACCATGGGCAGGTAGGCCATATTTGAACGCCATAAGGTAATACTTGAAACCTTCATGTGTGACGTCCAGCCCAGCGGCTGTCATTTGTTCTATCATTTTGTGATAATCGTTTTCGCGAAGTGGTACGGTAGCGATTTCGAGACCTCGAAATAGTAGGTCGCCCCAAGCCACGGTGCCGTCGTCCTTAAACTTGTGATAGAACTTGCCGGCCTCACGCGGGAAATCAACTGCATACACAAGGTCACTGCCAAATTGTTTACGGGTATAATCGGCAATCCAACGCTCTTCGTCAGGTATCAAATCTTTTTCGTTGGTTGTGTCGGTTTTGGTAGCTTTGGTATACAATTCGTGGATTTCGGCAATCGTAAAGCGTGGTACTTTACCGTCATTCGGAAGTTTTAGCTCTGGCGCATTGAGTGATTTCAAATCAGCAGCATGTTCATCATAGGCGCGCTTCAATACGTTCTGTGTCATATCCCCTACCATGTCCAGGACTTCATCATGGCTGTCAACAAAGCCCATCTCGATATCAAGCATCGTCAGTTCAGTGAGATGGCGTGTGGTAGCACTTGGTTCGGCGCGGTAACTGTGACCAATTTCGTAGACACGTTCAAATGCGCCGACCATGATTTGTTTATAAAATTGCGGGCTTTGCGCGAGTGTCGCGGTCTTGCCAAAATAATCCAGTTGGAAGACTTCGGCACCGCCTTCAGTTGCTTCGGCAAGCAGTTTTGGCGTATCGATTTCGACGAATTCACGTTCACTTAAAAACTCACGAATATAACGAGTGAGACTGCTGCGAATCTTGAAGATTTTTTGTTCCTGTAAGTTACGGATATTGAGTACGCGGTATTCGAACAATGTATCCAAGTTCTCTGACTTGTGACTGATTAGTTTGTCGATTTCGATTGGCGGTTCATCAGTCACCGGCACTTCGACTTCGACTTTAACATCGTGTAATTCGGCACCACCAGGTGCACGTTCGTCGGCAACAACAATTCCGGTAAAGCTAACGACGGTTCCTATTTGCAAACCGCGGAGTTTTTCGACTTGCTCCTTATCCTCGATCAAACTCTGCGCCAGGCCACTACGATCACGGACAGTCAAGAAGTTCAGGCCACCAAGAAGGCGCTTTTTGTGTAACCAACCACGAATAGTGACGGTTTCGCCGGTCTTGCTCGCTAAATCTCGAATGAGTGTTCTGGTCATAACTTGGGTAATTATACCACTTCACCTCTTTTTTTGCCAAGTAAAGCACCGAGGACGTCACCAAGAGTCAGTAGCCCTGCGGTCGAGCCGTCATCTCCCGTAACGATAATAAATGGCGAACGAGTTGTTAATAGCTGATCAAGTGCATCCGGTAATGATGCGTCCTGTGTAATAGTCGACACCCCTTCTATCATCGCCTTCTCGGCCATCTGCGATCGCTTGGTTTTGTCCACTTGCAACAGATCAGCGATATTCAGGACGCCAATCACATGATCAATGTCCTTTTTGATAACTGGAAATATTGTAAATCCAGTCTGATGTAAATCATGCAACACTAACGGCCCAAGCAGTTCAGTATGCGGCACGCTTACGATATTGTCGCGAGACGTCATGACACTGCCAGTAGTAGCGTTGTGCCAACCCAACCCGTTCCCGATCAACTGCTGCTGATCACGAGTTAATACATGGCCAGCCGATTCGACAAGGTGCAATAAATGATCAGTTGATTCAAGTCGTTGGTCGTGTGGTATCCAGTGGTCACTGCGCAGTAGCCAGCCGAGTAGTGGCATCCGTTCGACTAGTCGTAATAGCCGTGGCTCCCAAGGGTTGTATAATCGTGCTACTACATGATGGAGTGGCTGAAGACGAGCAAGCGGTGCAACAAGTAGCAGAATCGCAAGTGTTGCAACAATCCCCCACCATTGCCACAGAACGACAGCCAGAACGGCCACGATTGCGACCAAAATAGCACAGATAAAGTCTTTGAGTGCCAAAAGATCACCCAATAATCTTTCGCGACGTATTGTCTCGTCATCATGACGATGTTCTAGTTCAAACCAGCTGCGTTTCGTTCGCTGTGGCTGGATCGCTATCAGCAAAATAAGCTTGGCTACTAGAAGGACCCAAATAATTACCAGTAGCGTTGTCATACGACCACTATACTATATATGGTCGTGCAAGCACGCCATATGCCCCTGCCTCACTCGGAAATAAAAGTAAACTTATATTTCTCTCGTTTCGTTGAGTTATAATGGATAGGAGTTAATTAGGTCTAGGAATAATGGAGGAACTTTGTGAGTAAAAAAGCTTGGATTATTTTTGCAGCTGTATGTGTCGTGGTACTTGGAGGCCTTGTGTTTCTATCACGCAAGGATCAAGTCAGTGTTAGCAGTGTCGATCAAACGAAAATCCTCGCGGCGAGTAATGGCAACGGAAATATTGCCGACCATGTGTTTGGAAGTACTACCGGCAAGACAATCCTGATTGAATACGGTGATTTTCAATGTCCAGCTTGTGGCAGTGCTTACCCGATCTTGAAAGATCTGACTGAACAATACAAAGATAAATTAACTTTCATCTTTCGTAACAACCCTCTCTCTGCTATCCATCCGAACGCTCGTGCGGCAGCTGCGGCAGCTGAAGCAGCCGGACTTCAGGGCAAATATTGGCAGATGCATGACTTACTGTATGAAAAACAAAATGAATGGAGCACCGCATCAGTAGATCAACGTGCATCGTTTTACATCCAATATGCGACTCAGGCTGGCATCGCTGATATCAACAAGTTCAAAACCGATATGGATAGCAAAAGCGTGAATGACAAGATCAACTTTGACCTGGCACTCGGCAAAAAGATTCCCGTCACAGGAACACCAACGATTCTCCTGAAAGATGCCCAAATCCAATCCGACGTCTGGAATGATAAAGCCAAGTTCCAATCAGCGATCGAAGACGCTCTCAAATAAATAAGCCTGGAATAAAACAAAACCGCTCCGGTGCCGTGGAGCGGTTTTTGCGCGCCTGAGCGCGTTTCTATTGAGCGATATACAGTTGCCATTCGGCAGGCACCACATCCACTGCTATCTTTTTGCGTCGCGAGGACACAAAATTGATGGCTATTGGCATGAGGTTTTGTTATTCTCCTTATTTTCTACAACACATGTCGTCGCACCGTTTTCGACCTTGTTATTTCGTGTTCTGGCGCGACACGCAGGTACAATCATAGCAAGGATCGGGCTCTAGGTCAAGATTCCTAACAGGGGTCGTGCTTATGCTAGCCCTGTTCTGGTGCTACGCGACGCCAGGAGATTGTTCAGGTGAAGCAGATTTGAGTTGACGCTCTTTGAGCGAAAAGACAAGGACGGTCGCAGCCAGCATCAAACCAGCTGATACGAGGAAGATGCGCTGCAAACTGTCACTAAATGCTTTCGTGATCTTGTTTGAATAATCGGTCTGATTTTTCGTAAACTCCTGCGTTGCCTTTTCCCGCATAGGCATCGGTAGTGTTGAAACACTTGAGTTAAAGCCAGTCGTGATCTTGTGCTTTACATCGGGAGCGTTCAGATTGAGCAACGTATTTGAATCATCAAAACTTCCAATTTTGCTGGCTGTTGGACTCTGCTTCAACTGTGCCAAATACGGCTGACTCTGGATACCCGCAAGTCCAGTTGTAAGGCCGGCTGTCAGCATTGCGCCAAAGACAGCGATACCAATGGTTGAGCCAAGGCTACGGAATAATTGGTTTGAACTGGTAGCAGCGCCAAGTTCGCGCTGCGCAAATTCATTCTGAATAGCAAGGTTAAGAATCGGCATCACCACACCAAGTCCAGCACCAAGGAAAACCATGATAACTGCTTCATAGATGTACGGAGACTGTGGCGTTAATGTCGATAGTGCGGCAACCATGACCGTGGCTAGGACAATACCAATTTGCATAAAGACCTTGTAGCGACCTGTTTTTGAGATAATCTGACCAGAAGAAATTGCCGTAAACATCAATCCACCAATCATAGGAAGCAACATCAATCCAGACTCTGTCGGTGTTGCACCGAACACTTGTTGATTAAATTGTGTCAGGTAAAGGATTGATCCGAGGAACGCAGCACCAAACAGTGTCGCGACCGAAATAAGGAGAACGTAATTACGATTCTTGAAGAATGACGGCGGAAGAACTGGCTCTTTGGCACGTCGCTCTACCCATACGAAACCGGCAGTAGCGAGCACGACAACCGTGTACATAATCAGACGAAGATTGACGAGGCTCATACCAGTTGCGTCGAGAAAGCCAGCAAAAATACTTTCTGTATTATCAACAGCGAGCACAAGCGTCGCAAGGGCAATTGTCAGCAATCCCGCACCGGCATAATCAACAACCGGTTTACGATCGTGTTTCAGCGGCGGACAGAAAATCGCAATGATGACAAAAGCAGCGATACCAACCGGAACATTAATCCAGAATGTCCAGCGCCAGTCAGTCGTCAATCCGAAGATATTATGTGAGTCAGTCAACCAACCACCAAGGAGTGGACCGATGATAGATGAAAGTCCGAAAACAGCACCGATCATACCCTGCCATTTACCTCGTTCGCGAGCGGCAAACAAGTCACCAATAATCGTAAAGGCATTGGCCGTAATGATACCGCCACCAATGCCCTGGAATGCCCTCGCAAAAATCAATTGCGTCACATCACTCGACATACCAGACAAAAGTGAACCAACGGCAAAAATCGCGACACCGATAAGGAGGATGAGTCGTCGGCCGAAAAGATCAGACAGTTTACCGGCAATCGGCACGGTAATTGTAGTTGTTAACAGATACGCAGTAACGATCCAACTGAGCGAATCGAAAGCGTTGAAGTCTTCGACGATTTTGCCAAGTGCGGTCGCGATGATGGTTTGGTCGAGAGCGACCAAAAACATACTGGCCATGACCGAGATCATGATTATTATTTTGGCACGCAATGATAGATGATGATGCATAAAACTCCCTGCTCCGTTGATTATTTTTTGGTTTTGTTTTTACTACCAAGTTGTTTGTATGTTCGAAGGCCTTCAACTTGTGCCGACATATGATCAACCAGTTCTTCGAGCATTTCTTCTTTCAAAAACACGACGCCACCTGCATGCATAGCACCAAGAACATAAAGCCGGTCGCCCGGTTTCAGTCCTAACTCTTCACGAGCATCAGCAGGAATCACGACTTGGCCTTTGCTGCCAATCGTTGCTGTTCCGTAAAGTTTTTTGTTGCCAGGCTGCATGCCCATAGCGTAGGTCTCCTTATACACTCATTGTACTTTGTGCAATGGTGCACATTCTCGGAATAACACGAGCTAGCTCGGTTTTCCTCTCGAATGTTTCCATTGTAGCAAAAGTATGAAATGTGTGTCAAGTACTACTTGCTACACAGTAGTGGGGGAATGCAGTTTAACCGAATCGACCAGTCACATATTCTTTGGTACGGGTATCTTTGGGACGCTCAAATAGTTGTTTGGTTGGCGCGATTTCAATCAATTCTCCGTCCAGCATAAAGGCTGTCCGATCAGCTACACGAGTCGCCTGCTGCAGGTTATGCGTCACTAAAATAATAGTAAAACGGCTTTTAAGTTTTGTGATGAGCTCTTCGATACGTTGAGTCGAAACGGGGTCAAGCGCTGAACATGGTTCATCCATCAACAAGACTTCCGGTTCAAGTGCGATTGCGCGAGCAATACATAATCGTTGCTGTTGTCCGCCAGATAGTCCCGATGCAGGTCTGTTTAGTTTATGTTTTACTTCTTCCCACAAGCCGGCGTCCTTTAACGCCCGTTCGGCACGCTCTCGCAGGTTATCTGTTTTGCTACCAGATAGACGTGGGCCGGCCATGACATTATCAATAATCGACATCGTCGGAAATGGATTTGGTTTTTGAAACACCATACCGATAGTTCGTCGCACTGCGACGGGATCTACTTGCGAATCATAAATGTTTTCCTCATCGAGCGATACTTTGCCTTTCACTGACGCACCCGGTATTTCTTCATGCATACGGTTCAGGCTACGGACTAGTGTTGATTTACCGCAGCCGGACGGACCGATGAGTGCCGTGATCTTGTTTGCTGGAAATTCTATTGTCACACCCTTCACTGCCTCAGCTTCACCATAATATGCCTTGAGGTTATGGACGGTAATGCCTAGTCCTGTAATCGATTTGGTAGCTATCGTCATAGTCGTGTTCTCCGAGCGGCAAAGCGCGCAATTAATGTGATGATCAAAATGAGTAGAATCAAAGTAAGCGCCGCACCCCAGGCTCTTGTTACAAGTTCAGGATTGGGTTGGCGAACATCATTAAATATCTGTAGTGGCAGTGAGTTCATTGGTGCATCAAGCGAAAAGATGACAGCCTGGGCACCGAGAACCGTAAAGAGTAACGGTGCTGTTTCACCAGCTGCCCTGGCAATCGCCAGCAGACTGCCAGTGAGGAGACCGGACAATGCTGATGGCAACACAACGTTCAGTATTACTCGCCAGCGTGGCGCACCGAGTGCCAGTGCTGCCTCACGCAGATTATTGGATACCATTCCCAAACTCACCTCTCCTGCTCTGGCGACGACCGGCAGCATCAGCAGGCTCAACGCAATCGATCCTTTCCATGCCGCAAATCCTGTTGCAAATCCTCCGACAACGAAAACCGTATAGATAAACAGGCCGAATACGATTGATGGCACTCCGGTCAGGACATCGATACAATACCGAACTGCCACCGCCAGCTGTGACCCACGGCCAACCTCATTCAAATAGACCGCGAGAAGAATCCCGATTGGCACAGCTATCAAGGTCGCCAGCCCGACAATTTCGAGTGTGCCAAGGATTGCACTGCGAATACCGCCCTGATCACCAAAAAACGCACCGGTCGGGTCAGTCGTGAAAAAGCCGATACTGAGCGCCGGTAGCCCGCGGAGTAAAACATAGCCGATCACCAAGACTAGTGGCACAAGGGCAACGATAAGACCGAGCATGAGCAAGCCGCGCCAGGCTACATCCATGCGCCGGCGCTTAACCGACGTCACTGTCAGGACACTCACGCAACCGCCCTGTCGGCAATCGAGCCCGTCGTTGGTTTACCTACTTTGCGAAGCACCATAGCCCGGGCGACGCCGTTAATGACAAGTGTCAGAATAAACAGCACCAATCCAGCTGCAATAAGCGCAGACGCATGAATACCGCCAGTTTCAGTTTCACCGAATTCATTCGCTATGACTGCTGCAAGTGTGTAGCCTTGTGAAAATAGACTGTCGCCAATTACCGCTGCATTACCAATAACCAGCGTCACTGCAATTGTTTCACCAATTGCTCGACCGAGTCCCAACATTGATGCGCTCGCAATCCCCGCCCGTGAATGCGGCAACACAGCCAGACGCATCATCTCCCAGCGAGTTGCACCGAGTGCCAGCGCTGCCTCTTTTTCTGCGAGTGGCACAGTTGACAACACCTCACGCGAAATCGCTGACACGATAGGAATAATCATAATTGCGAGAATCAAACCAGCTATAAAATAATTTGGTCCGTAGACCACGCCACCAATAAACGGAAGAAAGTGGAACGTATCGGCAAACCATTGTTCAATCGGTTTGAGAACTGGAATCAGGATAAACACTCCCCATAGTCCATACACGACCGAAGGAATTGCCGCGAGAAGATCGAGAAGTAGAGCCAGCACGCCTCGCATCCGCGCCGGAGCTAATTCCGTGATATACAGTGCCGCAGCAACTGCAACGGGCACACCAATAATGAGCGCAATCACCGAAGTAATGAGCGTTCCAATGACGAGCGGCCAAGCTCCGAAAAATTGTTTCAGCTATGGCCCAATTGTTATCAAAAACGATGCCGACATTTCCCATAT
>CAYIQY010000012.1:0-22381 GCA_964365665.1 uncultured Candidatus Saccharibacteria bacterium | reverse complement strand
TCTTTCGCGACGATGAAATGTTCTCCGCCGACTTCAACTTCAACATAATCAAGTTCTTTGTTCACGGCGACAGCCGTATTACCCGGTAATGTCCAGGGCGTCGTTGTCCATGCCAAAATAAAGGCATTATGGTCAATAAGTTTAAATTTTACATATACACTTGGATCCGTAACTACTTGGTACGCTCCCGCATCCATGGTGACTTCGGCTTTCGATAGCGGTGTCGCCCATTTGGTGTCGTACATCAGCACTCGTTCACCTTCGTATATTTTGCCTTTTTCGTAGAGTGTCTTGAATGCCCACCAAACCGATTCCATATAATCTTTATCCATGGTTTTGTAGGCACCCTTGAAGTCGACCCAACGGCCAACTCGGTCGATTGTGTCTTCCCACAAATCACCCGTCTGAATCATGCTGGCGCGCGCGGTATTAATATATTCTTCCAGACTAATCTTCGTTCCGATCTCATGTCGATCGGTAATACCGAGTTTTTTCTCGATGAAGTTCTCGGCCGGTAGTCCATGCGTATCCCAACCCCAGACACGCTCGACACGTTTGCCTTTCATCGTTTGATAGCGAGGTACGGCATCTTTGACAATACTACTGAGGAGCGTCCCGTGATGTGGCACGCCAGTAATAAACGGAGGCCCATCATAAAAAACATACGAATTGTCAGCCGGTCGTTGTTCAACCGACTTTTCAAACGTCTTATTTTTCTTCCATTGCTCAACGAGGGCTTTTTCATATTCGATTGCTCGTCGGCGCGTTCCTGATTTGAATTTCATTCTTGTCCTTTCATAAACAAAAATCACCTCTTTCGAATGTCAGAACCCTAGCGGGCGTTACCATCTGACTTCCAAAAGAAGTGATTCTTTTAGCGCTTAGTTGTTCGCTTTGACGCAGCGTGCGCGTTGGGTTCTACTTTCCTAGGATTTCTTCCCAAGACTTCGCGGGTGATGACCGCTCAAACGTCTCTGCTGATTATTATAGTCGAAGTTATTCAGGCAAACAAGCTGTCGCCAAATTTGGCAAACACGAGCGCAATCAATAGTACGATCCAAGCTGCTGTTACTAACTTGCCGTAATCTTTGCCAAGGAAACTTTGCACTTTTTTATCTAATGATTTCGACAATCGAAAGGTGTTATGTTGCAAATTATAATGCGTTATCGTTGCCGACAACATCGTCATACTGAATGTCACAACCAGACACCAAGGACAAAGCACTTGGATCACATAGACACTGTTAAAAAACAGCCAGTACGCGAATAGTGTCCAAAAAATAATACCGGCGTTAGCCGCAACAAGGAACCAGCGCGGTAATCGCACCTGTGAAAGCCCTAGCGCTGCGATCATGATGACGAGCGGAAAGCCCATTAATCCAATATACATATTTGGAAAGCCAAAGACGCTTGCCTGCCAAGTTTTCATAACGGTAGCGCAGTTAAGAATAAGATTGAAACTGCAACTAAGGATCGCATCTGGATTCTTTATGAGATGGAATTCTTCTACTGCGAGTACAAAGCTAGCGATCAGACCAGTCACGCCAAATACAAGCATCGTACCGAATATCCACGCATTTGATCGCTTTTCACGTTCTGATTTTTGGCCAAACAATTTATTAAGCATACGCATTAACATCATCTATAGTTGGTAACGGCACACCTCGCCACATATTCAGCAGCTGACCTTCTTCGGATGTGGCAATGATAGTCGGGTACTCCACAATGTCATACAATCGACAAATATCAGCCCCTTGGCGAGTATCCGGATCAATCGTCTCAAGTTTTCGCGCAGTCTGTCGTTCAAAATCACGCATAAAATCAGTCACATCACGAGCCCGGTCACTCGCTGATTTGTAAATAATCATCACGCTCACTTCTTGTCCTTGCGACGTGATGCCAAAATAGCTTCGAATTCATCAAGCGTCTTGAATTCATGATAGACGCTGGCAAACCGAACATACGCAACCTCGTTTCGCTTGGCCAGCTCATCAAGCACGAGCCCGCCGATTATTTTCGATGGAACTTCAGATTCACCAAGTGCATACAAATTGTCTTCAATATCGTTAACAATTTCTTCGATTTCTACCTCGCTGGAAAAGAATTTTCCGACCGAACGGCGAATCGCAGTCGTCAACTTGTCACGATCATATAGTTCACGAACCCCGTCTTTTTTAATGACAGCAAGGTTAGGCTTTTCAATCCGTTCATAAGTCGTAAACCGCTGACCATCCGGTGATTCGCGGCGGCGGCGAATAGTAACGCCATCGCCTACTTCGCGTGATTCTATAACTCGACTATCACCAATGTTGATCTGCGCACTCACGCTTGTCTCCTAAGACTCGTCTGATTTTTTGTGCTTTTTGCGGCGTCGCAAAAATGCAGGTGTATCGGATTCATCGTCTTCTTCCGTTGGTGTATCCCAGATATTTTGGGTTGTTTCTTCGGCGAAGCTCGCTGCAGAATCGGGCGCATCAAGATCCATGTTAACACTCTCAACCGCTTCATCGCTGACGCCGCGGGCTTCGACTTCGTGCACTTGGTCGGCACTTGGGTCAAGCGATACGTCTTGTCGATGGAAGAATTCACTATCAAATCCAGTTGCGATCACGGTGATAATCAATTCGTCTTCCAGTTCAGGCTTCAGCGTCGCACCAAAGATAATGTTTGCATCAGGTGATACGGCGCTCGTGATAATCTCGGCAGCTTCCTGGATTTCTGACATCGACATGTCATACCCACCGGTGACATTGAACAAGACACCCTTGGCACCGTCGATACTGACCTCGATCAGAGGTGATTCGATTGCTTGTTGAGCGGCCTGCGCTGCGCGGTCATCACCACTTGCGCGGCCAATTCCCATCAATGCGCTGCCAGCATTACTCATAATTGCTTTCACATCGGCAAAGTCGAGGTTGATTAGTCCGTGTTCGGTAATCAGTTCTGAAATTCCTTGAACACCCTGACGAAGCACATCATCGGCAATCTTAAACGTTTCGAGGAGTGGCGTACGACGATCAATTGTCTGTAGTAGACGATCGTTCGGAATGGTAATCAGTGTATCCACTTGTCGGCCAAGCTGGTTAATTGCCCAATCAGCGTTAACACGACGCTTTTCACCTTCAAAACTAAACGGTTTTGTGGCGACACCTACTACCAAAATACCCATTTCGCGTGCAAGTTCGGCAACAATATGGCCGGCACCGCTACCAGTACCACCACCTGCGCCAATCGTGACGAATACCATATCAGCACCTTCAAGTGCTTCTTTGATCTCATCGCGTGACTCGTTGGCTGCTGCTTCACCGGTTGCTGGATCCGCACCAGCACCCAATCCACCGGTTGTCGTGTGTCCCAAGTGTAATTTGATGTCTGCTTTGCTGTTATGGAGGGCTTGGGCATCAGTATTCATCGCAATAAACTGTACGCCAGTCAGACCGGCATCTTTCATACGGTTGACTGCGCTACCGCCAGCGCCGCCGACGCCGACAACTTTTATGCTCGCAAATGTCTGAATCTCGCTTGGTGTTACTTCCGGCATAGATACTTCCTCGTCTTATTCTTATCTAGTATATCATCGATTAGTTCAAATCAAAGCGAGTCAGTGTTATGCCTTTAAGCGGCCAAACAAACGCTTTAGCAAACCCCCAGCTTGCCCAGCCGCCGACTTTGCACGGCCGCCTGTCGGCGTATTCCCATGATTACCCTCAGCATCAATCAGCATTAAACCCGCTGCGGCCGCAAATTGTGGCTCGTCGAGATGTTCTGCGACACCGCCAAAGCCCTTTGCTGTACCGATTCGAACGGCTACACCTAGTGATTCTTTGGTGTAGTCAACAATGTTTTTCAGTTTGGCACCGCCACCGGTAAGGACAACACCACTCGGTAATTTGGCGTGATGACCAGCTTTTTTCAATTCTTTGGTAATCGCTTCAAATAGCTCTTCGAGCCGAGCTTCAATAATTTCATCAACATCGCTACGAAGAAACTCAAGCACATCTTTTTCGTGTTTGACACTGACAGTCTCACTACCACTTTGCTGTGTTGCCGAACCATGCAATACTTTGACTTGCTCTGCGACTTCGGGATCGGTTTTTAGTCCAATCGCCAGATCATTTGTAATATTGTTACTGCCGACCGGAATGACCGCGGCGTATTGCAAATCACCTTCTTCGAACACTGCGAGGCCGGTTGTAGCTCCGCCCATGTCAATGACTGCGACACCGTTTTCTAACTGTTTTTCGGTGAGTACCGCACGCGCTGCGGCTACAACGCTTGGTGTAATGACATTCGGCGTGACTTTCGCGAGATCAAGTGCGCTATGAAGCGCTCCGATATTCGGTGCTAGTGCCGAAATAACATTCGCGTTGATTTCCAGGCGTGTACCCGTCATACCGATAGGATCCTTGATGTTATCTTGGCCATCCAGGCGATAACTATGCGGCACTACTTCGAGAATTTCGCGGTTGGCTGGCACTTTGCCCACTGTCGCGACCTCTTCTAACCGAGCGACGTCATCATGTCCGACTAAATGATCGGCAGCTCCGACAGCGACCATACCATCGGCGGTTGTACTAAGTATATGCGACCCATTAATACTAATCGAAGCCGCATTGACCTCATAACCACTCATACGTTCAGCTTCACCGAGTGCATTGTCGATTGCTTGCGCAGGGCCGTTAAGATTAACGACCGATCCTTTACGCATACCTGTATTTGGCACTTCGCCAACACCAACGATTGTTGGTGTTCCAGTGGTTGCGTCGAGGTGCCCAACTACACAGCGGACTGTGGTGGTGCCGATATCAATGCCGACAGCATAGCGCGAGGTATCTTGCATGAGTTGTATTATAACGATTTAACCGCGTTTTGAACAGCCGTAAGGGTTTTGAACAATAACTATGAAGCTAAATTGTTATTTTCGTAACAACAAAGAATTAAATGATTACTAAATCCGAGTTAAAATCTCTGCGCCATTTTCCGTAATTAGCACAGTATGCTCAAAGTGGGCAGCTAGACTGCCGTCACGTGTCAAAATAGTCCACTTATCATCTGGATCAGTGTAGACTTTTTCACCACCCAGTGTTGCCATTGGTTCAATTGCAATCGTGTCACCTGTCAGTAATAGTGCGCCGCCGCCCTTTTTGCCATAATTTGGCACGTCCGGCTCCATGTGCATCTCTAGTCCGACACCATGACCAACCAAATCACGGATAATTCCTAATTTAGCATCGTCTAAAACTTTTTCAACAGCCGCTCCAATGTCGCCTGCATGAGTCCCGCCGCCTTTGATCGCGTCGATACCGGCATACAAACTGCGTTCAGTCGCGCCAAGAAGATGCTTTACCGCACCACTGGGCTGTTCACCAACCACCATTGTGAATGCACTGTCGGTTTTCATGCCTTTATAGGTAATAACGAGATCAAACCCAACGACATCGCCATTTTCGAATACATAGTCAGTCGGTATGCCATGAACGACCGCTTCATTAATGCTAATACAGATCACGCCGGGAAAGTTAGGTATTGGTTCTTTATATGTCGCCGAGGCGCCCAGTCGTACGATCTCGCCTGCCACCCATGCATCAACATCCAATCCCGTCATACCCACCTGAATACGGCTTTTTAGTCCATCTAAAACCGTCGCGAGTATCTTGCCACCTTCGCGCATGGCATTGATTTGATCCGGAGTTTTAACGGGTTGCGACATACCTTAGGCCAAGCTGTGCGCTTCTAGCTCTTCCATGATTCGGTCATGTACCTGCCCAACCGTACCGACACCGTCAATATGCACAATATTGACGCTTTTTTCGTTCAAATAGGTCAGGATAGGATAAATTTCAGTGCGATAAATCTTGAGTCGTTCATCAATTGCTTCGGGTGTATCATCTGCCCGACCACGCACTTCAAGTCGCTTTAACAGCTCACTTTTTGGTACTTCCAGCACAACGACCAGTTTGATATCACGGCCATGATGAGACTTGCTATTCACTAACCATTCGGCTTGAGAAAATTCGCGCGGAAAACCGTCCAAGATAACTCGATCAATGTTTCCCGAGCGTTTAATTGCATCGCCCATTAGTTCACTTACTTTTTTAGGATCAAACAGTTTACCTGTTTGTAATTGTTTAATGACTTCAATGTCATGCGTATCCCGAAGTAATTGCCCGGCGCTTAACCAGCGCCAACCATTACGCGCTGCTAACATTTGACCCTGAACACTTTTACCCGCACCAGCTGGACCGAAAAAAACGATCATACCGCTCCTTTATGAATTTAATTGTTCTTTGACGATTCGTGAAATTGTTGCACCATCGGCATTGTTGCCGACCTGTTGCTTGACTGCACCAATTACTTGCCCCATTCCCTGTGCTCCACTGACACCGAGTTCGCTAATTTTAGCTATGACAATCTCGCGTACCTTATCTTCGCTGAGCTGCTCAGGCAGATAACGTTTCAACACTTCGGCTTCCCTACGTTCAGTGTCAGCTAGTTCTGGGCGACCATTCGCATCATAAAGCGCAATGCTTTCGTTGCGCTTTTTTACTTCACGAGCGATAATTTTTTCAATTTCTTGATCACTAAGGCCTTCGTCACGTTTGCCCTGGGCAACTTCTTCGTTCAGAATTGCCGCTTTTAGGTTGCGTAATACGTCACCCACAAAACGATCGCCGCCCAATAGAGCGGCTTTCGTATCGTTTTGCAACGTGTCCTTTAGGGACATTCTTAGCGTAGTCCCAATCGGGCTTTTGCCAGTTTCTCGTTCTTGCGTTCTTTGCGAATAATCGCTTTCGTGCGACGCTCAGTCTTGCTCAGCGGCTTACTAAAACGCATCGACGCTTTAGCCTCAGCCAAAACACCACTTTGTAAAACCTTGCGGTTAAACCGGCGAATGATATTCTCGTTCGCCTCTTTCTCGTCTTTTCGTGTAACTTGTACCATATGCACTGTATTGTAACAGAGATGGCAGCTATCTGCAATAGTTGGGATTAAACGCCGAACAGGCCGATAATCAGACCCATCAGCATAATAGTCACGAATTCGTGGCTGGCATTCAACAGCGTCAACTTCCATGGCCGACCTTCAAATGCATCATGCGTGACAAAGCGAGCAGCGGTGAATCCAAGCCATAGCCAGAATGCTGTCGTCAGTGAATCCTGCAAAAAGCTGTTTCCAAAGTAATCGTGGCTCAAAAATGCGACATGCGCCAAAACATAGGCTGTGATCAAGCTAACGACTGCCGTGACGACAATCGGCACCCATACTGGTGCTCCTTGCTTTTTCATATCAACCTTGGCTAGTTTGATCCATAAATTACCAAACACCGAACGTGCATACCACACACTCCCCACCACCATTGAACTAAGCATTGCTGCAACAACTGCTACATAATTTACGTCTACCATGGCACCCTCCGTTTTAATTGTAATTTCATTGTAGTCTTATTGTGCGGTTTTACAAGATTTTACTCGACGTACACAAAATCCCTGCACTCCCAGACCACACCAGATTGGTTGAAAAGCAGTTTTCATCTCAATCTGGAGTACTCGGATGAGTACGAGGTTCCGCGTACGTCGAGTTAATATTTTCGAGATGTAAAAGCCTACCTTCAACAGTTCTGCGACCCTGCCACTCATTCAAGATCGGTTGGAACCAAACCGTCACACGTTCGCCTGGTTCAACGAAAAAGTGTTCCGGCGCACTAAAGGCTAAAAACTGCATTATTTTGCCACTACTATCTTGAAGCTCCAATTTAATATGCTGTGATTCTGCCCCCATACGACGTTTACCAACGACAAGTAAGTTTTCGGAATAGAGAACGGGTTCGGGATTACCGTTACCGAACGGCTCCAGTTGCGCCAACTGGCTAATGAGGTCTTCACTCATCATTCCCAGTTGTGTGACGGTCATATCACCTTGCGGTAATAGCAGCTTGGCCTGATCGAATAGTTTTTGTGATTGATAAAACTCATTAACTCTCGTTCGAAATGCCGAGATATTCGCAGTTGGCAGAGTAATGCCAGCCGCTAACTTATGCCCGCCGCCTTTCGTAATGATATCGTCGGCTACTCGAATTGCATCAGCAGCACTGAAGTCTCCATAGCTTCGCGCCGAACCCTTTGCCTCGTCTCCCATTTCTTCTAAAATATAGGTAGGTTTTTTATATTTTTCCAGCATCTTCGAAGCGACGATACCAACAATGCCATGGTTCCAACCCGGACTACTGAGTACTAACACGTTGTCATTTCTATATTGTTCAGCTTGAATAATTGCTTCTTTGACAATGATGTCTTGTTGACTACGGCGTGATGTATTCAATACATCAAGTTGTTGTGCCTTTTCCAACGCTATCGTTTCATCTGTTGTTGTGAGCATATCGAGTGCATGCTGGGCTGTTTCTAGCCGTCCGGATGCATTCATTCGAGGTCCCAGGGCGAAACCGAGACTCCGGGCATTGACCTTGGTCGGCTCTACACCCGCGACAGTCATAAGCGCCTGTAGACCCGTACGCTTCGCTTGTGCAAGAACCTTTAGTCCCCAGTAAACATTCACTCGATTTTCATCTACGAGCGTCACGACATCACACACCGTGCCAAGTGCAACCAGATCAAGTAGCCATTTTTCCTGGCCTTCTGATAATCCATCCAACTTCGTCTGCAACGCCTGCACCAATTTGAAGGCGACACCGACACCAGCAAGATCCAAAAACGGATACAGTTTACCTAATTTTGTTGAATCAGGTTTAAGCATAAAATTTTCATACTCGTCAGGATGATCAGCTAAAAGCCGTTTGGGATTAATCACAGCCACTGCTGGCGGCTGTTTGACAGCCACATTATGATGATCCGTCACGATAACATCGACACCTAATTCATTCGCGCGTACTATTTCCTTTTCACTCAGACTGCCACAATCAACTGTGACGATTAACTGCGCACCAGTAGCCGCAATCCGCTCAACTGCGTCAACGGTCAGTCCATAACCTTCGACAAATCGATTCGGAATAAAGGCATCGACATACAAAAAACCAAACTTCTCTAGCGCGTCGAGTAGTACTGTCGTTGCCGTCAGCCCATCAATGTCATAATCACCATAAATAGTAATTTTTTCCTGGGTCTTGTGCGCCTCCAGCAACCTTTTGACCGCCTTATCCATGTCGGGCAATAGGAACGGATCATGTTTGGCATCATGATTTCCATATTGGGGGTTTAAAAAAGCGTCGCGTTTGTGGCCGGTCAAACCACGCGACGTCAGGATTTCTTCAAATAAACCCATCTACAAATCAGATGATGTACGTTTTGGTCGAGCAGACTGCTGCTGTGATTTGATCACGATACTCTGTAGCTCTTTGAAGATTACAAATTGCTTATTCGTCGAATAAATCTTCGTGTTACCTTGCTTTTCACTCGTCAAAAAGCCTACCTTTTCAAGTCGCTTTAACTCACGTTGAATATTGCCTGGATCCTCTTTGATTAACTTGGCAAGTCCACGGACATGCGTGCGGAAATCAGGATACTTAGCATAGACCACAACAATCTTACGCCGCACCCTCGAAGTAATAAAAACGTCTAGCATACTCTCCCTTTATTGCACCTTCTGTCGCTCTCGTTACTCACTATCTTACACTTTCTTACAACACTGCACAAGTAGATTTTTGTATCTCAGCGCCAATTAAGGACGATCTGATTGATTTTGGCAATTGTCTCCTCGTGAGTTGGCAAATCGTTCTGTTCGTAATAGTGGTCAGTCCCCATGTAGTTGGCTTTGACATCAAGAATATGGAGTTCGTCAGCCGTGACGTGAATTCGATCAACCACCTCAACACTCGCCACTGGCGCAGCGATCACAAGGCCTTGCAGACGGACAGGCTTTAAAAAGTCCAACGCCACATCAAGTATGGTGACATCGTCTAATCCGTCGCTGACAAGAATCACCGTATGGTCACGTAGCAAGTCATGGTCGATAACACCCCCGTCCCCAAGCAGGCGATTGATCCGGTGAAAAGCTTGACGTTTCTGCTCTTCCAGATAGCCGTGGAATTCGGTTGTATACTCACCAACTTCGCTGGCTGCAAGATTACTATTATAGGTAAAGTTACCGGATTGAGACACCGCACCAAAGCTTTGATGTTCACCAGGTACATCAACGGTCTCGGCAACAAGCATTGTCAGGATGCAGTGGAGCCCTTCGGCAATTGGCTCGCCAACTGCAACACCCCCATCACCGAGTGCGACGACCGCCACGTTCTCGTAGCGATATTTTTCAAGCAGTTGCGTCATCAATTGCTCACCTGCCTCAGCCCGACTGTGGAAATACATCATCTTGCCAGTATAATGGATAGCATGCACTATTACGAGGTTGCGCCGACTCAGATTGTTCGCTCGGAGAGCGTCGTATTTACGTATAGTTTTGAAGAGGTTTTACAGCCAGGACAAATTGTTGCGATTGAGGTTGGCCGTAAGCAACTTATTGGTGTCGTACTACGTAAAGTAAGTCAGCCTGACTACAAAACAAAACCGATTAATGCTGTCGTCGAGCCCACACCTCTTCCGCTTCCTTTACTTGATTTAGCTCAGTGGCTGAGTGATTACTATGTCACCCACTTGGGACTTGTTATGCAGACAATCCTTCCTCGTGGTGTTCAAAAATCAAGGCGTGAACGATCAAATTCCCAACACATATCAACACGAGACCGAACAAATATTGTATTCAACAAACAACAATTATCTGCGATCCAACAGATTGACGATGCAAATCCTGGTACCGTACTCTTACACGGAATAACCGGGTCTGGCAAAACGGCAGTCTATATCGAAACTGTCAAAAAAGTCCTAGAAGCTGGCCAGTCAGTTATCATTCTCGTACCGGAGATTGCCCTCACCTCTCAAGTCGTTGATGAGTTTGCCGGCCATTTCAATGACATCATTCTTACGCATTCACGCCAAACCGAAGCCCAGCGCCATCAAGCTTGGCGGGATGCACTAACAAGTGATCGTCCACGCGTCATTATTGGCCCGCGCTCTGCACTGTTCATGCCGCTTCGTCGCATTGGACTGATCGTTATTGACGAAGCTCACGAACCAAGCTTTAAACAAGAGCAATCGCCTCGCTACTCGGCACTCCGCGCCGCAAGCGTACTCGCACGTCAGCATCAGGCAAAGCTTATACTCGGAAGTGCAACGCCTTCTATTAGCGATTTTTTCATTGCCTCGGGCTCCGATCGCCCTATCATCGAAATGTCCTCCACGGCTCGAACCTCTTTGCCGCCAACAATTACTTTGGTTGACATGACCAAACGACATAATTTCCATCGACATCGGTTCTTGTCAGACACACTCCTCACCCAACTCGAGCAAACGTTTGCAGCTGGCAAACAAGCACTTGTATTCCATAATCGACGAGGAAGTGCCAGTACGACATTATGTGAGAATTGCGGATGGCAAGCCACCTGCCCGCGCTGCTTTATACCACTGACACTGCATGCTGATAACCACGAACTCCGTTGCCATATTTGTGGTCACACCGATAAAGTTCCGACCAGCTGCCCCGTCTGCCATCATGCCAATATTATCCATAAAGGTATTGGCACGAAGTTAATTGAGAGCGAACTTATCAAACTGTTTCCGTCAGTCGTCATTGGTCGGTTTGACGGTGATAGTGATGCCGATCAGTCAGTAGATTCACGCTACAAACAGTTATACGATGGATCAATCAACCTTATTATCGGTACCCAAGTCGTTGCCAAGGGTCTCGATTTGCCTCATCTGCGCACAGTTGGCGTCGTCCAAGCCGATGCGGGCCTCAGTTTGCCGGATTTTGCTGCCGGTGAACGAACATTTCAATTGCTCGCGCAGGTCGTCGGTCGGGTTGGACGGAGCGATCATGAAACTTCTGTTATTATTCAGAGTTACCAGCCGACTCATCCAGCCGTTGTCGATGGTTTGTCACAAAACTATGCAGATTTTTACGATAAAACAATTACTGAGCGCAAGCGCGCCAACTTCCCGCCTTTCACTTTCCTCCTCAAGCTGACATGTATCTACAAGACCGAGGCCGCTGCTATCCGTAATGCTCAGATTGTAGCTCGTGTCTTGCATGACAAACTCCCATCCAGTGTTGAAATTCTTGGTCCAACACCCGCATTCTATGAGCGGCAACGCGACACCTACCGTTGGCAGTTAGTCCTCAAATCAAAACAACGCGCCCACCTCGTCGAGGCTCTCAAATATTTACCCTCGACTCATTGGCAGTTTGAATTAGATCCAGTCAGTCTTCTCTAGAGATGTGTTCTTCATCTGTTATACTGGTAATTAACTTATGAAAAAAGAAGATATCATCACACTACCAAATGAACATTTGCGACAAAAATCCCGCAAAATTCTTGCCGTGACTGATGATGCTCGGGCCGTCATCAAAGATATGACAGACGCCGCACTTGATTGGGAGGATTCACGACCGCACGAAATCAGCGCAGCCCTGGCTGCCGTGCAAATTGACAAGATGGAGCGTATTGTTATCATACGAAGTGATTTTGAAGACAAAGAGTCTCGCGACTTTACAGTGCTCATTAACCCGGAAATCGTCAAATATGAAGGTGAGACCAAGGCGGACTATGAAGGTTGTCTCAGTGTCAAAGATATCTACGGAAAAGTCCCCCGTCATACAAAAATCCGGGTACGTGCAATGAACCTGGAAGGCACAGTGGTGCGTTTTAAAGCAGAGGGCTTTTTGGCTCGCGTCATTCAGCACGAAATTGATCACATCAATGGTATTGTCTTTATCGATCATATTCGCGACAATAAAGATGCTTTCTACACACTCGATGATCAAGGTGAACTGCAACCGCTTGACTACGACAAAAACGTAACGGGTAGTGACTTATTTAATGACTAAAATCGTCTTCTTTGGTAACGAACGACTTGTCAGTGGTCTCGAAAAGACCGATGCTCACCTCTTGACTGGTCTCATTGATCAAGGCTATGACATTGTCGCCGTTGTTTCTCATCACTCGGATAGTCATTCTCGAAATCAACGGATACTCGAGGTTGCAGAGATTGCAAAAGTCCATAACATCCCAGTTTTCCTTCCTAGTCGACCATCGGAAATTATTGATGAGCTCCGTAATCTCAAAGCCGATATCGCTGTCCTTGCAGCCTACGGGCGTATCGTAAGCCAGCAGGTAATTGATATCTTTCCTCTTGGTATTGTTAATGTGCACCCATCATTATTACCAAAATACCGTGGACCAACGCCGATTGAATCAGCTATCTTAAATGGTGATATTGAAACGGGTGTCTCAATTATGCAACTCAGTGCTGGTATGGATGAAGGGCCCGTCTATGCTCAGCAGCCAGTAGCTTTAACCGGTGACGAGACAAAATTTGAGCTATACGAAAAAATAGTTGATGTGAGTACGCGATTATTCTTTGATACGTTACCTCAAATAATTAATGGATCACTTCAGCCGACACCTCAAGATGACAGCAAAGCAAGTTACAGCAAGCTCATCCAAAAATCAGATGGTGTTATAGATTGGAATAAGTCTGCCGAACAGATAGAGCGTGAAGTCCGTACATATCAAGGATGGCCACAAAGCCGCACAACATTAGCTACTGTCGAAGTCATCATTACACATGCACATGTCAAATCGGGTAATCAAAAGATCGGCGAAATCATCATTGGTAATAAGGAGAAAATATCAGTTGGTACTTCTAAAGATCTACTATCTATTGATTTACTTAAACCTCTCGGCAAAAAAGAAATGCCGATATCGGCATTTCTTTCTGGGTATGGTTCACAACTAGATGGTTAAGCTGCAGCTGCTGGTGGTTGCGCATCGGTAGGCGCATCTGAACCACCAAGGATTGTGTCACGATTGGCAATAATCTCAGCCTTTAGCTCATCGAGTACCGACTTCACGACATCGCGGTAATCTGGTCGGTTGACTTCTAGCCACTTGGTTGCAACGTATTCTGCCTTCAGATTCGGATCGACTGGATCCAACTTGAGTGCCTGCTGCATGCGTTTGAATACTTCATCATTCGCATAATCCTGAACATGCGCAGTTAACCATGTATCAATTGTCGGCTGATCGCGGTCAATAATCTTCTCAAACTCTTCAAGTTGCTGATCACTCAGTCCATCAGACAATTTAGTACCGACCCGTAGTTCCAATTCTTCATAGATATGCTGCAAAAATGCCTGTTTTTGATCATCAGGTAGGTCGTTTAAGCCAATGTCTGCCAAAAATTTGTCATCTAGTTGAAACATGGGATCTCCTTATAAAAAGTATGTGCTATGTGATTATTATACACTAGCTAAGCGTTCGTTTGACTAGTTCACGGGTAAAGAATTCGACGGTATCGCCCTCTTCGAGCAAAAGTTTTTTGCTGGTTTTGAGGCTAAGACCCATAAGTTCGCCCTCAAACACCTCTTTTGCCTCTTGCTGTTCACGTTGAATACTCGTCACCTCTACCTCTGCTAGTTGCTCGTCACCGCGCTTAACACGTGCCAGTACGCTTGGTACAGCCTTACCTTTTGTGACTTCACCCCCAGCAATCACTACATCTTTGAGTGTTCGAAAAATAGCTTTGATCTTAAGTGTACCGATTTCTGTCTCGACGACCTCTGGAGCAAGCATTTGTTCCATCGACTCACGTGCATCATCAAGAAGTTCGTAAATAACTTTATAAAGCCGTACTTGGACTTTGTCTCGCATCGCAAGCCGCTTAACAGCTGGCGGTAGTTCGACATTGAAACCGTACACGATCGTCTTGGCATCAGCAGCAAGTCGGATATCATTTTCGGAAATGTTACCGACACCGCTACCGATAACTCGCAGGCTTACTTCACCGCCGGTATCTACGAGTCGTAAACTATCAATAACAGAGGTGAGTGATCCTTGTACATCTGCTTTCACAACCACGTTGAGGTCTTGTGATTCATGTTTTTGACTAATCATTTTCAACATATCCGCACCTGTGACGTTCGTACTTGCTATGTCACGCTCGCGTTCAATACGAGCTTTTTCGCTTAATTGACGTGCTTCTTTTTCAGTTTTAGCGATCAAAAATTCATCACCAAATTGCGGTAATTCCTTGATTCCTGTCACAGTGACAGGTGTTGCTGGTCCAGCTTTTTTAATTGGCTTGCCCCGAAAATCAAGTAGTGTACGGACTTTGCCATAGGCGCTTCCCGCAACCATATACTGGCCCGGTTTTAGTTCACCCTGTTCAACGAGGAGTCCAACAACCGAACCTTTGCCAAGCGCCATATGTGATTCAATCACCAGACCTTCAGCCGGTACGTCAATGTCGGCCTTGAGTTCTTCGATATCTGCTACCAAGAGAACCATGTCGAGGAGTTTATCCAAGCCTTGACCTGTTTTGGCGCTGACTTCAACCATAACAGTATCACCACCCCATTCTTCGGGGTTCAGGTCGTATTCTGTCGCTAGCTGGGTTTTGACAAGTTGCGTATTGGCTGCTTCTTTGTCGACTTTGTTAATCGCCACGACAATCTTTGCATTCGCACTCCGTGCAAAACGAATCGCTTCGACGGTCTGCGGTTTAACACCGTCGTCAGCTGCTACCACAATGATAACCACATCAGTCAGCGTGGCACCGTGCTGGCGAAGTGCCGCAAATGCCTCATGTCCGGGGGTATCAAGCAGTGTGATCATACGCCCGCTTCGTTCAGTCTGATAGGCACTAATATGTTGAGTAATACCGCCAGCTTCATCGTCTACCGTTTTGGTCTTCAGTATTGCGTCAAGAAGACTGGTTTTACCGTGGTCGACATGACCCATGACCGCAACGATTGGCGGACGGGTAACCGCCTTGTCGGTTAGTTCATGAACTGTCCGACCAACGGCCGCAGCTTCTTTCTTTTGGATTTCAACATCAATTCCCAGCTCCTCAACGATAATCTGAGCCGTTTCAAAGTCGATTCGTTGGTTAATTGTCGAGACAATACCATTTTTAAACAACTCACCAACAAGTGTTGTGACGGATATGTTGAGCGTCTCTGCTAGCTCGCCTACTGTAATCGATTCTGCAATAACAATTACTTTTTCTGCCATGATAAACGCTCCTTTCCATATCTGTTATGTGTTGTTAAAGTAACATCAATTGTTGTTAAAACAACATCGTTAAGTATTGTTACTTTTTCTTACTCAAGCTGAGTGAAATCTTGCGACTATCTTTTTCAATCTCAAGAATGACAAAGTCTTTACGTTCGTTCAGCATAAAGACCTTTTCAGGGTCTGCGTTATCGCCATCACCTAGTTCGCTGACATGCACTAAGGCTTCGACAGCCGGACTAATCTGGACGAATGCACCGAACGGTGTGATTCGCGTGACAGTACCTTCGACAGTTTCGCCTGGTTTGAATTTAGCAACCTCGTCCAACCATGGATCCTGTGTCAGTTGCTTGATCGATAGGCTCAATCGGTCTTTGTCGATTGAGATGATCTTGGCCTCGATCGTCGCGCCTACTTTGACGTAATCTGCCGGGTTACTGACGCGCTCCCAACTGATTTCACTGATGTGGACGAGACCTTCGATGCCATCAACATTGACGAATGCACCGTAATCAACAACCCCCGTGACGACACCCTTTACAGAGTCACCGATCTTGAGGCTTTGGAAACGTGCTGCAAGTCCATCTTTGACAGCTTCTTTCTCACTAAAGATCAGCTTGTTCGCCTTGCGGTCACTATCCAATATACGTACTTGTAGCGGTTTACCGATCAGGATGTTCAAGCGCTGCAGGATTTCATCTTTGTCGCTACTTCCAACACGTGGGTAATGTTCGGCAGATAGTTGTGATACCGGCAAAAAGCCGCGGACACCCTCGTATTCCACCAGCATACCGCCACGATTGGCGTCATATGGTGATACTTCAATGATCTCACCACTCTCTTGTTTGATTGCGACATCTTCCCAACCGCGATCTTTGGCAGCTTTGCGCAATGATAGTAGTGAGTAACCGTTATCAAGTTCTGCATCAACGATACTCGCAGTTACTTCGTCACCCTCTGCAAGTGCGCGTGAAAAGCCCACTTCCCGGCGTGGGACGAACCCAACACCCTGTGCACCGAGGTCGATAAGAACCTCGTGTTTGCGCAGCGAAAGTACCGTTCCCGTTACCATTTCGCCGGCAGTTAATTGTTTGACACTTGCATCAGCTTGAGCGAGCAAATCGTCCATTGTTATTGTGGCATTAGCCATAAGTCTAAAAAGACTCCTTCCTAAAAAATATATTTCTGAGACACACCAAGATGCACCTCGAGATTATCTCTATTGTAACACTAGTCGCGTTTTTCGTCTACCGTCGAAGGGATCCGAAACGGTATCGGTACGAACGAAGATAGGCGATCGCCATCCCCAACAGCACTGCAAAGCTGATAACACCAAGAAGATCATCGCTCGGTCCCGTTTTCGGAATCTCACTACTACCAGGCACGGTCACTGTCGGTGATTGCGACGGTTGCGTTGATGGTGATTTACTTGGCGTCGCTGAAGTTGCAGGAGGTGGTGTTGCGGATTGAGACGGAGAAACACTTGGTGGTGTACTCTGCGGGCTACCTGACGGCGTTACGGATGTGCTCGGGCTGACACTTGGTGCTAGTGTTGACGCTACTTCACCGCGCTTTTGAACGGCATAGATGCTACCAACAACGATCACAGCCAGAACCACGCCAACCATAAGAAAAGCAACCACCGACCCACCCTCTTTTGTCCGTGTTTGATGACTATTCATGCACTATTACCTCTGTTTTAATTACTATACAGGTTTTTCACAGATATGACAACTGCCTACTACGGGGTTGTCTCTCGTGCTACACTAGAATCATGATTGTGGCGGTTGATACCGGAGGGACAAAGACGCTCATCACGCTTTATTCGCGTGATGGTGTTGCTGGCAAGCTAATAAAGTTCCAGACGCCCAAAAAAGAAGCCGATTACCTCTCGATTCTCAAAGAAACGCTCCAAACCCACTATGGCGGCCAGCGTGTTGAAGCTATTGTTATCGCTATGCCAGGTATCGTTAAAGATGGCGTTGCTATTTGGTGTAACAATCTGAAATGGAAGGACTTTGATGTTGCCTCGGCACTGAAAGGCGTACTGGGCTCGGCACCAATTTTGGTCGAAAACGATGCCAATCTGGCTGGCCTCGCCGAAACACGTTCCCGTTCACCTATGCCGCTATCATCGCTCTATGTCACCATCAGTACTGGCATTGGAACAGGTATTACAACCAGCGGTGTGATTGATCCGGGACTTCGGCTCAGTGAAGGCGGACGCATGTTGGTCGAATTTGACGGAATGGTACGCGAATGGGAATCATTTGCCAGCGGTCAGGCAATTCACAAAGCATACGATCAGTACGCCAAAGATATTCACAGTAAGCAAGTTTGGAATGAGATCGCTACGAGAATCAGCCGCGGCTTTTTGGCAGCAATTCCGCTCCTGCAGCCAGAGGTAATAATCATCGGTGGCAGTATTGGCACCTACTTTGACCAATACGCTCCAAAATTAGAGGCCATTTTGCGTGAACATTTGCCGCCGCATATCCCCTGCCCGCAATTTTTACCCGCTAAACACCCGGAACAAGCAGTTATTTATGGATGCTACTACTATGCGATCGACACACTGGCTGCTTGATCAGCTTCAAACGGATTATCCGCAGTTCGTGTTCGAAACTGCGAACGAGTTTTGGTGGTCAGCAGCCAAACGAACGATTTATCTTGACCCACAGGCACCTCATAGCCAGGCATTCAGCCTGCACGAACTGAGCCATGCCCTCCTTGATCATCAGGGATACGAATATGATATCGATCTGATAAAACTAGAGCGCGACGCGTGGGAGCATGCTCAGATCGCCCTCGCACCCCTCTACGACCTGGTGATTGACGATCAGACTATCCAAAACAACCTCGACACCTACCGTGACTGGCTCCATGCTCGGAGCACCTGTCCTGATTGCCAAGCAACTGGCCTACAGAGCAAAGAGCAGCACTACCGCTGTATCGCCTGCGGACAGACCTGGCGCGTCAACGAAGCGCGGCTATGTGCACTGCGTCGTTACTCCCTAGAAACAAAATAACACCCCGATAAGAGGTGTTATTTTGTTTATTTGTACTATTTAAGCGGCGCTAACTGCTGGTGCAGATGCTACTACTTTTTTCGTACGACGGCTAATACGGCCACCTTTGGCACCGGCAATCCGAGCAAGCTCTGGATTAGCGGCAAAACCACCGGTTTTACCGTTACGGCCACCTTTGGCACCGATTTTTGCGTAAAAATCTGAGCCGTGCTTCGTTTTGTTGGTTGCAGCGGCTTTCATACCGCCAAGTTTAGTTCCTGCCATCTCTGGTCTCCTTACTTAAAGAGGGCCCGCCCACTTAACAGTGGTCGAACCCTCCATTTACCTCACATATGATATGTGTATGAACTCATTGTAGCATAGCATAGCCTTTTTGTCAACGTTTACAATGAGCGTTTTGATGATATTGCTAATGTTGCATATATCCATGTGGTGCTATATTATAGATGTAGTTCGTTGTCCGAACGAATAAAGATCAATTGCGTGATCTGTAAAGCACCTGTTTGGACTTATAAAAACAAATAAGTCCGACGATAAAAAAACGACCGGCTCTGCGAGAGCGGTCGTTTTCATTTGGACAATCCATTTCTTCTTACTGCATCATAGCCCACATCGCTTTCTGATTCTGCTCGAACTGAGGAGAGGTATGGCTGCCAAGCTCAACGAGAATGCTCGCTACCCCTAGTTTTTCAGCGTAATAGTCGTCTGCCGTTCCACTTACCGCATAATCGAATGTTGTCGAAGAACCGGTTGAATTGGCATATCCACTGAGCCTGGCATATGTTTGAGCTAATGAGAGCGAATTACCACTCTGGTTGCTCATGACGAGACCGCCAATACTGTGATATGAGAGCACGAGAGCTGGTTTAACCATTCCGATATAGTTAGCCAACGCTTGTGACTCTGGTTCTGAGAGAGGTGCTGAACCGCCACCACCAGGAAATGGCTGATTCGATACGGTCGTAATGTCTTCTTTCCAGTCAGATGTATCAAAATTACGATTCAGATCGACATTATGTTTATTAGTGCGCGTTCCGGCAGCAACCCCGTCAGGGTTAATCGCCGGGATCACAACAATCGTCTTATCGGCAGGAATCGAGCGCACGCTCGCCTCAAGCGTATCAACCCAACGTAGCATTAGTGAACGCGTGCCACTCTCATCACCATGAATTGCTCCCGTATAGACAATTGTCTTGGCACCACTCCCAAAAGAATACGTACTGATCACCCTGCCATTTAGTGAGGTACCAATCGAACTTATCACCTGGCAGATCGTACGCGTCGTATATTGCCAGGATGAGCCGCCCGATATATCGTAACTGCTGAGCAAGCCATTCGTGACCTTGATAGTCACATCGCCACACCGAGGGGTGCCAGCAAAGCTGATCGTCACCCGCGCCCCCTGACGACTCGTCACTTTAGCGCCGCCAGAAACAGTAATGACTGAACCGATATCTTGTTTATCAGATAGAGGCTGATCAAATGTGAGGGTCGCAACTGCCCCAAGTGGCACTTTGTGCGTCCCGACGCTGATACTCTTTACCAGAGGGCCGCCAGAGGTCTTGAAGGGAATGGTCACTGGTTCAACGAGATTACTCCCATCAGTCGCTTCGACCTTCGTCAGGGCTAACTGATATGTCTTCTGTCTCGCCAAATCATTCGGCCACGTCACTGTTACCGCCTTATCCTTCACGCTAGCCTCCACTTTGATCGGCTCTTTCTTGTCACCATCAATTTGAGCGAGCGTTGCTTCCACTTTGCTCACCAACTTATCAAACTGTACTATGGCCGTTTTCGGTTTGGCATACACCACTTCATTCGATTGAATCGATGTACTTTTCATATTTACTGCCGACAGAGTTGTTACCGGCTGCATCATCACGGTTGCTACCTTTGTACCCTTAAAGTATCGCTCAAGCTGAAGCTTATAGGCTACACCTTGCTTTAGTTCGAGTTTTGGCAAGTCACAACTGATAGTAGCCGGTGTATTCTCACAGGTAAGTGTTTTGTCATCAAATGATAGTCGATAAGAAAAAATCGTATCCGTGTCACTCAGGGGCAAGAGTAATCTCCTTGATACAGGAATCGCTTGCTTGAGAGGGCTAGCGGAGACTTTAGGGTATTGCCCTACCTTGATGGTCAATTGTTTCCCAACAAATGGAATACCAAGCATCGTCAATGTTAATTCATGATTGCCCGGTTTTGGAGTTGTTACCGGTTTAATACACACTCCCCCGGCCGCGAGTTGCATAGCGCCTATTTTCACTACTGAATGAGGTTCAACGGTAAACTTTTCCGAATTTGACCGCAGTAGCGTCGGAGCAAGCAACGGCTGGCTAATACAAGTTACCCCTTGATACGAAAATTCTACCTGCCGTGGCCATAAAATAACAGCAATGATACCGATAATAAGTCCTACACCAGCTGCAATGAAGTAACGCTTCTGTATTTTCCTAAGGCGAGTATACACTGTTATAAATTGTGCTCGTAACTTTTCGATAAGTGCCTCTTTTTATGTTACTACTCGTTCAGCCACTGATAGAATCGTATTAATAATGCCTCTATCCATTATACAGCAGTGTTTATGCTTACTGGGTTGATTGAGGATGTCTAGTGTAAAAAGACGAGGCCGAATAAGACAACGACGAGGCCGATACTCAAAAGCACGATTGCGCCTGTATTGCCCCCTCCAAGCTGAATATATCCGTGTACAGTCTTCATGACCTCTGTTTTACTGATCTGGCGTAGCAACTGATTAATTGCCCACATACACAAAACAACAATACTGATGAGCACCACCGTGGCGAAAAAGCCTATTTTTATAACCGAGAGTACGATCAGGATAGCTATCGCCGTAACAGTGACGACGCCCCTGGCAATAATATTAGCAACAGAGCGAACATCAAATGCCTGCATTGAACTATCAACGTGCGGGGTCATCGTATTGTGAATATCAACATCAATAACCGACCGCTGTGTCCGATGTTTATTTCCAAGTTGCTGGAGTAAATTAAGCAGCACTCTCAGAATCATGAGATACAGTAAGATCAGAAAGCCGTAGGCGATCAGTATCGGCAAGCTTATCGTGTCATTACCGCCGAGTGTCATGCTAATAGTATACCCTACCAAAGAAAAGAGACCTCCTGTTCGGAAGTCTCTCTTATAATTCGGCACCGTGCTAGTTTCCCGCTTTCGCAGTATAATCGCCGCAGCTAGGCTTAACTTCTGTGTTCGGAATGGGAACAGGTGTTTCCCTAGCGCCATGGGCACC
>CAYIQY010000011.1:0-23587 GCA_964365665.1 uncultured Candidatus Saccharibacteria bacterium | reverse complement strand
GATTGCCTCAACAGACATACCGCGGAATTCATCGACAACGTTACGTGTATCACCTTTTGTCATCAGGTCAGGATCGTGACGGTTGTCATTCATACGTATTAGTCTAGCAGTCGAGCACAGTTGTTGGTATACTTTCAATAACATAAGGAGAATCCATGGCCAAAGCTCCCACACATCATTCGCATTACGAAAACAATCCGTTCTTTATCGCATCGAATGGTATAACACTGCTATTTAACCTCTCAAGAGGTATCGCGATCATGATGATTGTCGTATCCATCCTCGGGCTATTCAGCGGTAGTTGGTCGCCGGACACCTCAGACGAAAGTATGTGGACTGACATGATGCGACTAATGAACGCATGGTCGGTCAGTGATTGGACACTCGCAATTGGATCTATCGCAGTCATCAGCCTGGCCATTGCGATGGTATCCGCACTATTTGGCGGTGTATCCAGTTATACGTCCGCTCAACTAGCCAAAGGCAAGGAAGTAAAGTTAAATCAAGCCTTCCATATCGCATTCGAGCACTTATGGGGATACCTGTGGTTACAAGTAGTTATCTTTGTCAAATTAGTGCTATGGACACTCCTGTTCATTGTTCCGGGGATTATTATGTCTGTGCGCTATAGTCTGGCTGGCGTTGCGTTTTATGATGACCACAAACACCTGCGCGGCACTGCGGCAATCAAAGAAAGCCTGCGTCTGACACGGGGTGCATGGCTGACAACATTTGCGGCAAATACACTATTTAACTTGCTCACATTCGGTGCTTTGAGCAGTGTCGTGACGACAAGTGCAAATGCGGTTCTCTATAAACAATTTGATAAGTTAGGTGACGACAAACCGAAGGCTCACTGGCTGTCGTGGGCGACACTGATCTTGCCATTTGCCATACTCGGCCTTGCCCTCGTTATTATTGTCGCTATCGCGATCGGTGCCGCACTCAGCGGCGGACGCTAAGGTATTTCAACTATCTTGATCCCGCTAATTGGGATAAAGTACTTTCTCTCTTCTATTTTCTTCTTTTTGTCTTCATCCAAAGCTTTGTTGGCCTCATTTACTTTTGAGGTTACAAAAGTCGGTATCTGATCGGCCGCTCTATAACCCAAATGAGCCCGTGGAATGCCCATACTGATAGCTCCTAACGGCATGTCGCCTCTGTTACTGCTGTTGCTGACATACGGCGAACTACGGCGCCTCAAGGCAGCCCGTGTAATGTGATCAACAAAGTCCTCATCCTCTGCATCGAATGTAAAACCATATTCCAGCCCCATGTTCACAGTTTCGTACATACGTTCCTTAGGATTATGAACTTTTACATTTCGAGGAATTCCAAAAGCTGCTTCTATATAAAGTGGCCTATTCTTGTTTCTTCCTAGATCCGCAGCAGCATCTGCCAATATAGCCGTCATCGCCAGATCTCGGTCAGTATCTGCTACGGGTTCTAGAAGATCAAATTTGCCAGGCAAGTGCAGGCGCAGTAATCCTTCATCTCTATCACGTCGGTATCGTAGTCCCTCTTCGGTAAATAGCGGCTTTACTAATTTTTGCACAGTTTGTTTGTTAGGCTGAAAGGCAATATTAAAGCCGTTTGGACTTTCTGTTGATCGACCACTTTCAGGATTCGTACTCATACCATAAGTATAGCAACGTCTGAGGATTATCTGAAATATGCATAACCAACTAAAAAAGACCCTTCCGGTCTTCTTTAGTTGGTACGGATGAGAGGACTTGAACCTCCACGTTCTTGCGAACACTAGCACCTGAAGCTAGCGCGTCTACCATTCCGCCACATCCGCATAATGTAAGTGCTGTCCGTCAGTTTAGTGTGCTTCCAGGCATACACCTTAGACGCGCGCGTCTACGATTATTTGCGTTCCACGCAGTCGCCACATCCGGTTACACCTGATCTATTATAACGAACTTTACAGATTATAGATGATTTGGCAAACCGCCACAAGTCGGGTGTATAATACAATGGTATGTCCGCACCAAAACTAACGCCCGTTGGCGAGCAACTCAAAAAGTCGCTCCATAACATATCGGCGCACGACCGCTATTACAAATCGCTTGAGAATCAAGAAAAACTTCATGTTCCCAATGTTGCGAACGTACTTTTAATTGCCTACGAGCAGCTTCGTAACGCTTCTGAAAACATCGAAGATCATTTGCTGATGCAGCAGGCAATCCTGCGATACTACCGTCGAACGGTGCTGTTTGCCGGGAAAAGTTCGGTCAAAGGGCTTGGTAAAGAGCTGATCATCGAATTGACGCAGGCGCAATATCTTAAAAACGACTCAATCCCACTATCAAAAGTTGAAGCGCTTGATACACTTTTGAATGATTGCTACGAACTCTATTGGAAAGTCACGAACAAGCGCAAAGATATTCCCAAAAAAACCGTAGAGGATTGGATCCTTGAACTTGTGTCAGTCAAGTCTGAGCAGGTATTGAACAATCCTATCCGCTTGCTTAGTTTCGTTCATCTTGCTCATGCACATTTCACGAACCTTATCGATTACGACAGGGTACTCGATAAAGACGATCAGGTTGAACCTCAAGATCGACCGACTGTACTGTATATCAGTATTCACAAAGCACTGTTGAAGTCGAATGATGCCAATGTCCGTAGCGGACTATTCGACCTGCATACGATTCCACTGGACAATGTCGATCGCTTTGTCGATTTTAATGTGCAATATGACACGTTAGCCGACCTGCCTGCAACGACCAAATTATCTCGCCTAATTACCAAAAACGGAGCACCACTCAGAGTTCTTCGCTCGGCGTTCTTTACCGATGCCGATACGCTCGGAGTGGAAGAGCTCGCTAGCGAAACAAAAACCTTGAACATTGTAGACTCGGCCATCAAGCAAGCATATCGACAGGTTCGAAAAAGTGTCGACCGCGGTATTATCAAAAGTGTTATATTCCTGCTTATCACCAAAGCATTGATCGGGCTATTTATTGAAATACCATACGATTTGGTAGTAATGGGATCTATCATTATTTTACCGCTCGTCATAAACCTTCTATTCCCGCCCCTGTTCATTGCTATAACGGCATTAACGATTAAATTACCCGGGCAAGCTAATACGGATGCAATTAGAAACTATATCAAAGCAATGATTTATCAAACACCTGCCCAGTCGACACTATCAATCAAGTACACCGAAGCTGCGAGTCGGTCTGCCGTCTTTAATGTACTCTATGTACTACTTTTTATTGGTGTTTTCTATCTGGTTGCCTGGGCTTTGAGTGCTTTGCAATTTAATATCGTTCAGGGCATTATCTTTGTATTCTTCTTCTCGACCGCCAGTTTCCTGGGCTACCGCCTGACGGTTCAGGTCAAAGAGTTGCAACATGTTTCGGCTGATAACGGGCTTTTGACAGTGATCCGCAATTTCCTATATGTTCCATTCATTTACCTAGGACAAAAGATATCTTATCGCTTCGGTAAACTGAATATCATCGCGCAGATTCTCGACGCAGCTGTTGACCTGCCACTCAAAACAATGATTCGACTGATCCGTCAGTGGATCGTCTTTCTCGGCAACAAACAAGACGAACTTTTGTAGCAATTAGTTTGCGCTTAGGTGCTCGGCAAAATCACTGCCGTCATAATCATTGCGCAGATCTGACACTAGTTTTTTTAGATCAGTTGACTGTTTAACGCCGCTATTCATGATATCAAGCGGGTCGAATATACCCCGTATCGCTGCGTAGAGCTCCTTCACCTCGTCGTCCAATTCTTTGTACGCGAATGGTGCTTTTAGCCGTCCCTCGCCCGACTCTCCAATCAGATGTCCACTATGCGCAGCGACAGCCGTAGCCCATTCGGCCAGCAATTTAAAGACTTTTTGGCGGTCACCAACTTTTTGCAAATTAAGTAATGGTCGAGAGTAATACACATGCTGCGCTGCATGGCCAGATAACGGCAATTCGACATGGTTCTTGGCCTCGAGAGCTGCAACTGCACCAGCAAAATCCTCGAAGCGTTCGGCAGGAATATAGGCGCCTTCGAGAAGAGGCGGTGCGCTGACGTCAGCCTTGTCGGATTGCTGTACCAGTGCTGGCACTAGTTCGAGCGCTTGCAGATCGGCGGCTTTATTTTCGTCACGTTCGAGGACAACGTAAGCCGGTTGATCTGCAAATAATTTGGCAATACGTTTAGCGATTTTTTTCTTGGCACGGTCACCATGGTTATCAAATTCAACGACCACAATCGCTGCGACATCGCCTTGATCTAACGCGTTATTATAAAATGGGTAACGCTTGCCACGTTCCGTTGCAGTCACCAGCAGTCGCGCATCAATCAATTCCATTACAGCGGGTTCGAACGCTCGCAGAGCATCTAGCCCGTCACGTGCCCCGTCATAATCAACAAATGCAATCGCCCCGACCAGTGGCTGCTCGGCCACATGTTCGGTTTTCATAATTGCTTCGGATATAATCCCGAGTGTTCCCTGGCTACCAATAAACAGCGGTGTCAAATCGATTGAACCGTCACGATGACGAATATCAGCGATATTGTAGCCGACATTATCACGTACATCAACAGCCAGATTATTGATCAGATCTGCATTATCCGTCAGTAAATTATCGATGCTGCGATAAATCTCACCTTCATACGTCTGAAGGCCTTTTTTGCGGCCAAGATCACGCTTACTGACGCGGCCGGTCTGTAGCACTTCACCGTTAGACAGGACTATTTCGAGCTGGTTGACCCATGATCCGGTCGCGCCATATTTGCCCGACAATATACCACTTGCATTATTAGCGATTGCACCGCCTATAGTGCTGTATGCCTGTGAAACAGGATACGAAGGGATATACAACCCCTGGAGTCGTAATGCATCATTCAGCGCTTTAAACGTAACACCAGGTTGCATCCGTACCAGCTTTTGTTTAGCGTCTACTTCAAAAATCGTATTCAAATGCGTCTGGGTATTGAGAATAACGCCCGAACCGATAGCTGCACCTGTCTGATCTGTGCCGCCACCACGAGCCGTAATCGATAATTTGTGGCCTTTTTCGGCAAGCTGCCACGAAAACCGCGCTACTTTGCGCAGGTCACTCGTGCTACGAGGATAAATCACCATGTCGGGAAGGATGCCGAGGACACTGCCATCCGTTGCAAACCGCCGACGAATATTGTCGTTGGTCGTTACCTCTCCCAACAAATGCTCGTTCAGATACTGCGCCACTTTACTCATGTGTTCTTATGATAGCACAAGCGGTGTTAATTCAATAACCCTGGATTAACGGGGAAGATTTTGGTATAGTAGTCTTTACGCGCGAGTGCCGAATTTGAACGTTAAATCTTTGTGCGGATGTGGTGGAATTGGTAGACACGCTAGCCTTAGGAGCTAGTGCCGTAAGGCGTGAAGGTTCAAGTCCTTTCATCCGTACCAAGATTTGAAGTTCAAGCACTCTTTTGCATACAACAAAAAAACACCTTTCTCAGGTGTCGAAATCTATTCTTCTAGGCGGTAGAACGTGAGAGCCGCGTCTCCATAACTACGATTGTCCACCACAACAACTCCGGTTTTGGTCGGACTCTCATGTCTACCTGGATGTGATAATACCATAAGCGCGCCTGGTTTTAAAAGCCCCATCAGCAAAAAAACTGTGGATAACTGCAAGTCGTGATAGGGGGGATCTGCAAATATAAGGTCGAACGGTCGCCCGTCATAGGTGTCAACCCAAGCGGACACTGACGCTTTAATTAATTTTGACTGATCCGCTATATCTAGTGTTTTGATATTATCTGCAAGCACTAGCTGTGCCCTACGATCGCGTTCGATAAATGTCGCATGGCGCGCACCACGACTAATTGCTTCGATTCCCAGCGCACCCGTCCCAGCAAAAGCGTCTAGCACGACGGCATTGGTCACGCTCGCCCCCAAACTATTAAATAGTGCCCCTCGGGCACGTTCGCTCATTGGATGGGTGCCGCGGCCATCAGGTGCGGCAATTGTCCTACCGCCGAAACGCCCGGCAATGACCCGGAGGTTCATGACTTCGCCTTTTTGGTGCTAGCAGCCAGCGCACAACTGTACCAGGCTAGCGTCACCATACGGATAATCTCGGGAATCAGCTGGGCTTTGGTATCGCGAGCCAAACGACGAGTCCAACCAACGCGGTAAAACTCTTCATATAGTTGCAATGCGGCAACCCGTTGCAATGCTTCATCGAAAAGAGGCAAAAAGCCCTCGTTTTTTACCCGCACAATATCGTTTCCACTCGGCGCTGTTCCTGGCAGCTTACCGGTAGCAATTGTCGTTGCGACACCTAATTCAAATGTAAAATGCGTTGTCATAACGCCTTTGGCGCCCCAGAATTCCCAGTTATTACGTAGTTGATGGCGGCGATTTTTGCCTGGCAATACGAGCTTTTCTTTGTGCGAGGTGCGCGTTTCCAGTCCTTCGCCGTCACGAAGTTGTTCCAACTTTTCTTCTAGCGGATAGTGATGCGCCGGCGTCAGGCCGTCAGTAATAGCATGAGCCAACCAGGCCGCTTCAAACGCTGCACGTTGCTGATTGTCTTCGACGAGTGCAGCTGTGAGATTATGCAAATGATCACGAATCATCTGGCGCAGTGCGTCGTCTGCATAATCCGTTGGATCGATGTAATGCCATGGCTCGTCTTGTCCGGGGCTTTTGCGCTTGATCCCATCGGGCCCATTCAAGCCCTCAAAATGCAAAATATTCCGTTGGAGAGGAAAATACTGACGGCGTGCGAGGAACGGCTGCAGCTCGCGCCGCGCCAGACGATCGATCCGCTGATGTACTCCCATCAGGCGGCCGGATTTGTTTCGGAATGTTGTACCACTATACATATTGAGGCTTCGCCTTATAAGACAAACCTGCGGTTTTTCTCATCGCGCCGATAGTCGAAGTAAATTCGCCTTGTCGGGCTGCTCTTTTCCCTTTTGTGTGATTTGTCATTATTAATTTAACGTTGTAAGCCGTTGGTATTTTTCTACCTGCTGAGCTAACTGGTTATATTGTAGCAAATCCTTACCTGATTCGACGAATTTGCGGGCGGCTTGCTGCGCACGAGCGATTTGCTTGGTGTCTGCCAGTGTCGCAATCTGTAAATTGAGGTCTCCGTGCTGTGATCGTCCGTAGATTTCGCCGGGTCCACGGAGCCGCAGATCAACTTCCGCCAGATAGAATCCGTCGTTGGACTTTTCAATTTCCCGTAGTCGCTGAGATGGTTTATGACTGTCAGATAGCATCAAAAACGCGTAGCTTTGGTGATCCGACCGGCCAACACGGCCACGCAATTGATGCAGTTGAGAAAGCCCGAATCGATCGGTATTTTCAATCAGTATGACCGTTGCATTAGGGATGTCGACGCCGACCTCAACCACTGTCGTACTGACAAGGATATCAGTTTTACCTGATGCAAAGTCGGCCATAATAGCGTCTTTTTCGGCAGGTTTCAATTTGCCATGCAGTAATCCAATCTGGCGATGTTTGAATGGGCCAACACGTAATTTTTTATATTCTTCCTGAACACTTTTGAGATCATTCTGCAGATTATCGTCGATTAGACTGCAAATAACATATGCCTGGCGCCCCGTAGCTATCTGTTCCTCGATGATGTCATACAGTTGCGCCCGACTATTCGGTGACCACAGTTTGGTGATAATCGGTTTGCGGCCGGCAGGTAGTTCGTTCAAAATGCTAATATCCAATTCACCATACACTGTCAGTGCCAGACTGCGCGGAATCGGTGTCGCTGTCATTGATAGCAAATGTGGCATATGGGCTGATTTTTTCAACAGTTCCTGCCGCTGTGCGACACCAAAACGATGTTGTTCGTCGATAACAACAAAGCCAAGTTTGTGAAATTTCACCGTTTGTTGAATCAGTGCGTGTGTACCAACAACGACATCGACACCACCACTAGAGATCTGTTCGTACAGTGTCGTTCGAGCCTTACCTTTGACACTACCTGTAAGTAGACCGACTGTCACGCCCAACGGTTGCAACAGTTTTGTCAGCGTCTCGGCATGTTGTGATGCCAGAATCTCGGTTGGCGCCATAATGGCCGATTGGAATCCCGCAAATGCTGCCTGCCTTGCCGCCAGACCCGCGACAACCGTCTTGCCGCTACCGACATCACCTTGCAATAATCGATTCATCGGTGATTCGCGCTCGAAATCCTGAATAATCTCCCAGGCGGCGCGGCGCTGCGCATCCGTCAGTTGGAATGGCAGTTGTTTCACAAATGATGTAACTGCGGCCTTATCGAAAGGAATTCGCCAACCTTCTAATTGGGCGTTCGCTTTTTTGTTGAGTTGCGATGCAAGCAAAAGACTGAACAACTCCTCAAATCCTAATCGTTCACGTGCTTTCTCGACATCAGTTTGTGAATCTGGAAAATGGAGCCCGAGGAGTGCCTGGCTATAGCTAATGAGCTTGTCCTGTTTTATAACATCCGATGGCAAGGTTTCAGGAAGCATCGTAATCAACGGCTTCAGCTCTGTCAGTAATTTACGCACCAATTGGCTCTTCAAACCCCTGACAGCACGATAAATCGGCACGATCCGGTCGGTTGATACCGGCAAATCACTCACCTGTTCAGCACTTGGGTTGGTTAGTTGGTAGCGGTTGAAGTTGAATTCGAACTCTCCTGAAAAGAAAAATTCACCACCACCTTTGAGTTGGGTTGCACGATACGGTTGGTTAAACCAGACAGCTTGCAACTTACCGGAACTATCTGCAAGTGTTGCCGTCGTAATACGCATACCACGGCGAACATTACGCGTCGTTATTGACTCGCAGCGCGCCCGAATCGTTCGTTTACCGGGTTGAATGTCTGCAATCGCAACGACTTCCGAAAAATCCTCATAGCCACGAGGCAAAAAGGTGATCAAATCACCAACGGTGTACAGACCAGCCGCCACTAATTGCTCAGCCGTCCGTGGCCCAACTCCCTTGACCATTTGTAGAGGTGTGGTCAGATTCATAATCTCAGTGTAGCACTAGAATATGTCTCTATGCAGACTCTGTAACGCCCAAAATGCCCTCAAGTACGAATGCCGTGTCTTCCCATCGCTCGACGGCAATCGTATCAATCCCCATAGCTTTGACGGGATAATCGTTACCACCTTCATCTAACTTGTCGCCAATAAATAGAATTTCGTCTTTACTGATATCAATCGCTTCTGTTAACTTCTTCATTCCGTAGGCTTTATCAATACCAATTCGGGTAATATCGATAGTCGTTGAACCGCCTGCTCGTACTTCAAAATCAGGTAGTTGTTGAGCGATAATGGCACGGACTTTAAGCCTTTCATCTGAATATTTGTCAGCCCATTCGTATTTTTTTTCCGCTGGTGCCTGCTGTCCCAAAAAGGATATTGACACCTGGCTACCTCGATCTTCAATGACATCGCCATATGGTTTCACCGGCCAAAGTCCGGCGTCTTTAGATGCTTTTTCCGTGACCTTAATGATGTTTTCTTTTTCACTTTCAGTCAGATCTTCGGCATATTGGATTTCCCAATCATTACGTATTTCATCGTATCGGTAATAGCGTGTCCCGCACGTAGGCATAAGATGCATCCGGTTTAACTTGTGAGCTGGTGCCTCTAATCGATCTACCACTTGTTTTTTGAACTGTTCAAACTTCCCACCGGAAATGATGCAAACATCATAGTGTTCAAGTAGCTGAACGAGGATTTCGCTCATCCGATCCGACATTGGTGATTTGGTGATAGCAAGTGTGTCGTCGAGGTCAAAGGCAATAACTTTTTTAGTCATTTATATTCTCCGGCTTATGTTATGTCTCGAATATCAATTATATCATTTGACGAATTACTGCACGAGTAGAAAGCTGTTTTTACCCTTTTTGACGAGGGATGGTTGGCCGATGTGTTGGTCATCGGTGATTTTGACACCATTGACTGAGATTGCACCACCTAGGATGAGGCGACGTGCTTCGCCCTTGCTGGCGGAAAGACCGCTGTCAACAAGTAGGTCGACGATGCTGGCACCACTTGCTATGGATGGAATTTCGGCTGCAAGTAATTCAAGATCACTCTGTGACAATCCCGCAAAGTCAGATCCTCCAAATAATACTTCAGTCACGCGACGGGCGCTGTCGGCACCGTCGGCACCATGGACAATTTTGGTGACTTCATAGGCCAGGCGCTTTTGTGCCGCACGTGCCCCGGGATCAGATCGCTGCTCATTTGCAAGCGTTTCAATCTCGTCCTTTGATAACAATGTATAAATTTTTGCGTAGTCAATCACGCCCTCGTCATCAACGTTCAGCCAGAATTGATAAAACTGATAGACACTGGTTAATGTAGAGTCCAACCACACAGCGCCGTCCTCAGATTTGCCGAATTTGACGCCGGTGGTTTTGTTGACTATCAATGGCGCGCTAAAAGCGTGCGCTTCGCCACCTTCGATGCGGCGAATCAAATCGACACCGGCAATAATATTGCCCCATTGATCGGCGCCACTGAGTTGCAGCGTAACATTATGTTCGCGATACAAATTCAAAAAGTCATAACCTTGGATCAACGAATAACTGAACTCAGCATAACTAATACCGCTACCGCCTTCGCCGAGTCGTGCCTGAACGAAATCACGTCCTAACATACTACTCAGTGGTACATGCTTGCCAACATCACGCAAAAAATCAAGATAATTCAGACCCTTGAACCAATCATAATTGTCGACGAGTTCAAATGACTGGTCGGCAAAAAGTGTTTTGTACTGCGCAGCAATTCCAGCTTTGTTCGACTCGATTTCCTCAAGTGTTTTGAGGTTACGTTCATCCTTTTTGCCATCTGGATCACCAATCATACCCGTAGCGCCTCCAACAAGAAGATATGCCTTGTGGCCATGATCGATAAAGTGTCGCACCATCATGGCCGTTGCTAAGTTGCCAATGGTCATACTACTGGCACTCGGATCAACCCCGAGATAAAAAGCCAACGGCTCGCCGTCTAATACATTCAGGTCAGGCAGCGTCGTCTGATTGACGAAGCCACGCCAAGTTAATTCTTCTGATAAGCTCATGGTCGTATTGTATCAGAAATTGTGTATTGCTACCTGCAGATTGGTGCTATAATAAGTCGTAATATTGCTTATGGGAAATAGATATTAAGGTGGCAAAAAACCCTCGTTCGCGGAAGTTAAATGTCTACGCTAATTTAGCGCACTCTCGACGTACCAAAAAAGATGCTGCTCACCGCCGCAAGGCCGAGTATCTGGCAACACTGCCAAAACACCCTGTAAAGCGCTTTTTTGCCCGTCTGCACCCAAAGCGAGTCGCCGCTTATTGGTTCAGCCGCAAGGGTGGTTTTATGCTCCTCAAGATTGCTGGCGTCTCGGTAATACTGTCAGTTGTCTTTGTCGGTGGCCTGTTCGCCTATTTCCGTAAAGATCTCGACTCGATTCGTCCCGAAGAACTTGCCAAACGGGTTCACACGACTGTAACCAAATACTATGATCGGCGCGGGCCAGCCGGTGGTGCGGATGCACTACTTTGGGAAGATAAGGGCGATGGCGACTACAAACTGGTTGTCGATGGCAACGATATCAATCCACTCATGAAAAAAGCGACTGTGGCCATCGAAGACAAAGATTTTTACAAACACGGTGGTGTTAGCTTCACTGGTATCACACGCGCACTGATCAATAACTATGGCGGCGGAAGCACACAGGGCGGCAGCACACTGACTCAGCAGCTGGTCAAACAAGTCTTTTTCTCTGATGAAGCCCAGCAACGCGGTCTGGCTGGCATACCGCGCAAAGTGAAAGAAATTATCTTATCGATCGAGGTCGAACGCATGTATGACAAGGATCAGATCCTCAACCTGTACCTGAATGAGTCGCCTTATGGTGGTCGGCGCAACGGTGTTGAATCAGCTGCCAAGACTTACTTTGGCGTTGATGCCAAAGAGCTCAATCTTGCGCAATCGGCATTACTCGCGAGTATTCCGAACCAGCCAGGTTTGTACGACCCATATAATCCTGCCGGCCAAACTGCTCTAGTTGAGCGCCAACACAAGGTTCTCGATGCCATGGTTGAACAAGGTTTTGTGAGCAAGTCTGATTCCGACAAGGCCAAGGCGCAACCGATCATGGATACGATCCTGCCTCAGGCGTCACAGTACAGTGATATAAAGGCGCCGCATTTTGTCCAAATGGTACGATCGCAGCTAGAGTCAGAGCTCGGTAAGGCGACTGTTGGTCGCGGCGGTCTGACCGTTACGACAACACTTGATCTTGGCATCCAGAATAAACTCGAAGCGAGCTTTGACGAAGAATTTAACCCCAAGAACCCTAAGTACAAAGGTGTGCCGGAATATGCAGGCTTTAGCAATGGCGCAGCGACTGTTGAGGATACCAAGACAGGACAGATCGTTGCAATGATGGGCAGCCGTGACTATAACTACGAAGGCTTTGGCCAAGACAATGCAGCGATGGCGTATATCCAACCCGGATCTACTATCAAACCCCTGATCTACGCAGAATTATTCTCTCAGCACGAAGATGTGAATATGAATATTTACGGTAGCGGCACTGTCCTTCCTGACGTCAAGACAACGTTCGAGGGTGGCTACACTCCGAGTAACGCCGACAAGGGCTTCCGCGGCAACCTCACCATCCGTCAAAGCCTGGCTTTGTCGCGTAATATCCCGGCAATCAAAGCCATGGCGATATCCGGCGTCAAACCATCTCTCACATTGGCTCGCAACGCTGGCGACATCAATTACTGTACGCAGGGAGTTGACGCCCAAGTGGGATTGGCATCAGCCATTGGTGGCTGCGGAACGCGTCAGGTTGACCATGTCAATGCCTTTTCGACCCTTGCACGCGGCGGAACCTACAAACCGGTTTCAAGCGTCCTGGAAGTCAAGAACTCCAACAATGAAACTTTGAAAAAATGGCAGGATAACCAATCTAAAAAAGTTATCGACCCGCAGGTTGCCTACATTTTAGCGGACATTCTGGCTGACGATAATGCCCGCGCCGGTCTGTATGGCCGCAACTTCCCCGGACTCGTCGTTGATAAGGGCAAAGTAAAGACTGCCAGCAAAACCGGTACATCTGACGTTAACGGCAAATCGAAAGATATTTGGATGATGAGCTATAGCCCGGCACTGACAATGGGTGTTTGGTTCGGTAACTCTGATACCACGCCGCTCAAAAACGGTAACTCGTCACTGCCTGGTGTCATTATCAACCAGGTCATGGCTTATGCTCACCAGGAAGTCTATGCAAAAGATGGCCGCTGGAAACAAGGTGATTGGTATACGATGCCGGCTGGCGTGCAAAAAATCGGTAACGAACTTTTTCCTTCGTGGTACAACAAGAACAAAGCTCAGCAATCAAGTAAATTAACCTTCGACAAAGTATCGAAAAAGAAGGCTACCGACTGTACGCCGGATGGCGCCAAGATTGAACTTGATGTACTGAAAACGACCGACCCGATCACCAAGAAGCCAGTCTTCATAGCACCGAACGGTTACGACGCAACTAAAGACGATGATGCCCATCTCTGTGATGATGCCAAGCCTACAGTGTCTAACATTGACTTCACTGCCGGTCAGATTGCCGTCTCAGTCACACAGGGTAAAGGCACTTTGACAGGACTTACTATTGCGGTCAACGGAGCAACGATCAACAGCCAGGCTATTGTTGCTGGCGGAACCTACTACGCGCCGTACACTGCGAGCGGTCCAGGTCCCCTTACGATAACGGCAACTGCAACCGATGATATATTCTATAGCGGCGGTGCAAGCCGAACGTATCCGTAGGTTTTTACCGACTATTATCTACTAACTCTGTTTATCGACAAGGTCAATCAAACTAGCTTCGCGATCACTTGATCGACGTTGTTTTGGTCGACGATTCGAAGAAGGACGATTTGGTGGCGCTTGAGGCGCAGGTCGAGGTGCTGGCTTAGTACCGGCAGGTTTTGAGTTAGCCTGCTGTGGAGGCTTGGTGGTAGTATCAAGCCTCTTGGCAAACATCATTTTGCCAGCTGCAGTTTGCAAGCTGCGAATAAATTCGACTTCGACCGTTTGGCCGATTTGAGCCGACGCATGTTCGACAACGACCATCGTACCATCCTTTAGGTAGCCGACTGCTTGATGAGAGTCTTGGCCTTTTTGAACCAGTTCGAGCATCAGTTTTTCGCCTGGCAAATAAGCCATACGAAGTTCTTTTGCTAGTTCATTGACATTGAGAACCTTAATACCTTCGACGACGGCAACTTTGTTCAAATTGTAATCAATCGTACAGATAACTCCATTATGTTTTTTAGCCAGGTTGAGAAGTCGTTCATCGACGCCTTCTTCGGCTTTGCTGCCATCCTGGAATATCTGGACATCGACGCCGTCCATATTTTGTAGTTCCTGCACGATATCCAGCCCGTGCCGTGCCCGCGCACGCTTTTCGGCATCAGCGTTATCTGCCAAAAACTGCAGTTCACCAATAACACTGCGAGGAATCGCAAGTGTATCACCGATAAAACCAGACAAGGCCACAGGAATAATCCGTCCGTCGATCAACACCGAAGTATCGATAAATATCAGACGCTTTTTGCCAGTTGTTTGCCGTGGCAACTTTGCCACAAGATAGGTTACTTCTGCCAGTAGTACGAGGAGTACTCCGACAATTACTAATTGTTCAATTTCCATATTCATATTCTCTTTTCCGTTTTTATAATAATTACTGTTCTTTTTGAAGGTAATCGATCAGCGCTTGGCGCAAATCTTTCACTCCCGAAACAAAGGGGTTCTTTTTACCCGCTGACGGTGCAATTGCGCGGGTAAAGCCAAGTTTTTTAGCTTCGTCAATCCGCCGCGGGGCACTACTGGCTGACCGCACCTCCCCACCTAATCCGACTTCGCCGAATACGACCACCCCATCATCAAGCCGCCTTCCGGCAGCTGCACTCGCAATTGCCATGCAAATCGCCAAATCCGCTGCCGGATCAGCCAGTTTCAATCCGCCAACGACATTGATATATACATCTTTGTCCGATAAATTCAGTTTGGTGCGCCGTTCCAGCACCGCAATGAGTAGATTGAGCCGGTTCAAATCGAACCCACTGGCTGTACGTTTAGGATAGCCGAAATTAGTTGGATTGACAAGCGCCTGTATCTCTACCAGTAGTGGTCGTGTGCCCTCAAGCGTTGCGAGAACCACCGAACCGTCGGCATTTTGGCGTTCGGCCAAAAGCGCTGCCGAGGGATTTTCAACGACGACCAACCCTTTTTCGTTCATTTCAAAAATAGCGGCTTCATTGGTTGAACCAAAACGGTTTTTTATTGCCCGCACGACTTTGAACCCACCATACCGATCGCCCTCGAATTGCAAGACAACATCGACAAGATGTTCCAGTACTTTCGGTCCCGCAATCGAACCTTCCTTGGTCACATGCCCAACCAACACTACGGCGCTTCCGGCAGCTTTGGCGGCCTGAATAATAACATTACTGCTATTCGTGATCTGGCTCACACTTCCTGGAGCCGAAGTAATCTCGCCAAGTGTTAATGTTTGCACCGAGTCAACGATCACCAATTTGTAGGCGCCCGACCGGATTGTCGCTGCGATATCGTCAGCCGAGGTACTCGCAGCGAAATTCAGTTGTTCGTGGCGCTCAGCCCCCAGTCGCTCGGCACGTAGTTTTACCTGCGACGCCGATTCCTCGCCGCTGACGTACAAAACAGGCACTTTCTGAGCAACCGACGCCGAAACCTGCAGCAGTAATGTGCTTTTACCAATTCCAGGTTGGCCAGCCAGCAAAATAACACCTCCAGGCAGTATTCCAGCACCAAGTACCGCATCCAAATCGGCAATTCCAGTTGATAGCCGCGATGACGTGTCTTCACTGGCAATCGATCGCATTGTTTGAGGTTTTAATGTTGCACCACTGCTCCTTGCGACAGCCGACTTTCCCGTCGAAACAGGCGCTTGTTCAACTAGCGTATTCCACTCTCCGCAGTTATCGCAACGTCCCGTCCATTTGGGATATGACGCTCCACAATTTTGACAGACGAAAAGGGTCCGCGTTTTTACCATGTCTTTATTATACCTTAGCTGCCGGAGCGAGGGTGCTATCAATACTTTTATTGAGATTGCGCGTCTGTGTCTGTATAGCGTTAAATTGATCGCTTAGTAAATTATACTGTTCTATCTCATTCTTAATACTCAGTCTTAGCTGGTTCAAAGCATCTACTCGCCTATTCACGGCTTGCACTTCACTATTGTATTGCGTGATTTGTGCCTGTGACGAAATTTGTCCGCTCTCAGCGCGTTGTTTTAGATCAGCCTTATCGGCATCTAAAGCAGCTGAGTCGCTTTCATGCTTGGCTTTATCCGTTTGAATCTTCTGATAGAGTTGCTTTAGCTGGATATCCAAGGTATTTGCCTGATCATCAAGTTTGGTAAAAACGCTCCTATACCCGTCATGTAGCGCAACAACTTTGCTACGATTGGTAAAGTATTTGCGATAATGAGTTTCGAGTTGAGGACTGATATCGGTAACTTCCGTACCTATAATCGAATGGAGCTCGTTATTGCGCGCGCCAGGTTCCGTTCGGGCATAGAATGCCATTCGTTCAGTAAATTCAGGATCGGCACTGAGCTTTTTGTACTCTTCATCGACCAGGCTATCAATTTGCGACTTTTCGTCTGCTGACATCCGCTGGTACACCGCATGTAGCATTTCGTGCGCTGCCGTTACGTCTTTGATGCCGTCTAGGCGTTGATCGGTCACGTCGTACAAGTAAATCCGGTCGTTGACATAGCAACCCAAAATTGCCGTATTTTTCTCTATCCGTTCGCACTCAGCATTAAATTTATCACTGTTATCAATCGACGGCTGTGCCGCGTACAGTGCGAAAGTACCAGCGTCGCTTAGTCCGGCGCGGCTAACGATTGAAGCAACAGCGGACGAGGGCTGATACGTCCAGAAATGAACCGTATCTAATGCGTACTGATGGTTCAGCCACAAAAATAGGCTGAGCCCCAGTAACACGGCTGTCGCCGCAAGGCTTACTGTTCCACCGTGACGATGTTTAGGCGGGTTGCTCAGCGGTAACGGTGATTGCAAGTGTGCCCCCTCTGGCTGTAACGGTCAAAATACTACCCTTTTCATAACTATCAGCTAGTATACCATCAGCTAATTGGTGTTCCAACTCGTCCTGAATTGCCCGGCGGAGTGGTCGTGCGCCGAACTTTTCGTCGTAACCTTTTTGAATCAAATAGCGCTTTGCCGTAGGTTTGATGACCAGACGAATACCCTTTGACACCAAACGTTCTTGCAGCTCATCGATCAAATTGTCAAAGATTTTGCCGACTTCACGCGGCGTCAGTGCGCGAAAGGTTACAATTGCGTCAAAGCGGTTGATGAGCTCCGGACGCATGCGCTTGGAAAGTGCATCGCGTGTCGCCTCGGCATTCTCACTATGCATTTCATCCAGCTTTTTCTCATCACGTGCCGTTGTAGCATGAAATCCAAGTGCGGATTCTTTCATCATACGATCAGCGCCCAGGTTGCTAGTCAAGATAACGATTGTATTCGTAAAGTCGACTTCGCGACCCTTGGCATCTGTCAGTTTACCGTCTTCAAGCAGTTGAAGGAGCAATTGGAATACATCAGGATGTGCTTTTTCAATCTCATCGAACAATACGACGCTATACGGCTGACGACGGATTTTGTCGGTTAGTTTGCCGCCATCTTCGTAGCCGACATAGCCTGCTGGCGCACCGACGAGACGACTCGTATTGTGCTTTTCGCCAAATTCGCTCATGTCGATTTTAATCAGCGCATCGTCACTGCCGAATACTTCGCGGGCGAGCACCCGTGCCAATTCTGTCTTGCCGACACCTGTTGGACCCATGAACACGAATGATCCGATTGGCCGTTTATGACTCGCGACACCGCTGCGGCTACGACGGATAGCTTTGGATACTGATTCAATTGCTTCATCCTGGCCGATAATGAATTTTGACAAATGTTTTTCAAGTCGTTGCAACAGCTTGATTTCAGACTTTTGCAACCGCTTGACCGGTATACCTGTCATCGTTGCAATCGCACTTGCGATATCATCGTCGCGTAGTATCACTGGTGATTTCTTCTCGTCGTTTTCACGAGTTTCGGCAAGTTTTGTACTCAATTGGCTGATTCGCGTCTTATATAATGCCGCTCGCTCGTAATCTTCGGCGATGACGGCTTCGTCCATCTTTTCGTTCAGGTTTTTCAGTTGGCGGCTGAAATCACGCGCCCGGCTCGGACGGCGGCTATGCCGTACTCGCACTAACGCAGCAGCCTCATCAATGACATCGATCGCTTTGTCGGGCATAAAGCGTTGACTGACATAGCGGTCGGCCATGTAGACAGATTGGTCGATTACCTCGTCGCTAATAGTGACTCCATGGTGTTTTTCATAGTAGGTTTTCAAGCCTTTCAGGATTGCGGACGTGTCCTTGAGTGATGGTTCCTTGACGATAATCGCTTGGAAACGGCGTTCAAGCGCCGTGTCTTTTTCGATGTGTTTGCGGTATTCGTCGAGCGTTGTTGCGCCGATCATACGCATTTCACCGCGAGCCAGAGCAGGCTTTAGCATATTAGCAGCATCAAGTGCGCCTTCGGCAGCACCAGCGCCAGCAATCAGATGCAGTTCGTCGACAAAGACAATCACGTTTTTCTGATTTTTCAATTCATCGACGATCTTTTTCAATCGTTCTTCGAATTCGCCGCGGTATTTGGTACCAGCAATCATCGCAGCCAGGTCTAATTGGACGACACGTTTGTCCAGCAAATGATCAGGGACGTCTTCGCGGGCAATTCGCTGCGCGAGCCCTTCGACGACGGCAGTTTTACCAACACCTGGTTCACCTAGTAATACCGGGTTGTTTTTGGTGCGACGGCTCAGGATCGTTACCAAACGCTCCTGTTGTTCGTCGCGGCCAATAACAGGGTCTAATTCACCGGCGCGGGCTTTGGCCGTGAGGTCTGTGCCGAACGTGTCGAGTGCACCGCCGCGTCGCTGCTTCGTGCTTTTACCGGCAGTAGCTTCTTCGAGCGATTGTTGATAATCATTCGTCTGACGATCGAAGAATTCTTCTAGTTCACCAGTCAGTGTTGGTACGTCAATATTCATATCGCGCAGCAGTACCGTCGCACGTGCGTTCTTTTGGTTCAAGATACTATAGAGGATATGTTCTGTTCCCAGGTAATCCTGGTGGAACTCCTGGGCAATGTCCCAGCTCATTTTGAGCGTTAATTTCGCTGTTTCAGACAAGCCTTTGGCGCCGGTACTAACTATCAACGTGCGCGGGGTTAAATTCAATGCTAATTCTGCACGATCAAGTGTCACGCCGGCGTCTGCCAATAATTTGGCGCCGACCGATGACCCCTGTGCTAATACACCTAGCAATAGATGCTCGGTGCCTATATATGCGCTACCATAGCCGCGGGCGATGGCGTCAGCATGTTGCAAGCTCGTCCGCGCGTTGTCGGTGAGATGCGAAACAAATTCTGCAAAATCATCTGACATACTACTCATTATCAGTCCTCCTTAGCTTCAGCGCAAGCATATTATTTCACTTTTTGCCGAATCACTATATCTAGTATAGGAAATATTGGCACTCACGTCAAGCGAGTGCCAATACTATTTATTCTTACTACTTATTCTTCGGTTGATTCTTCGACAGCATCCAAGAGGCTGTCTTCGATATTCTTCTTTGGCTTCGGTTCAGCTTTTTTCTCTGGAACTGCGGTTTCGATGTCTAGTTCATACCCAGTTAAACGAGCTGCTAAACGAACGTTCTGACCACCACGGCCAATCGCGATTGACTGTTGGTCTTCAACGACAAATACTTTGGCGCGCTTTTCTTTCTCATCGATCTCTACCTTGGCAACTTCGGCAGGGCTGAGTGCATTACGGATAAACTGTTCATTATTTTCATCATAAGTAACGATATCGATTTTTTCCTGGTCGCCGATTTCGTTCATAACGGCCTGGACACGAGTACCGTGACCGCCGACAAAGGTACCGACAGGATCAACACCAGGAACGGTGCTGGCAACGGCCAGTTTGGTGCGGCGGCCTGCTTCACGGGCGATAGCCTTGATCTCGACTGCACCAGATTCCATTTCAGGAACTTCCTGGCGGAACAGGTATTCTACAAACTGTTCATTGCCACGGCTCAGGATCAACTGAGGACCGCGGTTGTCGCGTTCGATATCTTTGATAAAGACTTTGATGCGGCTACCAATACTGTAGAATTCGCCCTGAATCTGCTCAGATTGAGGGATAATACCAGTCGCTTTGCCCAGTTCGACACGAATAACACGCGGTTCAACGCGCTGGACAGTACCGTTAACGACAGTACCGATCTTGTCTTCGTATTCAGCCAGGACAACCTCACGTTCTGCTTCACGCAGGCGTTGTAGCACGACTTGCTTGGCAGTTTGTGCAGCCACGCGGCCAAATGATGTGACTTCGTGTTTCTCTTCGACGATTTCGCCGATTGCAACATCTTTTTTAATCTTTTTGGCGTCTGCAAGGCTGATTTCGACAGCATCACTACCGACAACTTCGACGACTTCTCGTGCAACGTACACTTCGGCGCTGCCGTCATTCACATTCAGTTCAGCACGGACTTCCTGGTCGCGCTCGCCATTATCGCGGCGCCATGCAGCAGCAATCGCCTGTTCAATAACAGCCATGACTGTTTCTTCAGGCAAGTTCTTTTCCTCTGCAATAGTTCGCACTGCAAGAGTCAGTTGTTTGATGTTCAAATCTTCCATATAATTATTCCTTTCGCTTCATGAATTTAATGCCTTTTTAGCAAAAACTCCGACCTGCCGGCCGGATGTACTACGTTTACTATAGCACACAGCTATGCCAGGTACAAGCAAAATTGCGAGGCCTTTACTAAGGTACCTGTTTGTATTACCATGAGTTACATACAGTGAGTATTTGGCTGACAATTGGTATCGTAATCATCTTGATAGGGTTTTCAGCGCTATGCTCTGGTCTTAACATCGCGCTGATGTCACTCAACCCTGACGACCTCCGACGCAAGGCGAAGCTAGGGAACGCGAAAGCCAAAAAAGTCTTACCCTTTCGTAAAAATACCCATTTAACTCTCGCAGCAATCCTCCTGACGAATGTTGCTGCTGTTTCAGCGACCTCGCTCGTCTTGGAAAGTGTTTTATACGGGCTCATCGCTGGTATTGTTACTACGCTATTGATTGTCGTTCTTGGTGAAATCCTGCCTCAGGCGCTCTTTAGCCGTGATGCTCTTGGGTACTGTGCTCGCTTTGCGCCAGCCATGCGCCTGATGACTACCCTGACATATCCTGTTTCCAAACCTTTACAGATTCTCCTTGATAAATTATTTGACCAGCAAACAGCTCAACTGCACACTCGTCATGAACTGGGTATTATGATCAGCGAGCACCTCGGGCATCAGGAAAGTGAACTAGACGATGACGAAGTTGAAATTATTCGCGGCGCTCTGCAGCTAAGCGAAAAACGCGTCAGTGACATTTTGATGCCCATCCACAAAGTATATTGGCTCACACCAACCACTCACTTATCGCCTGACAAAATTGATGAAATCAAAGAAATCGGTCGCAGTCGAATACCAGTCTTTAACGAAAAACTGACACGTTGTTACGGAGTTTTATTGATGAAAGATCTGGTTGATATCGATTTTGACGAGAACGACGTTTTCGTGAATGATCTCGACTTATATCCAGTACAGCTGATCGGAAGTAGGACGGCACTTGATACGATGCTGAGAAAGTTCATCACAACCGGTACACACTTAGTTCCTGTCGAAAAAGATGATGCGATCATTGGCATCGTGACAATCGAAGACCTCATCGAAGAGATTGTCGGTCAAGAAATCGAAGACGAGACAGACAAGCGTCAGTCACTCGCTCGGTAGCGACTGGCCAGGGCAGGTGTTCAAAATACGACTAATGGCATCATGTTCGGCTTGCGTCACCCATAACGAATACTTAACTTTGACAGCGACTTGACGAGCAACATACTGACAGCGAAATGATTTATTGGGCGGAAGCCACGTCGCAGCATCACCATCGCTTTTTTGCTGATTAGCAGGCCCGTCAACAGCCAATAGTTCCAGAGGGTCGTTGGCGAGCTTCTTCCGCGTATCAGCAGATAGTTGTTGGGCGCCTTTTTGCCAGGCGTCACTCAGCGCGACAACATGATCAATCTGCACATCGGCACTCGTATCAGCACCTCGCATAAAAGCAATTATTTTGCCAGTGTATGGATCATTGAGTGTGCCTGAGAGAACTTTGCAATCAGGACCGACAGCACTACCGGGCATATCACGATGCAAAATAATATTACGCATATCACAGCCTGCGACGGTTGCCCACCCATCACCAAATTGCGTTCGTGCATAGTTTGTTTTAGGTGCGCGACCTTTAGTCGGAATCGTCGCCAAAAGCTGCGCTGCCGTACCTTTGGCTGCACTGGGTGATGGTGTCTGAACGACCGGTTGCCACATATCGCTACTCAGCACAATCGCACCAAAAACAGTAATTATTATCGCTATAACTGCGACTATTCGGCGATTTCGCTGCATGCGCTGACTCATTTCTTTAGTATACTGGATATATGACTACTGTATCTCGACTTATTGACCACTTTGCGCCAGGCCACTACGACCTATCACTAAAGCTTGACCGCGCCGAACGAACTTTCGAAGGCACCGTCACTATCAAAGGTCAGACGGTCGCAAACGACCAACCTATCAAACTCCATTCGAAAGATCTGACAATCACAGCTGCATCAATCGATGATCAGCCTGCCGTTTATACGCATGGCAAACACGACGAACTTGCCATTTCTCTCGACAAATTACAGGTCGGTGAACACACGGTGACTGTCAACTTTAACGGTGTCATTACCGACCAGATGCATGGTCTTTATCCTAGTTATTACGAACTTGACGGCATCAAAAAAGAACTACTAGCGACACAGTTCGAATCACATCATGCCCGAGAAGTCTTTCCCTGCATCGACGAACCGGCAGCCAAAGCGACCTTCGCACTACAGTTAACTACCGACCTCGACCAGACTGTCCTGTCTAATATGCCAGTGAGTGCCCAAACTCTTGATTCGGATAGTCTGATTACCAGTTTTGAAACAACTCCTCGTATGAGCACCTATTTATTAGCATTCGTCGTTGGTGAATTGCAGCGTAAAACAGCTACGACCAAAGGCGGTGTCGAGGTAAACATTTGGGCAACTCCAGTCCAGCCGACTGCCAGCCTCGACTTCCCACTTGATATCGCCGTCCGCGCGATCGAATTTTATGATGATTATTTCGGTACGCCCTACCCTCTGCCCAAAAGTGACCATGTCGCCCTACCCGACTTTTCGTCAGGCGCTATGGAAAACTGGGGGTTGATTACCTACCGCGAAATCGCACTTCTTGCTGACCCGAAAACAACCAGCATTTCCAGCCGACACTATATCGCACTCGTTATCGCTCACGAATTAGCTCATATGTGGTTCGGTAACCTGGTAACAATGAAATGGTGGA